>NZ_JBAKHP010000040.1:0-39901 GCF_036902745.1 Micromonospora sp. CPCC 205554 | reverse complement strand
TGCAGGCCATCCTCGTCCTGCACCGCGTCGAAGCCGACCGCTACGCAGGATGAAAATGGCTCACGGCTCGCTGGTACGGACGGCCAAGTTTAACAAGGGAGCTTTGGGCGCAGGCGGATGTCGACTCCCTGGTGCTGCCGACTTCTGGACAGTGAACAGAGGAACCGGTCGATCCCTCGCTCCACAGCTGCGCGACGCCCTATCTCCCGCATCTGGGTTGGCGTGGAACGAACGGACCGAGTCACGATGTTCATCAGCCGGATCGGCTCAATGCAGATTCGGAGGTCTGGGTGAACCTCTTTTTTCATAGTCCTTCCGCAGTGATGGAGGATGCCCGGGAAGCCCTGCCTACTTCTTGCAGGGTGCGAGCCGTCAACTGTCCTTTCAGGACTTGGCTCAGCTGTCGTGCTCGGCTAAATTGCCGCGCATGGCGGCCAGGAAGCTTGCTTCCGTCGATGCAGTGCGGCTGCTTGGTGGCGAGACGGACGAGGCGGGCTGGCTCAGTCGGTTGGCTGGCGTCACCGCAGGAGCGGTCACAGTCGGGACGGTAGGTGGGGTCGACCTCTTTGCGTTGCGCGATGAGCTGGTCACCTGGGGCAACGCAGTGGTGGGTCGGATTCATGAGCGGGCGTATGGGCTGGGTCGGTTTGATCGGACGCAGCGCCTGGTGGCCGCCCACTCGGTGATCGTGGTGACATCGTTCATCGAGGCTCTGGAGGGTCTGCTGCACCGATATCTGTTGTGCTCCAACGGACTCAGCTCCTACATCCCTTTTGGGGGTTGATACATGTCGCACTGGCTGCCAGCCCGACCCCAGCGGATGCAGTAGAGCGCCTGATCACGACAGCCCTCGGCCATAGCGGCCCGGACAACATCACGGTGGCCGTTATCGACATCCAGTGCACAGACGGCTCGGCCACTTCGTTGCAAGGATGAGCGCGGCCAGCCCGCAAAAGCACTGCGTACGGCTCAGGCCTGAGGCTTGGAAGGCGCCTGCCTCAGTTCGCGATGGCGGCGAACAGGTCGTGCTACCCAGGGTTGGCCGTGCGGCACGCCGCCCACACAGCTTCTCCAGTTCGGGAGCAGGCGTCGACGGCGTCGGTCCAGCCGACACCTCAGCCGCCAAGGTGGTCGCGCCAGGCGCTGACGGCGCCTGACCGCCTGCGGAGCTAGCCGAGGCTCGTCAGCTCTGACGGGTGGGGGCGCACCGTCTCCGTACCTGCATGCAGCGGGCGGCAAGCGCTCCGCCAATCGGCGCACGTTGTTGCAGAGGATTCGAGGGCTCTCGTAGCCTGAGGTCCAGTCAGGACGAGCACGGCCGCACGGCATGTGTCCGGTCCTGGCGAACACCGGAAACGCTCGTCTCACCTTGTCGCTCCCCGCGGGGGTCAAGGTGGCTCCCCTGGAGTAGGACGGGAGGTTCGGTGGCAGCACCGAAGGGCCGGCATCGCCGGCGACGTAAGGGGCCCCGATGGGATGCCAACCGGTGGCGGAAAGTCAGGGCAATGGCGGTCGAGGTCGTTCAGATCGCCAGCGCGCTGGGGACGCTGTACCGCATCCTCAGCGACAGCGGGTTGGTATAGCGGTTCACCAGCCCAGAAACGAGTGTGACCCCACCTGAGCGGCAGGGTCACTAACCTCGTTTTCAGCGGCGGAGCGGGCTCCCCGCCGGGCGGCCACCCGGTGGATCAGGGGCCCGCTTCGTTGTGCCATAACCCCCGGCGCCGACGCGCCGAAGCGGTCTGGCCTGGTGTTACGGCGCCCGGTGGAGTACGGAATGCCGCCGGGCATACCGGTCAGTGTAGGACGGGACCGATGGGAATGGGAATCGACCGCCGGTGGTGAACGGCCACATCCCACCTGGCTCGGTGATACGCCGTCGAGCCGCTACCAGCTCTGCCTGGTCGGTGGAGGTGACACCTGGAAGCTGGCCGGTGTCGATCAGGTCTTGGCGGCGCCAGTTGTAGATCGTCTGATCGCTGATTTCCAAGTCCCGGACCAGCTCCGCGACTGATCGGCCGGCCTTGAGCAGATCGAGGACCCTGCGACGAAACTCGATCGGATATCTTCTCGGCACGTCTCTTCTCAACGAGCGACGAGCCTGACGAGTCAACCAACCCGACTCCACCGAACCCGGGGAACATCGGGTCCGGTCTCAGGGGGTCACTTCACTTCGGGGCTTCCGTCGGGGCGTCACGCTGTCGGAGCCCTTTGGCAGGATGGCATAGGTCCCCGTCGTGGTTGAGTGGGAGTGGCATCAGTGAAGGCAGACGCGCTGAGTCCTCGTCAGTTGTTCGACGGCAAGATGCACTACGAGATCCCGCCGTTCCAGCGGCCGTATGTCTGGAACGAGGAAGATCAGTGGGCGCCGCTGTGGGCCGACGTGGTCCGGGTCGCCGAGAGCCGTGTCGTCGCCGCCGGTGCCGAGCCGACTGTGCCACACCACTTCTTGGGCGCGGTTGTCTACGAGTCGAAGCCTCCGGTGGTTGGGGATGTCACTCGGCACATGGTGATCGACGGGCAGCAGCGCATGACCACGATCCAGCTCATGATTGATGCTGTCCAGGCGGCAGTTGCCGAGCGTGGGCACGACCTCCTCGCTGAGGACCTCGAAGAGCTAATTCTCAACCGCTCGTCGGCCTTCAAGGGCAAGCCTGAGCGGTTCAAGTTGTGGCCGTCGAAGCATGACCGAACTGCGTTCGCGCACGCGATGGATCCCAAGCCCGGCTGGGTGGGGGAGCACCGGATTATCTCTGCCCACGAGTTCTTCTCCAAGGAGGCTCACGCCTGGCTGACCGGGACGCCTGACGACGATGGCAACACCCCGCCGGGTTCCGAGCAGGCCCGTGCGGAGGCGCTGTCGGCAACGCTGCGCGATGGGTTGTACATCGTCGCGATCAATCTGACAGGCCACGACGACTCCCAGCCGATCTTCGAGACCTTGAACGACCGTGGGACGCCGCTGCTCAAGGCCGACCTGATCAAGAACTGGGTGTTCCAGCGGGGTGTGAAGGCCGGCGCTGACGTCGAGGACTGGTCGGAGACGCACTGGGTCGACTTCGACGATGACTGGTGGCGGGCCGAGATCGTGCAGGGCCGCCACCAGCGCTCCCGCATCGACATCTTCGTGCAGTACTGGCTCACCATGCGGTTGCGCGACGAGGTGAAGACCGAGCAGGTCTTCCGGGTGTTCACCGAGTACGCCGCGCCCTACATGTCCAGCCCTGACGGCGCCGACAAGCTCCTGAGCGAATTTCGCAAGGATGCCGACACCTACCGCGCCTTGGCGAATCTCCCCGAGGACTCGGCTCAGGGGTCGTTCTACTCGCGGGTCATCGAGACGATGGGACTCGCCGCGACAAGCCCGCTGCTGCTGTGGCTGCTGTCGGACAACCACAAGGTGCCTGAGAAGCAGCTGGAGATCGCCCTCAAGGCACTGGAGAGCTGGGTCATGCGCCGGACGTTGCTCCGGATGACGATGAAGGACGTCAACAAGACCATGGTCTCCATCCTCAAGCTCCTCGACCGGTCACCGATCGACACGGCCGGCGACACGGTCCGGAACTTCCTCGCGGACCAGCGGGCGGATGCGCGTCTGTGGCCTACTGACGCCACCATGAAGGCCGAGCTTCCCTCGCTCAAGCTCTATGGATACCTGCGCCAATCGCGTTTGCGCGTCGTACTGGAAGCGATCGAGAAGAAGCTTCGCACCAAGTTTCACGAGAACATCGCGCTCCCGGCCAAGCTCGAGATCGAACACGTGATGCCCCGGTCGTGGCAGACCCACTGGAACCCTGAGCCGCGGCTCACGCCCGAGCAAGCAGCGGACCGTGACCGACGCATTCAGACCCTTGGCAACCTCACCCTGGTGGCGAAGAGTCTCAACGGCGCCCTGTCGAATCGGCCGTGGACCGACACGGAGGCTGCGGGCATGACCTCCGGAGGCGAGGCCGGCTTGGGTAAGCGCAGTCTCCTGGAGAAGTACAGCCTGCTGGTGTTGTCGAAGGACCTGATCAAGGACCATCCCGACGCGTGGCGTGATGCCGATATCGAGGCGCGGGCAGCGGAGCTGACGGACCACATCTGCCAGGTGTGGACGGGGCCGCCCGCCGGCACGCACGCAGGGGAAACGACGCAGCCAGGTGGCTCTTCGATACCTTCCCAACAGACCCGGGATGAACTGCCAACGAAGGTCGCCCACGACCCGACCTGACTCGGCGGAGGCCTCGTGCCGCGACGCGGTCTGGACCTGCCGGCATGACGTCCTGCGCCGGCTGGCTCGCTCGGCCCGGGCCGAGGTGCAGGTGGTGGCGTTGACCGGGTTGGTTCGCGCCGGCCAGGATGCTGCCGTCGCCAGATACCTGGATGACGACGCGCCGCTGGCCCTGGCCGGGTCCGCCACCTAGGTATGGACGCGCGGCATCGTTACCGTGCAGGCTTCCCCAGGCCGTCGAGTCGATGGGGCGATCGCCGCCGCTGACCGACCCCAGCTCGGTGGCGGACGCCATGCTGCTGCTCCGACTGCTCGACCACGAGAAGCTGAAGGTCCAGGCCCAAGCGGTGCGGAGTCTGCGGCCGCTGGCCGCGGTCGTGGTGGGAGAGGTGGCGACGTTGCTGCGGGATCCATCAAGCAGCGGATGCGGCAGGTGACGGAGAGGCTGCGCCAGATTGCCGACGCGCTGCCGCCAGCCCTCCCGTGGAAGCTACTCCGGAACGGCCGGGTGGACGGTGGCGCGTCAGCTGCGAACTTCTGCGGGGTCGTGGGGCCGGCGTGGAGTTGCCGGCGGCGTTGAGGTCGCGCGTCGGGCGCTCAAGCTCGAAGGCTTCAGGAGGAAATTGCACTGACGATGAGCGGGTCTATCGGCACGCCGCTTACTGCGACGTGGGGTGACCCAGACCAGGGAGATCGCCGCCCGGGCCCTCGCTCGGGCGGGGTGCGCCCCCCAAGGGATGCAGTACCGGTGTTCGACCTGGGTCGGTAAGGTCAGTCTGCCAGTCGTTCGGCGTGCTTTGCTGTCGTCCTCGTCCCCACCGCCTTCTTGGCTGCGGTCGTAGCCTTCCTCGCGCGCGTCTTCTCGCGAATCTCGTAACCCCTCTCGTTCAGCGTCGCATGCACCCGTGCCGCGAAGCTCGCACAGAAGTGAGCCATCAGTCGCTGACCGAAGGAGTTCTGTACCTCCGGAGCCACCTTCTGCATCGCCTCGTTGAGGACGTCCGCCTGCTCAATCGTCTCCATCAGTCGCCTCCTGCAGGGTGAATCGGCGGCCTGCTCGGGCCGCCGATTGATCAGCATAGAAGCGCTAACCGGCACCAGTGCTCACGCGGTGAGCGCAAGCGATGGTCGCGTTGTCGGCATGGTCACCGTGCGGACGGCGAGCCTGATGCGGAATCCGATCTTGAGCTGTCGTGTGGGCGCAATCCCCGCCGAACCCGCAGGATCGGGCAGCGCGGCCAGCCGGTTGGCGGCGCTGCTGGCAACTGCGGCGGCGGGACACCATTGCTCGGCGACAAGTTCGCCAGCGCTTATCTCTGATGGGTGCCCGGCTGGTAGATGTCTATCTTCCGTCAGGTGGTTGCACGCGGTAGTTGCCTACGTGCAGCCTGTTGGGCTGGGCGAGCCCGAGGAGGCACAGTGTCGGACCCCGTGTCCCCGACGAGTCCTAACGTCAAACGACTGACCCAAGGCCTTGTGACACACCTGCTCACGCAGGTCAAGAGCAGTGAACGACTGGATTGCAACCCCATCGACGACTCCAAGGCCTACTGGTTCCGCAGACCGCCTGGAGAAAAGGTGCCCGCTCGCGGGCGGGTGGTCCTGCAGGTCACCTACCCACCACCCCCCGAACCACCCGAACCACCAAGAATGCTCCGGCCCCTGCTGGACAACACGGAGTATGGCAATCCGGACGGCCCGCCACCCCAGCTCGATCTCTCCCCGACAGGTTCGGCCGCTGACGGCGCCGTCTCCGATTCCACCAGGCAGTCATACGAGGCGTGGCTCGCCAGGTGGACGAAGTGGGCCGAGCACGAACGCAGCATGACGGAGGAGCGCGCGACCTACACCCACCTGGAGAGACTGCAGCGACTGTCCCAGCAACGTGGCGATGCAGAGGAGCTTGTGCTGGGTGTCGGCCTCCTTACCTCCAGCGCCGCCGGCCATTGGGCCATTCGCCGGCACCTTCTGGTCTGGAACGTGGCCATCGTTGAGGACCAAGCCACCGACAGCCTGCAGGTCGTCTTGCCCCTTGATCAGCGCATGAAGATCGAGGATCAGGACTTCCTCACGCCTCAGGACGGATTTCGCCACAAACGCTTTGCATCGCCCTGGTTCGGGCCGGAAGATCAGTTACACCCTTTTGCGCCAGAGGTTGTGCGCCTCTTGCAGTTGTGGCGGCGTCGTTGCTGGGAACGCACCCTGCACCTTGCTGAAGAACGGTGGGAACCCCCGGTCCACGATGAAGCAGACACAACGCGGCTGACCCTCGCTCCAGCTCTGTACCTCCGTCGTCGGGACCGCAAGGGATTAGAGCGCGTCTACCGGACTATCGCCGACAGCCTCGAGGCCATAGACGCTCCTACCCCTCTCAGCCTGGCGCAACTGGTGACCCCGATCGAGGCTACGCAGCGCCGCAACTGGCTCAAGGACGCAGGCCCTGACCGCCTGGTCAACAGCGACGATCCGCTATTCCCGCTCCCCAGCAACCGGGAGCAGCGCCGGGTACTGGCCAAGCTCAGCGACGACACGACCGTCGTCGTGCAGGGCCCACCAGGCACGGGCAAGACCCATACGATCGCCAATCTCATTTGTGCGCTGCTCGCCGAGGGCCAGAGGCTGCTCATCACGAGCCAGAAGGATCAAGCGCTACGCGTGCTTCGCAAGAAGCTTCCGGAGTCGGTCAGGCAACTGTGTGTACTGATGACGGGCATGCAGCGAACCGGCACAGACGAACTTGACCGCAGCATCACCGCCCTGTCGGAGCTGTCCTCCACGGTCACCGTCGACGAGCTGCGAGAAGACATCACCCGACTTCGGGGACAGCGGGTAGATCTCCAGGCCCGGCTCGAGCGAGCTATGCGTGAGCTGGGCGTAGTTCGCGAACAGGAGTACACGACGCACCCGCCGATCGCCGATGGCTACGGTGGCACCCTGGCGCAGATCGTCGAACAACTCCGCGCCGGCCGCGAGCGGCACTGCTGGATCGAACCCCTGCCCGCAGACGCCTCCAGTGACCCGCCCCTGCTCAACGACCAAGCCCAAGAGCTGTGGCGGCTCCTCACCACCGCCACACCACAACGCGCCGCACGAGCCAAGCAACTCATCCCCGACTCCGACGAGATCCCCCTCGCCGCGGACGTCGCCGCGATAACCGACACCATCGCTGACGCCGAACGGATCATCGGCTCCGACCACACCACCACCGCATGGTCACTGACTACCCTTGATGACCCCACCCTTACTGAGATCCAACGCCACGTCGCGGTTGCCGCCGACGCTCTGGCGACCTGCGGCCTGCCCGATGCCATCAGCGACTGGGACCCTGCAGACTGGCGGCGCGGTGCCGCCGAGGCGCTCCTGGCACGGCGAAGCCCTGCCTACTGGGAGGCCCTATTCGCCGAATTGCGAGAAGCAGAGCCCCACGTACGTGCCCTGACAGCGTTGAGCGACTGCGAGATCGACCTGGGCACCACGCCCCTGACCACAGCCCATCTCAGCCGCCTCTCAGGCCAAGCCAAGCGTCTACGCAAACATCTGGCCACTGGCCGACGCCTGCGCCGCTACCTGCCTCCACGGGCCCAGCTCGACGCCACCGACCTGCTGCAGAACTGCACGGTAGACGGGGCCCCGCCCGCCACCGCCTCCGAGCTGACCGCGCTGTCCACCTTCCTCCAGGCCGAAACAGCCGTAACCACCGCCCTGGAAGCGTGGGCCCAGGTCGGAGTGCCGACCTTCCACGGGCCGCTTCGCCGTCGAGTGGCGCATCTGCGCGACATCTCGCACAACGCCTCCGCCCTGCGGACACTCGCCGCAGCCCGCGACACCGTCGAACGCCTCCTGCGCAGCCACGGGATCCGCCTCACGGTCCGCAGCCTGGAAGACTGGGACCTCCTCGTCCGCGTCGGCCACAACCGCACCACTATCACCGGGGCGCGGCAGGCATCTGCGGCCATGGCAGACCTCACCAACACCGTGCAGACCTGGTGCCGAAACCCAGACGCCGCCCCCGAAATCGTCGATCTCTCCGCTGCCCTTAGCCGTGGTGACATCGATCGCTACGCAGCAGTTCGGCGACAACTGGATCTGGCCAGGAGCGACAAGGACTCACAGCAGCGCTGCGAACAGCTGCTCCAGAGGCTCTCCACCGCCCACCGCGCACTCGCCGACCAGATCAGCGAGAACCTCGACGATCGCACCTGGGAAAGCCGCCTCAACGATATCGAAGCAGCATGGGCCTGGGGTGTCGCAGCCGCCTTTCACCAGATCATCAGGCAGACAGACACCGAGCAGATCCACGAGCAGCACATCGACGACATAGAACAAGAGCTCAACCGCGTCACCGCAGAGCTAGCCGGCAAACAGGCTCTGCAGCACTGCCTGAAACGCATGACCGAGCAGCAACGCCAGGCGCTCCAGTCCTACAAGACCAACATGGGCGCCTACGGCCGTGGGCAGGGCCGAAGTAAGGACCGGTATCTCACCGCAGCGCTCGACGCGATGAGACACGCTCAACAGGCCGTTCCAGCCTGGGTCATGCCCCTGTCAGCCGTTACCGACACCATCCCACCGCAACCTAACACCTTCGACGTCATCATCGTCGACGAAGCAAGCCAAGCCAGCGTCGACAGCCTATTTCTCCTCTGGCTGGCCCCACGAGTCATCGTCGTCGGCGACGAGAAGCAGTGCGCGCCCGGCGCCAACTACCGGAACAACAACGACTCCGAGGCCGTCCAGGACAGCCTGGACGAGCACCTAGCGGATATGCCACTCAACCTCCGCAACGGTTTCCTCCCCAGCTCCAACCTCTACGAACTCCTCGCCTCCCGCTTCTCCGACGTCGTTCGGCTCTCCGAACACTTCAGGTGCATGCCCGAGATCATCGGATGGTCCTCCGCGCAGTTCTACGACAACAGGCTCATCCCGCTCCGCCAGTTCGGGGCCGACCGCCTTGACCCCCTCAGAGTGGTGCAGGTCGACGACGCAGTGGAGGAAGGACAAAGGACGACCCTGCGTAACCAGGTCGAGGCCAACGCCATCATCGATCACGTGCAGAAGATCATCGATGATCCGATGTACCGCAACAAGACCCTCGGCATCATCGCGCTGCAGAGCGGCAAACAGACACAAGTTATTGAAAAGCTGCTCTACGAGCGCATCGACCCGGCCGACATACGCCACCGACAAATTCGAGTCGGCCAACCGCCCGACTTCCAAGGCGATGAACGCGATGTCATCCTGCTGTCCATGGTCGTAACGAAGGCCAAGAAGGCCCTCACCGGCCGCACCGAGCAACGTCGGTACAACGTCGCCGCCAGCCGCGCCCGTGACCAACTCTGGCTGTTCACCTCCGTGCCGCCAGCGACCCTGAACCCCGCCGACCTCCGCCACTCGTTGCTCACCTACATGCTCCACCCTCCGGCAACCCTCACCATCGACCCCGACCTCGACGACGTCGCGCCCGACAGCCGGACCGACCCCTTCACGTGCCTACTGCAGCAACGCGTCTTCCTGGAGCTGCGGCGCCGCGGCTACGCCGCAGTCCCGCACTACCCAGTCGACCGCCGAACCATCGATCTCGTGGTCGTCGGCGACAACGGCCGGCTCGCCATCGAGTGCGATACACCGTCGCGGAACCGACAACCCGACCAGGCACAGCAGGAGCTACACCGCGAGCGGGAGCTGCGCCGAGCCGGCTGGCAGTTCATTCGCATCCGAGACAGCGAATACCTTCATGACCCCGTTGCCGCCCTCGAACCACTCTGGCAGCAACTGCAGCAACGAGGGATTGAACCTCGTTCACTGCCCGCCGCGCCGCGTCAGCAGCCACGTTGGAGACCTACGGCCCTGTCCGACGACGAAGACGACCTCTAGGAGACCCGGTGCTCGAAGGTATCGACGACAACACCCTCGACGAGATCGCCCGAATCGCCTGCGGCGGCGACGACTTCCCGGTGTACCGGCGTGGGGCCGAACTGCCCAAGCTTCTCCAACAAGCCGGCTGGGAGAACGTCGCGCCCTACAACGGCGACCAGCGCCGAAGCTGGCTCACCAACCAGCTCCGTCAACGTCGAAACACATCCGGGGCCATCGACGCGCTCGTCTGCCGCCTTGCTGACCAGCGTGAGTACGTCCATCGCAACGAGCCCCTCGCAGCCGCGGAGGTCACCAAGCTACTCAACACCGTCCTCGCCGTCGAAGGCTTCGAGATCGCGCACAACCGAGGGCGACCGGTTATCCGGCCCTACAAGCAGCCAGAGGACCAAGAACAACAGTCACCAGACGTCATTCTCCACGTGGCCATGGCAGACATCGTCCGCGACGCCGACCTCGCCATCGTCCTGGAAAGCCGACTCAACGAGGCCCGCATCTGCGACCGCAACGGTGCCTACGCCAGCGCGATCATCATGCTCGGCAGCCTTCTGGAGGGTGTCCTCCTCGACGCCATCAAGGCCCGCATGCCCAACTCTGACAAACCGCTCAATAGATGGACCCTGCACGACCTGATCGAGACCGCCCACAAAGAAAAATGGATACAAGCCGATGTCCGAGGCTTCGCTGGAAAACTCCGCGAATACCGCAACCTCGTGCACCCCAATGCCCAGGTAAAACTGGGCCACGCCCCGGACCGCGACACCGTCAGCATGTGTTGGCCCGTGATCAACGCAGCCCTCAACGACTTGGCGGCCACCGCAACATGACAGCGAAGGCCACACTCGCCTCACGCTCGTGGGAGAGCTGAGTCCTCGGGCGGCCTCCGTCCAACGGCGGGTACGACATCACGGCATGAGCACAGCGGGCCAGGCTGTCCGCCGTCGTGCCGCCGGATCGCGCCGAGCTGGTCATCGCCCGACTTGCCGACGGCCGGCGCCTCTGACCGGTGCCGATCGTGGTCCTGGAGGAGCTGATCAGAACCAGGCTCAGCGAGGGAACGCCACCAGGAGCAGCGCCAGTGCGGAGTAATGCACTTTCCGCGAGCTTCATGGGTATTCGATGAGCTTGTGAAGCCCGTCGGTGAGTGCCTCCGGGGTTACCCAGTTGCAGATCTGGCAGCGGTAGCGACGTAGCGCGGGATCGGCATCGGGTGGAAGTGCGTCGATGCGGTGGACCTCGTGCCAGTCCGGTCCGGTCGGTTCAGAAAGTCTGCATGCCGCGACGCTGTAGATCGGCTCAGCCTGCTTGGGCGGGACGCGCCCCGACCCCGTGTTAGCTGATGCTGTGGTGAGTAGCCGGCGCCTGGTCTCTGCTAGGCGTGCGGCCTCGGACGCGTGGTTCCTAAGCTCGACGAGCACCGTGGTGGGTAGTGCGAAGCCCGTGGGCCCGATGGTGAAGTCTGTCAACTCGGCCCAGCGTGTCTCGGTCGGATCGCCCGGGCATGGTGGGTGGTGCGGGGCGCGGAGGCGGTGGTCTGGTCGGTTCCACCAGTCGCCGTCGAAGGCATGGGGGTGGGCCAGGGGGATGCCGATTGTGTCGAGTTCGGGGGAGAGCAGCCAGTGGCACTGGGGTTCGTCGCGGGCGATGCCCGGTACGCCGAGGCGTGCGTGCCACAGCCACACCTCGACCAGGCCCGCCGCGACGTAGTCATGATGCCGGCGGGTCCAGTCCTCGTCGGTAAGTGGTTGTTGCTGGACTTCCACGACCAGGCGCGTTCCGTCGGCTAGCAGGATTTCGACGTCGCTACGACGTCGCCCGTCTGCGGTCCAGTACTCCGTGCGTGCCTCGGTTACGCCGGGCTGGTTCTTCGCCCAGCGCAGGATGGTTTGTTTGGCGTTGGCATGCCATAGCGTCTCGGGGCTGTGGCCGCCCGGTGGCGCCTGCCCGCTCGGGTGGGCGAAGTGCGTCCGGACCTTGCCGTACTTCTTACCGCCCCGGCACAGCAGCGGCACGCGCGTGCCGGCTGGGGTGTCCATGCCGTGGTAGCAGTGCCAGCAGACCAAGGTCTCATCGCCGCCGTATCCCTTGGCCTTCCAGACGTACTTGGGCTCGTCCTCGACGTGGACGCTGCTGCCTGCGCGCAGGTCCAGGCCGACGACCGACAGGTCGTTCACGGGATCTCTCCTCATGCGGTGGCCGCCCACACGACAAGGGTCGTGTGGGCTGCTGCGGTACGCGGTTACGCGAAGTGCCGGATGAGCCGCCCGTCATCGCAAGAAGAGATCACATCGTGATCATGTTGGAGCTCACTGGCTCCCAGATCGCCCGCTCAGGCACCCAGGCCGTCAGCACGGGTCGACCGTCACTCACCTCAAGAAGAGTCAATTGTCAGTAGTCGACGGGCTGGGCCCAGTATCGCCGGTCTCGTCAGCGGTCCACAAGACTCCCGTCGCTGCCGGTCCAAGGAGCTCCACGCATTGCAAAGGTCGGGCCGTCGAGACTCGCGCGCCTGTGCACCGCGCAGGCGGGCGCTCGATGACGGGATAGGCCTAGCGGTGACGAGGCGACATCACCTGACCGACAGCCCGACTCGACGCCGGTCGGCGGTTGAACCTTGCTATGGTCGCTCCATTTGGCCGGTCACGTACACCCAGCCGTGGGTCGGGGCAGGTTTCGGTTGATGTTGAGATGTTTTTCGTCCTTGCCCGTGGGGCCCGTCGCCGTGTCCCGGACATAGACGCAGTCGCCCTAGCCTCCGCCGTCAGTTACGAGGTTGCAGCGCGGGCATCCGACACAGGCCTCAGGTCCGTCTCTGACACCGTTGAAGTGCCTGTTCCAGGAGCAACAGAGCGGCGGCAGCCCCGGCGGACGCGATCAGGCCAGCCCAGAAGGCCCGGAGTGCGGTGCGGTCCTGGCTATAGGGGTCGTGTAGTCGGTAGGAGATTGGACCTATGCCCGCACCGGCCTTTTCCCATCTCAGCTTGTCCGGAAGCGTAGTGGGTGGCATCGCCGAGGCAATCTCACGGCCGTTCAAGGCATCTTCTCCAAGGCTGAAGCGCAACATGGAGATCGACAGATAGCGCAGCTTCCGTCCGGATTGCACATCGGCGAACTCGCCGAAGACGCCAGCGTAGTCGGTCGCGACGTCACCCACGGTCCGAAGCCCGCCCCACTCCTCATCTGCGACTCCGATGGGTGCGAGGCGCACCATCTCGTCCCCGCCGGGGCGCTCTAGCTGAGGGCTCCGGTGGGGGATGAAGATCTGTGTAGGGACGTCCTGTTCTGCCGACACAGTCCCGGTAATCACCACTGCGGAGGCAGCATCGTAGCCGACCAGGGAGTCAATCGGAGCGATGATCTTGTCGCCTGATGCCGAGCCGATCTGGTCGCCGTACCGGTACTCGATGCGAGTGGACCCGTTGAGGCCGGTGTCGAGGCATCGTATGCGGTCGGCTTCCTGCGCTACCTCGAGTTTGGGTCCGCAGAACAGGCTCCGGTCCAGCCGCATATCAGGGAAGTACTGTCCGGATGCGACGACGTACCATTGGCTACCGGCCGCGTCCTTTGAGAAGGTCAGTTTTAGGAGTAGTTCGCTGACGCCGTCGAAGCCCGTAGGCCACGTCTCAGCGCTGACGGCAGCGTCCGGCTTTGTGCCTATGGTGCGGCCAGCGGTGTTGTCAAGGCCGCGTGCCTTGGCGTCGATCAGCAGAAGAATTCCACCTCTCGGCGCGGCCGGGACCGGTCCGCTCGTGCCGGGGTAGGCGCTGATGAACAGCGGATAGGCAACAAGTACAGAGATCACCGCCACAGCCGTCAAGGGCAGTGCCCAGACCAGCCAGAATCCGCGGTCGAACCGACGGGCGACTACGGGAGACGCTTCGACCGGAAAAGAGGTGTCAGTCGGCGGCACCGGCGCGAGCTCGGTCGTCGCAGGGCTGTTCTTGACTGCCGGTGTCGGTGCTGGGGTCGCGGTCGGGGTCGAAGCGAAGCGTGTCATGCTCCGCAAGGCCCAAGCAGTAGCTGAGACTACGGCACCAACTGCCAGAGCCGTCCTCAACCTATGCCTTGTTCGCTGCACCGCGTGACTATAGTCCGCGCCGATCGCGCCGCCGCTCCCCGCGGCGGCAGTTTCTGAGGACTCCTCAACCTGACCGCAACCGCCGCCACCGCGTGAGGTCACATTGACAAGTTGACCGAGGACGGGTTGCCGCAGGTCTGGTTGGTACTTGATCTATGAGATGTGCAGGGCCCGGCCGGTAGGCGGTCAGGCGTGGCGGACGTTCAACTTGGACCCCCCATTTACCCCCCGAAAACCCCGGCCAGATGTTGGCGGAGAGTGACAAGGGACGGTAAAGGGCTAGCGATGTCGTTGCAGCTCAGCGACAACCTCAGGCAAGTAACGACAAGCCTGCTTCGGCTACGTTCCGTTACAAGGGGTTTTGACAACCAATGACAAGTCCTGAGGGGACTCGACAAGATGTTCTCCCGGGTTCAAAACCCTCGTTCCGGCCGCGCGCCGCGCGCTTAGCCGGACAGCTCTGGCCTGGTCACCTTCATACTCCGGATCTCACCCCCGATGAGAGCAGGTTGCCGATGGAATTCCCGGCGGTGCCCGAATATTGTCGCTGCATGACCGCGCCGATACGGCCGCGGCCACCGGTCTGATGTGGATACGTGACGGCCTGGGACGCTCTCAGATCTCAAGCCGGCTAACGGTTCGGCCGCCGGCGTAAGGTGCGTAGCCGGCAGGAGCGCCGTCGTGCGCTGGACTGCGGGGTCGGTGGCACATCGACTAGTGTTCGGACGCATGGCAACGACTTCTCAGACGAATGCTCTACCAACCCTCGAAGAGTTCCTGTCGGATGAGCACTCGCTCATGCTGACCCCGGGGCTGAAGGAGCAGATGCGCGAGAGTCACGAGCTGTTGGAGCGGACGGCGAGCAAGGGCCTGCCGATCTACGGCGTGTCCCGGGGCTTCGGTCCGCTGGCCGAGTTCTCTGCCGACGACGACCCGACGCGGCACGGGCTCGGGCTGATCGCGCACCTGTCGGTAGGGCAGGGTCCCCACCTGCCCCGGGAGACGACCCGACTGATGATGGAGATGCGACTGCGCGGGATGACCAGGGGGTTCTCGGGGATCGAGCCCGAGCGGTGGAGCGTCCTGGCCCGGATGCTCAACGCCGGCTTCGTCCCGGTGGTGCCGTCCCTCGGCTCGGTGAGCGCCAGCGGCGACCTGATCCCGTTGGCACACGCCGCCAGTTGCCTGGCGGGGGAGGGGATGGCCTGGTCGCCCGACGGGGGATCCGAGGTGACGACGGCCCGTGAGGCACTGCGCGCGCTCGACCTCGAACCGTTCGTCTGGCACGCGAGGGAGGCGCTGGCCTTCGTCAACGGCACCAGCGCCAGCCTGGCGGCCACCGTGCTCAACCACGTACGTATCCGCCGGCAGTGCTGGATCCTGGCCACCCTGACCGGCGTCATCGTGGACGTCCTGCGCGGCAACGCCGAGCCGTACAGCGAGGTGGTGGCCCTGGCCCGGGGCAACTCGGCCGGTCACCGGCTCGCGGCGTCCTGGGTACGGGCGCAGATCACCGAGCCGCAGGACGCGTCGTCGGCGCGTAAGCTGCAGGAGCAGTATTCGCTGCGCTGCGTGCCGCAGATCGTGGGCAGCGTCCTGGACTTCCTCGACGCGACGGATGCCGTGCTGAGCCGGGAGGTCCACGGCTGCTCGGACAATCCGGTGGTCAGCACCGACGGGATCTTCCACGCCGGCAACTTCTACGCAGTCACCCAGGGTCTGGCCTCCGACCAGCACGTCACCCTCGTCCACCAGGTCGCGTACGTGGCCGAGCGGCAACTCGCGCTCCTGGTCAACCCCGCCAGCAACGGCAATCTGCCGCCGCTGCTCGCCAGTCGTCCCGGCGCCAACAGCGGGTTGGCGGGTGTGGAGCTGGCGGCCTGCGCCTATCTCTCCGAGATCCGGATGCTGTCGACGCCGGCGACGGTGACGCCGGTGCCCGCCAATGTCGACAACCAGGACGTCGTCCCGATGGCGCTGACCAGCGCCCTGCGGGTGGCGCGGCAACTCGACCTGGCCGACCTGGTGCTGGGCTCGTTGGGGCTCGCGGTCGCCCAGATCCTGCGCCTCACCGGAGCGCAGGCCACCTCCCGGGACGACTGGACCGCCACCCTTCTGTCGCTCTCCGCGGCCTTCGAGGACGACCGGCCGCTGCACGGCGAGGTCCGTACCGTCGCCGACGCGTTGCACACCTTCGCCGGGGAGCACGTGCGCTGAGGCCCGCTCGTCCCCGCCCCGCGCCGGCCCGAGCAGTTCGGCGGCCGCCGTCGGGGGACCTGCGGGGATAGGTCACATTAGGACACCAATGGGCATCGGTTGTACGTTTCGACAGTGGACGGGAGAATGCAAGGAATGTTCCCACGGCTTCTGAGGTCCGGCTCCGCCGAGCGTCCCGTCCTGCGGGCCGGTGCCGTGGTGCTGACGAGGGCCGAGCTGCGCGCAGCCGTGACCAGGGCCGCCGGAGCGCTCCGCGAGACGGGCGTGGGCGACTGCTCCTGCCTGCTGTTCCGGCCGGTGCCGAGCGTCGAGTTCGTCGTGCGGCTGCTCGCCGTCCTCGACCTCGGGGCCCAGGCCGTCGTCCTCGACCACCGGCTGCCCGGGGAGGTCGTCACGGCGGTGGGCTCCGTCGTCGGCGCGACCCACGAGATCCGGTCCGACCGTCCGTTGCCACCCAGCCGTGGGTGCGTCGTCGATCGGCCGGTGACCGTCCGCCGCGGCGGCGCGGGACGGCGGTCCGCGGCGTCGCTGCTGCAGGTGTCGTCCGGCACGACCAGCACCCCCAAGCTCTGTGCCCGCTCGGACGCCGACATCGACGGCGAGATCGAGGACTACCGGGCGCTCGGCGGCCTCGCCGCACCGGGGGAGAGCATCGTGCTGGCCGCGTCGCTCGCGTCCGCCTGGGGGGTGTACGGCGGGCTGGTCACCGCGCTGGCCAACGACGCGCAGCTGGTGCTGTGCGAGTCGCTCACCCCGCGGGGGGTTCTCGGTGCAGTGGAGGCGTGCGCCGGCCCGGTCCGCCTGCTCTCCGTACCGTCGCAGGTGCTGATGCTGAGCTCGCTGGCGGCGGCGCCCGCGAACCTGCACGCCGTCTACACCTCCGGCGGTGGCCTGTCCCGCGAGGAGGCGGATCGGATCGCTGCCTCCGCGTCGCTCGGGGGACGCACCGCGGGGCAGGTGTACGGCATGACGGAGGTCGGGCTGATCGCCGCCGACCTCGACGGCGCGACGCCGGGCTCGGTGGGGCGCTTCGGACCGCGGGTCCGCCCGAGTGTCCGGCCGGACGGCGCGCTGTGGCTGGCGCGGGAGGCATCCCCGTACGTCGGTCACGGGTCGGCGGACGACAGGTGGTCCGACGGGTGGTTCGACACCCGTGACGCCGTCCGGGTGGACGACGGCGGCACCGTCACGGTGCTCGGGCGCACCGACGGCCAGATCTCCCTCGGGGGCAAGAAGGTCTACCTCGCCGAGATCGAGGCCCACCTGCGGGCCGACCCGTCGATCCAGGACGCCGTCGTGTTCATCACCGGGATGCGGCTGGACGCCTTCGTGCAGGTACGCGACGAGGCGGGCTACGACGAGCGGCGGGCGATCGGCCGGCTCCCCGAGTACATGCGTCCGCACGGTGTCCACGTCCTGCCCGACCTGCCGCGTACCCCGAGCGGCAAGGTGAGCAGGCAGGTCGCCCGGTATCCCGGCCTGCCACAGCGGTAGCGCGCACCGGCAGTCCCCGTTCAGACGAAGATCCCGCTCGAGTGTCGGAGGTCAGCAAGATCATGGACGACGTGGCAGATTCCCTGCGGAAGGTCCTCAAGGAGTGCAACTTCCGCAGCGACGTCGAGCCCAGCACCCCGCTGGGCCCCGGCGGCCTGGACCTGGACTCCCTCTCGCGCCTGGAGCTCTCCTTCGGCCTGCAGGCCGCCCACGGCGTCAACCTGACGGATGAGGAGATCCACTCCATGGTGGACCTCACCTTCGGCGACCTCGTCGAGCTGGTCGAGGCGCGGGCCGGTGGCGAAGGCTCCCGACCGTGACGTCCCCGTCGAGTGGACTGGTACGCGACCAGGTGATCATCTGGCTGGACGAAGCCGGCGTCCCCGGCGCCGACGAGGACACTGCCGTCTCCTCGCTGAACCTCACCTGGATCCTGCACTGCTACGAGGACTGGTCGGGGCGGCCCGCGCCGACCGACGACGAGGCTTTCCTCACCGTGCGGACCGTCGCGGACGTCGTCCGGCTGCTCGATCGGCAGCGGGCGTGATGGGCGTCGGGCGGCGTGCCGTCGCGGTGGAAGTCGTGGACGTCGTCACCGCCCTCGGCGGGGACCTGCCCAAGTCCTACGCGGCGTTCGTGGCCGGAAGGGTGGCGTTCGGCCTGACCAAGCGCTTCGACACCGACGGCATGCGGTGTCGCTCTGGGGCGTTCCTCGACACGGACCTGAGCGCGGCCGAGCTGCTGACCTCCCTCGTTGAGCGCGCCTGTCCCGACGGCCTCACTGTCGATCGGGCCTACGTAGCGAGCTGCCCGGATGAGCCCGTGCCACCCCTGCCGGCCGTGGTCTCGCGTACCGGGCGCTCCGGCGGCCCGGGCGGGTGGGACCGGGCGTACACGGGCGCGTGCGTGGCGTCCAGTTCGGCGCTGATCGACGCGGCGTCGGCCGTCGCCAACGGCTGGGCGGACTCGGTCCTCGTGGCCGCGACGCGGCTCGTCGACCGGGAGAACTTCGCCATCTTCGACGCAGGAGGGGCGCTGACCACCGCGGAACGACCGTTCCCGCACACCACCCGCCGCGCCGGCGTGCTGCTGGGCGACGGCGCCGCGATGTTCGTGCTCCGGGCCGCCGCCGCGCCGGGCCGGGAGGTCGCCCACCCGCGCCCGCGGTTGCAGGTGTGCGGCTGGGGCCGCGCCGGCGACGGCTTCCACCAGTACGAGCCGCATCCGGAGGGGCGCGGGATGGCGGACGCCGTCGCGAAGGCGCTGGCCGTCGCCGGGATCCCGGCCGGCGACATCGCGGTGATCAGCGTTCACGGCACCGGCACGCGGGTCAGCGACACGGCGGAAGCCCGGGCCCTGAGCGACATCTTCGGCAGTCCTGAGCAGGTGCCGCCCACGCACGCACCCAAGGGCGCGACCGGGCACCTGCTCGAGGCGGCCGGCGCCGTCGAGGCCGCCCTCCTGCACGAGGCGATGGGCCGCTCCGAGGTGCCCGCCTCGCCGGGGGCCACCCCCGACAACCGGCTCTCCCCCTCGGTGGCCGTCCGGACCAGCCCGCAGCGGGTGCGGTTCGGGCTGTCGATGAACATGGCGTTCGGCGGGTCGAACACGGCGCTCGTGCTGTCGCACCCGGGTTACCCGGCACCGGGGCCGGCCACGCCGGTACGCCCGGGAGCGCTGGTCGCCACGGTGCCGGCGGTGGTCGACCCCGAGCCGGTACCGGGGTTCATGGGATCCGGTTTCCCGCCCGCGGTGCACAGCGCCGCCGAGCGGTGCCTGACCGCCGCGGCGCTTACCGCGGACCAGCTGATCAGGACGGCCGTGATCCTGCTGACCCCGGACGGCGACGCCGAGAACCACCGCCTCGTGGCCGAGAAGCTGGACAGCGGCAGCCGGATCCCCCCGCCGCTCTTCGTGCAGGGCACCCCCGCCAGCATCCTCGGCCGGGTCGCCCAGGAGTGGGGTCTGCGCCAGGCGCACCAGACGTTCGCCGCCGACCAGGATCCCACGCATCCGGACGTACGCCGGATCGCCGACGAACTCGCCGCGACCGACGGTTGCGACGCCGTGCTGGTGGTCCGCCACCGCTGCGCCGGCGGGGCCGACGCGGCGCTGTTCCGCTACGCCGCCGGGTAGGCCGAAGGCGCCGGGGCGACCGGTCGACGAGCCGCGCCTGCCCCGCCCGCACCACGTGACCGCCGTCAACCCACCTTGGAGCCGACCCATGACCGCGATCGCCGCTGCCACCCGGGCCTGGGTGACGCGCGCCTCCGAAGCGGGTGTCCTCCTGCGTACGTTCTGGGCCAGCGCGCCCGGGTGGACGCTCGTGGTGGGGGTGCTGAGCCTGGCGGTCACCGCCGGACCGAGCGTCGTCCTGATCGCCATCGGGCGGGTGGTGGCCGCCCTCCCGCGGGCGAGCGGGGCCGGGTGGTCGTCGCCGGAGGCGCGCGGCGCCTGGCAGGCGGTCGCGCTCTTCCTCGTCGCCGGGTTCGCGCTCAGTGTCCTGACCGGCCTGCTCAGGATCGCCACGGCGCACCTCGCGCGGGCGGTCCAGTCCGCCTCGCTGCTGCGCCTGGCCATGCTGGGCATGGGTGGGGACGGCATCGCGCACCTGGAGGATCCCGCCGTCTCCGCAGAGCTGCTCGCCGCCGCCGAACACCATCGTGAGGGCGTCTTCGAACGCTCGGTGGACGCCACCGTCACCCTGGTCACCACGCGGCTCACCGGGTTGTTCGCCGGTGCGGTCCTGCTGTCGTGGCACTGGTGGGCGCCGGTGGTCGTGCTGTGCGCGCTCGGCCTGATGGCGTCCGAGGTGCGGCGCTGGTTCGAGGTCGTCTACGAGATGTTCACCCAGGCGATGGGCGACGAGCGGCGACAGGCGGGGTACCTGCGCGACCTGCTCATGACCCGGCCCGCCGCCAAGGAGGTCCGTCTCTTCCACTGGCTGCCCTGGATGGACGACCGGATCAACCGGGTCTGGACGGCCGCCATGCGGACCGTCTGGGCGGTCCGCAGCCAGTCGCTGCGGACCGTGCTGCTCGGCACGTACGTGCTGATCGCGTACGGCCTGGTGCTCGGTTGGCTGGCGCTGGACGTCCGCCACGGGCGCGTCGGCGCAGCGGCGGTCGCGGTCTACCTGCAGGCGTTGCTGCTGATGGCGCTCTTCGGGGAGTTCGGGCTCCAGGGCTACGACATGGCACGGGCCAGCACGGCGCTGCGCCTGCTCAACCGCCTGGAGCAGAGCCCCTGGGCCATGGCCGCCACGGCCGTCGCCGACCGGCCCGTCGCCGGATCGGGGCCGGTCGCCGTCGCGTTCGACGGCGTGTCCTTCGCCTACCCCGGGCACGACACCGTGCTGCACGACGTGACCGTCCACATCCCGGCCGGCCAGTCGGTCGCCGTCGTCGGGGCCAACGGTGCCGGGAAGTCGACCCTGATCAGGCTGGTGTGCGGGCTGTCCGCGCCGACGGCCGGGCAGGTCGAGCTGCGCCGCGGCGGCGAGGTGCTGAGCCCGGGCGGGCACCGGGTGGCCGCGGTGTTCCAACGGTTCGGCCGCTACGAGCTCGGCCTGCGCGACAACATCACCCTCGGAAATATCGACGCCGATCCCGAGCCGGAGCTGGTGGGCGAGGTGCTGCGGGCGTTCGGCGGCCTGCCCGGGCGCGACGACATTGGCGGGGACACGACGTTGTCCTCGGCGTACGTCGGCGGCACCGACCTGTCGGGCGGGCAGTGGCAGCGCGTGGCGCTCGCCCGGGCGCTGTTCGCCGTCCGCTCCGGGGCGTCGGGGCTGCTGGTCCTGGACGAGCCGACCGCCGCCCTCGACGCGCGGTCGGAGGCCGAACTCTTCGAACGCCTGCTCGACGTCGTCGGCGACGTCACCACCCTGCTGGTGACCCACCGCCTCTCCGCGGTGCGGCACGTCGACCGGGTCCTGGTGCTGCGCGACGGGGTGATCGTCGAGGACGGCAGCCACGAGTCGCTGCTCGCCCGGGACGGCTACTACGCCGAACTGTTCCGGACCCAGGCCAAGCGATTCCGGGACGAGATCACGGCAGGTGAGGCATGACCCGCAGCTCCGGTCAGATCAACGCACTCCGGCTGCTCGTCGGTACCGCCTGGCGGCACGCGCGGCCGGACTTCCTGCGCTCGCTGCTGCAGTCCGTCGCGGCGCTCGCGCTCGGCGCCCTGCCGTGGTTCGTCGCCCTCGCGGTCGCCGGGATCGAGCAGGGCGACGACACCCGTTTCGTCATCGCCCTGGTCGCCATCGCGCTGTGCGTGTTCGCCGGCTGGGTCCTGCGCGGCGTCGGCGCCACCTACCACGTGTCGATGGCGGAGAAGGTGAGCTTCGCGTTCGAGCGCAGGCTGGCCTGCATCTCCGCGTCGCTGCCCACGATCTCGCACTTCGACGATCCCGACTTCGCCGACCAGATGCAGGTGCTGCACCAGAACAAGGGGCGGCTCGGCGGCGGCATGTCGGGGCTCATCCAGGCGCTGGACGTGATCGCCAACGCCCTGGTGCTGATCGTCGTCTCGGCGGTGGTCGACCCCCGCCTGCTCCTGCTCACCCTCGCCGTGGTCCCGTCCTGGCTGGGGGCCCGGCTCCGGCTCTCCTGGCAACAGGCCGCCGAGGACGAGTCGGCGGAGGCGGGCCGGCGCGCCGGGCACCTGCGGCAGCTCTGCCTCGACCCGCACCACGGCATGGAGGTGCGCGTGCTGGGCATGCGGCGGGGGATCGTCCGGCGGCTGCGGGCGAGCCTGGACGCGTGGCAGGCGCCCCGGCTGCGCGCGGCACGCCGGTCGGCGCTGCTCACGGTCCTGGAGGACGGGCTCGCCACCACGCTGGTCATGGGCGGGACGTTGTGCTGGTTGCTCTACTCGCTCATGCAGGGCACCGCGTCGGTCTTCGTGGTGGTGGCCGCCGCGGTCGCCGCGCGGCAGATCCAGCAGGGACTGGTGCAGGTCGTAGACGCCTTCGGCCGCATCGCGGACACCCTGCAGTTCGTCCGGCGCTTTCAGGCCCTGTCGGCGTACTGGCGGGACCATCAGCGCCCGGCCCGCGAGATCGACGCGCGGCGGGGCGGAATCCGGCTGGACGGCGTGTCGTTCAGCTACCCCGGCTCGGCGCGGCGCGCCCTCGACCGGATCGACCTGACCATCCCGGACGGTTCGGTGGTCGCCGTCGTCGGCGAGAACGGCGCCGGCAAGTCGACGCTGGCGTACCTGCTGCTGGGCCTGTACGCGCCGACGGAAGGCACGATCGCCGTGAACGGGACGGTCGTCAGCGACGCTGACCCGGCCGCCTGGCAGCGCCTCGTCACGGCGACCTTCCAGGACTACACCCGCCCCGAGCTGACGGCCCGGGAGGCGGTGGGACTGGGCGATCCGCCCCACCTCGACGACGCGGCCCGGGTGGCCCGCGCCTGCGCGGACGGCGGCGCCGATCTGGTGGTGGCCCGGCTCCCGCACGGGCTGGACACGCAGCTCGGCGCCGGCTGGCCGGGCGGCGTGGACCTGTCCGGGGGCCAGTGGCAACGGATCGCGCTGGCCCGCGGCATGATGCGCGCCGACGTGAAGCTGACGGTCCTGGACGAGCCGACCGCCGCGCTGGACGCGCACACCGAGAACGAGATCTTCGACGCGTACGTCGCGCGGGCCCGCAGCGACTCGGCCGCCGACGGCATCACCGTCCTGGTGACCCACCGCTTCTCCACCGTGCGCAGCGCGGACCGCATCCTCGTCGTCGACGGCGGACGGATCATCGAGGACGGCACGCACGAGGCGCTGTTGCGGCTCGGCGGCACCTACGCGGAGCTGTACGGCATCCAGGCACGCGGCTATGCGCCGTAGCCGCGGCCGGGGGCGCACGCCCCACCGCCCACCGGATAAGCGCCGACAGGAGGGAACGAGATGAGAGACCGGGACAGCACAGCTCCTCGCCTCGTCGTCTGCATCTGCACCTCCGTCCGGGGCGACCAGACGGACGGCGACTTGCTGGCCGCGCCGCTGTCGGCGGTCCTCGACAGCATCGCCGCCCAGACCCGGCTGCCCGATCACCTGGTGGTGGTCAAGGACGGTCCTGCCGCCGGGGCGCTGCGGCGGGCCGTCGCCGACCTGCCCGTCCCCGCCCGCGTTCACGCCCTCGCCCGAGGCGCCGAGCTGCACGACATGCGCAACCTGGCGCTGGCGCAGCATCCGGGAGACCACGTCCTCCTCGTCGACGACGACGGGATCCTGCTCAGCACGCGATGCCTGGAGCTGCTGACGGCGGCCCTGTCGGCCCGGCGGCCCGCGCTGGCCCAGCTTCCGGTCCTGCGGTCCGCGCCGCTGGCGGTCCCCGCGCCGGACGGCGGCGCGGACTACGCGTGGGACGTCGAGCGGGGCCGGGCCCGGCACGGCTTCGACCAGGTGCTGACCCCCGGCGCCGACACCCCCGTGTGGCGAGACGTCGAGAACGCGTGCGGGGCGGCGTTGTGCCTCACCGCGTGGCGTCCCGCCGGCTGCCGCTTCGCGCCGCTGCCCTGGGGCACCCACTACGGCATGGAGACGGTCCTCGCCCAACGCCTCAAGCGGGTGCGCGGACGACCGCAGATCATCCTGCAGAACCCCGAGGCCGCCGTGCTAAACCTCAAGTGGGCCGCCCCGTACGCCGACTCCCGTCCGGGAAAGGTGCGGCTGCCCTGCGACACCGTCGGCGACGAGCAGGTCGACCAGCTCAGCAAGCTGGCGGTGGGCGGCTTCGAGGACTCCATCAGCCGCAAGAGCCCGATCGGCTTCTACGCCGACTACATCTCCGGTATGGCGTACTCCTTCGGGGTGGTCTCGCCGGACGCCGGTCGGCGGTTCCTGGCGCGCACGCGGCAGGTCTTCGTGGCGGACGACCTGCTGCGGCACCCGAACGTTCTCCGGCTCGACTCGCGCGACGAGCGCGAGCGGGCCTTCGTCCAGGCGGTCGAACGGCTCGGCCTCCCTGCGGCCGCCGGCCGCACCCCGCAACCGCCCCCGAACCGGGAAGGTGAAGAAGAGTGGATCTAGCACCGACGGCCAAGAGCAAACTCCTCGCCCCGGGTCCGCTGGTCCTCGACTACGACGAGGACCGCTGGCCGTTCCGGCAGGTGGTGACCGAGCACCTCGGTTTCCCGCCGGAGCAGGGCGATCGACACTTCTCCGCGCCACTGCTCGGCCGGGGGACCGAGCAGCACACCGACATGCACAAGGCCCTCTACGAGATCTCCGACTCGTTCCGGGAGGTGCACCGGAGCTTCGTCCGCGAGTTCGTGCTGCCGCTCATCGGCGAGCCCGTCGTGTACCAGCGGATCCCGAACTTCCGGGTGCAGTTCCCGGGCAACCTCGGCGTCCGGGGGATGCACCGGGACCGGGAGGACGGGCACGACGTCAACGGCCTGAACTTCTGGCTTCCCCTGACCCCCTTGGAGGAGAGCAACGCGCTCTGGATGGAGATCGCCGAAGGGGCCGGGGAGCACCGGTGCGTGCCCTGCCAGCCCGGCCAGGTGCTCGTTTTCGACGGCGCGAACTGGGAGCACGGAAACCGGATCAGCACCGCGTCCACCACCCGCGTTAGCACCGACTTCCGGGTCGTGCCGGCGGCGCTCTTCGCGCCGTCGAGCCAGCGGAGCATGTACCGGGACGTCGAGTTCTCCGTCGGCAGCTACTACGAGGAGATGTCGCCCTGACGATCTGGTGTGGACCTCCCGCCGGGACGGGCGGCGGGAACGGGAAGAACGCCCCTCGCGGCCGGGGTGAGGCCGCTGCGCCGGGAGGAGGAGAACATGTACAGCGTCGGTGTCAACGCACTGGGCAATGATGTGTCGGTGGCGATCGTCCGCGAGGACGGGGTGATCGTCGCCCTCGCCGAGGAGGAGCGGTACTCGGGAGTCAAGGGAAGCACCCGGGCCGCGACCGCAGAGTGGGTGTGGTCGGTCCTCGACGAGTTCTCGGTGCCACCCCGCGACGTCACGCACCTGACCTTCCCTCGGATCCAGGCCCACCACCTGCTGCGCGCCCCGGGGGCCGGCGCCGACCCGGTCGCCGCCCGGGCCGGCGACGGGTACGCCACCCTCGTGCGGACCCTGGCCGCCCGGCTGCCCAATCTCCTCACCGTGGCCGAGGTGCGCCACCACACCGCCCACGCGGCGTCCGCGATGTGCACCGCGACCACGGCCGACCCGACCGGGGTGACCTGCGACGGGGTGGGGGAGGTGCAGACGGCGGGCATCCACGTGCGGACCCCGCAGGGCCTGCGTACCCTCTGGAGCCGCCGACTTCCCCACTCGCTGGGCCTGGTGTACGAGGCCGTGGCGGACTGGCTCGGTCTGGACGGCGTCGAGAAGGAGGGCAAGCTGATGGGCCTGTCCGCGTACGGGCAGCCCACCCAGGTCGAGCTGTTGACCAAGGAGGTCTTCGACCCGGTGACCTTCGAGCTGGACGGGGGGCAAGACCGGACGCCCGACGAGCTGAAGCGGGAGATCCGCAGTCGGCTGGTGGCCGCGATCGGCCCCGGGACGGCGGCGCCCGGCGAGTTCTACTCGCCCCAGCAGTTGGAGATCGCTGCCAGCGCGCAGGCGGTGGCGGAGGACGCGCTCGCCCGTCTGATCGCCCATTCCTTCGACCTGCACCGGGCCGAGGAGGTGGCCTGCGCCGGCGGAGTCTTCCTGAACTCCCTGGCCAACGGCCGGCTGCTGGCGTCCTCCCCGTACCGCCACCACTGGGTCCCGCCGTTCGTCGGGGACACCGGCAGCAGCCTCGGCGCCGCGCTGCTCGCGCTCGGCTCGCCCCGGGTCGACCTGGACAGTCCCTTCCTCGGCAGCGAACTCGGCGCGGTCGACCGGGACCCCCCAGCGGGCTACTGGAGCGTCCCCCTCGACCGGGAGTGGAGCACCCAGGTGGCGGGGTGGCTGCTCGACGGCTGGATCATCGGCTGGGCGGAGGGCCGCTCCGAGGTGGGGCCGCGGGCCCTCGGTCACCGGAGCATCCTCGCCAGCGCTTTCGACCAGCGGACGCGCGACCGGCTCAACGACACCATCAAGCAGCGGGAGGGCTGGCGCCCGTTCGCGCCGGTGGTGATCGAGGAGGACACCCCGGCGCTGTTCGGCGGGTGCCGGACGGTTACGTACATGAACCAGGTGCTCGACTGCGTGGCACCCCAGCTCGTCCCCTCCGGCGTACACGTGGACGACACCGCCCGGGTGCAGACCGTGGGCGATGAGCCGGCGATGAGCCGGCTGCGGCAACTGCTGCTGGCCGTCAAGGAGCGACGCGGCCACGGCGTCGTCATCAACACGAGCCTGAACGTGCGGGGGATGCCCATCGCCCGGTCCCTGGACGACGTCGCTCGGACCGCCCTGGACTGCTCGCTGGACGCGGTCGTCCTGGACGGCGTCGCCTGGGTGCGCCACGACCGGGCACCGCGGTGAGCGCGCCGGACGAGCGGCGCGCGCTGCCGCTGACGGTCAACCCGTACCCCAACTGGCTGCCGGCCCTGGCGTCCAGCGGGCCGGGCGACAGCCTGAGCTGCTACCGGATGGCGCTCGCGCTGGCGCTGTCACGGGCCGGGGCGGGCGACCACGCGACGATCGCCCGCGCTCTCCTGCCGGCCGCCGCCGACCTGCTCGACCACCGGCCACCGCGCCGGTTCCGCGGGCTCGAGGTGGAGCTGGCCAACGACGAGCTCCCCTGGTCACCCGGGACGCCGGCACCCCACCGGGTGTCGGCCGAGGGCCTGTCCGGGCCGATGGTCGCCTACGTGGACCGGTTCCACTGGCCGCTCAGCTCCCGCTACGGCAGGCGGCACTACCGCGACCACGTCCTGCTGCTCGACGCGGTGGACGGCGAGCTGGCGGTGTGGGACACGGAGGTCCACGAGACGACCCGGGTGGAGGTGGACCGGGACGAGCTGGGCCACGCCCTGTCGCAGCCCGCCACCCTGGTCCCGGTGGACCCGGAACCCCTGCCGTCCTGGCTCCGCTCCTGGCTCGGGTCGCTGCGGACCCTCGGCGCCGAGCTGAGCACGCTCGCGCCGGAGTGGCGGAGCCGGACCGTGTGGTGGCCCATCTCGGCCCTGCGGGGGTTCTTCCTGCTCACTCACGCGGAGCTCGTGCACGGGGTGAACCACTGCCGCCGCGATCCGGACGTCGCCGCGGAGCTGGCCCGGCTCGACGTGGACCTCGCACCGGCCGAGCGGCTGATCCGGGCCCTCCAGGCCCACTTCGTCAACACGATCGAGGACATCGCGCTCCGGGTGGACGCCATCCACCGGTCCACGGAGGAACTGGCGACGGCCCTGCTCGACCTGCCCGGCGGACCGGTCCGTGCCGGGCGGACCGGCACCGAGGTGGTGGACGCGCTGGCGCTGAAGGGCTCTTACTGCTTCCTCCCCTCGGGCTCGGAGGACCAGTGGCTGGTGGCGGGCGGACACCGCGACGCCGGCCAGCCCCGGGTCGTCCGCCGGTCCGGCACCGCGCCGGCCGCCACGCATCCCGCCTAGGCGACCGCTCCGGACGCCCGCGACAGCACGAGGAGACCTGATGAGAATCTGCCACATCGCCCCGGTGCACGGCGCCATCCCCCCGACCGGGTACGGGGGGATCGAGCGGGTGATCCACGAACTCTGCTCGGTCCAGGCCCGGGCCGGCGCGGCGCCCCACCTGTACTGCTCCACCGACTCGACCATCGACGCCTGCACGACGTCCTCGATCGTGCCCAGCCTGCGTTCCCGCGACCTGCAGGAGGACGAGGCGGGGGACCGGCCGACGAACACCACGCACCTGCGGTGGGCCGTCGACGACGCGATCCGGCAGCGCTTCGACGTCGTGCACCTGCACGGGCCGTGGGGCTACCCGATGATCGACACGCTCTTGGACGCCGACGTCGGGGTGGTCGCCTCGGTCTACTCCGACACCGGCGAGCCGGAGGTGCAGCAGCTGCTGGGGCGGCTGCCGGCGAAGGCTGTGCTGGTGGCCAACAGCTCCTCCACCCGGGCGAAGGCGCCGCAACTGCCCTGGTACGCCGCCGTCCTGGAGGGCGTGCTGGTGGAGGCGTACACGCCCCGCCTCGACGGCGCCTCGGACCACCTGGCCTTCGTCGGCGAGCTGACCCGACGCAAGGGCGTCGACCGCGCCCTAGAGGTCGCCCGACGCAGCGGCATCCCCCTGCGGATCGCCGGCCGTCCCCGCGTCCTCGACGCCGCGCCGGCCGTGCAGGAGGCGCACGAGGCGTTCCTCGACGACCTGTGGCGCGAACACGCCGACACGCCCTTCGAGTACCTGGGCGAGCTGGGCGACGCCCGACTGGAACTGCTGCGCTCCGCCCGCTGCCTGCTGGTCCCGATCCGCTGGCCCGAACCCTTCGGGCGGGTCATGGCGGAGGCGCTCGCGCTGGGCACCCCGGTGGTCGCGGCCAACCGCGGCGCCGTACCGGAACTGGTGCGGCACGAGGTCACGGGCTTCGTCTGTGACTCGGTCAACGACCTGGTCTACGCGGTGAAGAGAGTGGACACGATCGACCGCCGGGAATGCCGGCGCAGCGCGGAGCGGGAGCTGAACATGGACCGGGTGGCCCGGGAGTACACGCCGATCTACCGCGAGGCGATCCGGCGAGCCGGAGCCCGGTGAGGAGGAGACCATGACCACGGTTTCGGTGCTGATGCCGGTGCACAACGGCGCCGCCACGCTCGCTCGCGCCGTCGACTCGCTGGCCCGGCAGTCGTTGCGCGACTTCGAGGTGGTCGCGATCGACGACCGCTCCTCGGACGGGTCCGCCGACCTGCTCCGGACGCTCCTGCGGGAGCACGGGATGCCGGGCACCGTCGTACCGGCCACGGGGCAGGGCATCAGCGACGCCCTCAACCAGGCGCTGCGCATCGCCCGGTCGGACTACGTGGCCCGGATGGACCAGGACGACGAGAGCCTGCCCGAGCGGTTCGCCCGGCAGGTCGAGTCGCTCGACGCCGACGAGAAGCTGTCCCTGGTCAGCTGCTTCGTGGAGAATGTCTTCCCGCCGAGCTACCCGGCCGACAGCAGGCGGGGCGCTGAGGCGTACGAGGAGCGGCGGCGGGCGGTGACGCTCGGTGGCGAGGACGTCCGGGCAGCCCTGCTGGACGCGAACCTCTTCTACCACCCCGAGGTGATGATGCGTCGCCGGGTCGTCCTCGGCGTCGGCGGGTACCGCCGCGGCATCGACGTGGCCAGCGACTACGACCTGTTCCTGCGGTTGTCGGAGGTGAGCCTCCTGACGATCCTGTCGGAGGTCGCCTTCCGCAAGTTCTACGACGTGGGCAACGCGTCGTTCGTCCACGGCGACGTGCAGGAGACGCAGGCCGATCTCATCAAGGTGCTGGCCCGGATCCGGGGCCTGGGCGTCGACGACGAGCCGTACCTGCCGGCCTCGGACACGGAGGCGGAGCTGGAGGACTGCCTGCGGCGGGCCCGGGACCGCTACGCGTCGGAACGCGGCCGGGGTGGCGAGTAGCGGGTGACGCCGCCGCACGCCGCGCAGAGGGGCAGGGGCCGGGCGGCGTCCGCGTCGACGAGGCAGGCCGCGCAGCCGGCGCGCAGGGCGGCCTCGACGTCGAGTTCACGGTCGTCGCCCATCACGAGCATCTGATCGACCCGTACGCCCATGGCCTCGGCGAGCGTTGCGAAGACGGCTCGCCGGGGCTTGCCGAGCCCCGCGGCGTCGGAGAACAGCAGACCGGACGGGCTCAGGAGGCGGAGCAGCTCCTGCTTCCTGAGCCAGTCCAGGTTGAAGGCCGCCTCGGACGGCCCGGTGTTGCTGATGATTCCCGCCGGCGGCAGCCCGAGGTCACACCGTCGCCGCAGCTGGGTGGCGATCGAGGCGCGCGGGCGCAGCTGTTGGGGATGGTCGGGAGGTGACAGCACGACACCCACGAGGTCGTCCGTGTCCGACGGGTCCGGGTCGACGCCCAGGATCCGCTGAAACTCCTCGACGAGCCACCGGGCCGAGACGGGGACCCCGCTGCGCTCCACGGTCCGCATGGTCCGCACGGCCTGTTCCCAGGCGGCCCCGGCCGGCGCGGGGGCGACACCCCATCGTGCGGCGGCCGTGACGCCGTGCCGCCGGCGGGCCCGGTGCAGCCCGTCCTGGTCGGCCTCGAACGCGATGGTGCCGCCGAAGTCCAGGGCGAGCACGCCGCGCCAGTGCCGGCGGCACGGGCCCTCGGCCGGCTTCAGCGCCGCGTCCCTGCCGGCCCGCCCGGTGAACAGGCCCGGTTCGACGATCGCCGCGAGATCTCCCGCGGTCAACCCGACGCCAAGCGGGTGACCACGTCCAGCAGGTGATGGTGTTCCGCCTCGGTCAGGTCGGCGTGCACCGGCAGGCACAGGTGCCGGTCCTGCCACTGGCCGGCGTCGGGCGGGAGGTGGCCCGCGTCGACGTGCGGCAGCAGCGCGGGCTGGCGGTGTAGGAAGGGCGTAAAGACCGCGGGCGGGCAGGAGATGTGCCGTGCCGCCAGGCGCGCCTCGAAGTCGGCCCGGGACTGCTGGTCGTCGAAGGAGACGACGTACCGGTGCCGGTTCCACCGGTGCTCCGACGGCTCCTCGGCGACGGAGATTCCGCCGCAGGTGGCGAAGACGCGGTCGAGATCGGCGGCGACCTCCCGTTTGCGGGCGATCCCGTCCTCCAGCCGCCGCAGGGACACCCGGCCCACCGCGGCGTGGAACTCCGACATGCGCCAGTTGGCCCCGACGGCGCCCACGATGTTGGAGCCCGACGAAACCTTCCCCTGGTCGCGCAGCATCCGTACGGACTCGGCGACGTCGTCGCGGTCGGTCAGGATCGCCCCGCCCTCGCCGGCGGTGACGATCTTGGTGGGATAGAACGAGACGGCGGCGGCATCGCCGAGGGCGCCTACGTGCGTCCCGTCGGCCGTGCTGCCCAGCGCGTGCGCGGCGTCCTCGACGAGCGCCATCCCGCGGGTGCGGCAGGTCTCCCGCAGGTCCGCGAGGTCGCGCGGCAGCATGCCGCCCACGTGCACCACGACGACGGCATCGAGGTCGGACGGCAGGTCCCAGGCCCCGGACAGCAGCAGGTTCGCGTCGACGGGGGCGAGGACGGGCGTCCCGCCGGCCCGTACCGCCGCGGTGGCGGTGGCCGCGAAGGTGTTGACCGGTACGGCGGGCCGCCGCAGCCCCAGCGCCTCGTAGATCGCCTGCAACGCCGCCGTGCCGCTGCTCACGCAGAGCGCGTGTCGGACCCCCGTGTACGCGGCCAGCTCCTCCTCGAAGGCGGCGACCTCGGCGCCCTGCGTGAAGCGGCCACTCGCCACCACCCGCTCGACGCCTCGGGCGATGTCGTGCCGCCATGCCTCGTCCGCCGGCAGCCGGCCCGCGGGGACACGGGCCGTGGCCGAGGGGTCGGGGCCGGGGCGTACGGCCGTGCGGTGGGCGGAGTCAGTCATCAGACGCTACTTTCCGAAGGCCTGCGCCGCCGACACGTCCAGCCACATCCGGGTGGGGTCGTCCACCCGCGCGACATGGTCGACGAGTTGGCGTTCCTGCGACGTCAGGGACATGTTGTCGATGGTGTCGATCGCCCCGGGGCACCGGGCCATCAGGTCGGACAGCAGGTACCAGCAGTACGCCACGCGCAGCTCGGGGAACTGCTGGGCGAGCGCCTTCTGCTGGATCCAGGTGTGGTGGTAGTACTCGCTGCGCGGCGCGTCGTCGGTCCACTCCGAGATCCGGGTGTCCCAGATCGAGGTGGTCAGCCGGTGCACCCGACCGCCGTTGAGCAGCGTGAGGGCCGGGGTGAGCCACTGCTCCGCCCAGAGCAGCACGCCGATCGAGTCGCCGTCCCAGCGGGGCAGGGAGTCGGGGTGCGCGAGGCAGAAGTCCAGCGATGTCCGACCGATGAGCCGCGCCATCGCCACGCTGCCCGCCCACAGGAACGAGGTGTTCCCGGGCAGGGTGTCCACGTCGTCGTACGGCTGGAAGCGGTTGGTGCAGTCGAGGTCCTGGCACAGGTCCGACAGCTTCGGGTACACCGCGGCCTCGCGCAGCTCGTCGTGGGTGAGCGTGACGTCGTCCGGCCCGGGGCGCGGGGGCCGGTCCCGGAGGTAGAAGTCCAGGTCCTGGACAACCGTGTCGGTGTCGGTGCGGGACAACGCGTAGAACTTGCCGGCGCTGAAGAAACGCGGCGGGTCGAGGTTCAGCTCCCCGAGGTCGTCGAGCTCCGTGGAGTACCCGTCGTACCAGTCGAGGTGCCCGGCCCGGTCGGCCTCCTCGGCACCGGCGGTGTCGGTGACGAGTTCCGCGCGGGCGCCGGCAGGGCCCAGGCGTCGCCACGCGAGGATACCGTGCAGCCGCAGGACCGCGTCCGCGAGCCGGCCGAGCGGTGACGACTGGTGCAGCGACGTCCGGTCGTCGCCCTGGGACAGGCGGGGCGCCGTCCAGTCGACGTGGATCGCCCGGACGGGCGTGGGGGATGGTGCCACGGACTGCATTTCAGGCGCCTCCGGCGGATCGGACCATCGGGAGGGTCTGCGTACGCGGACGGTGCGACGGCAGGGCGGCACGCAGCGCGGTCACGACGTGGTCGACGTCGTTCGCGTCCATCGCAGGGTGGAAGGGAAGGCTGAGCACCCGCTCCCACACCCGCTCGGTCACGGGCAGGGGTCCGTCATGGTACTGACGGAAGGCTGGCTGGCGGTGGTTCGGCGGGTAGTGGACGGCGACCCCGATCCCCTGGTCCCGCAGGCGGGCGTGGACCCGGTCCCGGCCCGGGACCATGACGACGAAGTTGAATGGGACCGTGCGCGAGATGTCGACCGGCACGATCTGGACCTCGTCCGTCCCCCGGAGCGCCTCGGCGTACTGCTGCCAGAGGGACTGCCGGCGGGCCCGGATGTCCGCGAAACGATCGAGCTGGGCTAGGCCGATGGCTGCGTTGATCGATTGCAGGTGCGACCGGAAGCCGAAGGAGGTCACCTCGTAGCCGATGACGCCCCACCGCTGCTCCTGGCGCTGCTCGGAGATACCGAGCATCTGCATGCTCATGAGCCTGCGGTACTCCGCCTCGTCGCGGGCCATGACGGCCCCTCCGTCGCCGGTGGTGATGTTCTTGATGGGGTCGAAGCTGAAGCAGGTCAGGTGCTCGCCGTTCCCCACGTCCCGGGTGCCGAACGCGTGCGCGGCGTCCACCACCACCGTCGCGCCCGAGGACGCGGCGACCTCGTCGAGGCCCGACAGGTCGGTCGCGGCCCCCGCGAAGAACACCGGAACGACCGCCCTGGTCCGGTCGGTCCACCGGGCGAGGAACTCCCGGGGACCGGCGGCCAGGGTCTGCGGGTCGACGTCGACGAAGCGCGGCACCCCGCCCGCCGCGAGCACCGCCTGCACGGTGGCGCAGAAGGTGTACGACGGGACCAGCACCTCCTGCCCCGGGCTGATGCAGGACGCCACGGCCAGGTAGAGGGCCATAGTGCCGGAGCTGACCGCCACCGCGTACGGGTTGTCCAGCAGCTCACCCAGGCGTTGTTCGAAGCGCTCCGTCTCCGGCGAGCGTCCGAGGATGGGACTGGACATGGCGCGTTGAACCGCCGCCTGCTCGGTACTCCCGAGATACGGGCGTGCCTGCGTCCTCCAGGCTTGCTGCATCCGATCTCCTCATCAGCGACATGGCTGGGCGCGACCGCTCGGGGCCGCGTGGCGCGGGTCGCGGTGGCCCCGCTGTCGAACCGTCTCCTCCCACTACTCACCACTGAGGGCGTTGCGATCACCGCATCCCTAACCTGTCACACATGCCGGAAGTGGTCCACTTGGGAACGGTGCGGGACACCGCGTCCCGGGTTGTCAGCCGGCATCGGGCGGGATGGCCCCGGCCGGTCGGCACCGGTCGTAGCGGGGCAGCAACCCGGCCTCGCGCAACCGGGCGAGGGTGGGGGCGGCGGCGTCGCGCGCGGAGGCCGAGGGCGTGTCGACCAGCCAGTCTATGCCGAGCTCCTCGTCGAACGGGTGCACCGCGTGCTCCCGCGTCGGGTCGTAGCTGGTGGAGCAGAGGTAGCTCACCACGGCGTCGTCGGTGAGCGCGCAGAAGCCGTGGCCGAGCCCATCGCCGAGGTATACCCCCCGCCGTTGGACGTCGTTCAGCGGGACGGCCTCCCAGCGGCCATATGTCGGTGAGCCGACGCGCAGGTCCACCACGACGTCGAGGACGGCGCCCCGGACGCAGATGACGTACTTGGCCTGCCCCGGTGGGACGTCGGCGAAGTGGATGCCGCGCACCACGCCGCGCGCGGAGACCGACAGGTTGGCCTGGGCTATGTGGAACTCGTGGCCCGTCACCTCGGCGAGTCGGTCGGCGCGGTACCACTCGAGGAACACCCCGCGGGAGTCGGTGTGCTGTTCCGGCTCGACCGTCCAGGCTCCCTCGATGCTCAGCGGTTGGATCTTCACCGCGCGACCTGCTTACTCGGCTGTGCGGGCAGCAGTCGCAGCAGGTATTCGCCGTAGCCGCTGGGGATCAGAGGCTCGGCTAGCGCCCGCAGCTGCGTGTCGGTGATCAGGCCGGCCCGCCAGGCGACCTCCTCGATGCAGCCGATCTTCATGCCCTGGCGCTCCTCGATGACCTGAACGAAGTCGGCGGCCTGCATGAGGGACGGGAAGGTGCCGGTGTCGAGCCAGGCGATACCCCGGTCGAGCACCGTGACGGACAGTTCCCCCATCTCCCGGTAGACCTCGTTGACGTCGGTGATTTCCAGTTCCCCACGTGCGCTGGGGGCGATCTTGCGGACGATGTCGACCACCCGGTTGTCGTAGAAGTAGAGCCCGGGAACCACGTACCGGGACTTCGGGCGTGTCGGCTTCTCCTCGATCGACAGCACCCGTCCGTCGTCGTCGAACTCGATCACCCCGTACGCCTCGGGGTTCGCCACTGGGTAGGCGAAGACCCGACCACCGACTGGGTCGCGGTAAGCGGCCAACTGCCGGCCCAGACCAACACCATGGAAGATGTTGTCACCGAGGATCAGCGCCACCGAGTCGTCGCCGATGAAGTCCGCGCCGATGACTAGGGAGTGGGCGATTCCCTCCGGCCGGTCCTGGCTGAGGTAGCGTAGGTTGAGCCCGAACTGGCTGCCGTCGCCCAGCAGGCGCTCGAACTGGCCCCGATCCTGCGGGGTCGTGACGACGAGGATCTCTCGGATACCGGCCACGACCAGTGTGGACAGCGGATAGTAGATCAGCGGCTTGTCGTACACCGGCATAAGCTGCTTCGAGGCTGCTCTGGTGATGGGCCAGAGCCGGGAACCGGTACCCCCGGCCAGGATGATTCCGCGCATCACACGGATTTTACGGGTCACTGTCGCCTGGCGCCGACCCCCGGATGCTGTGCGCGGAACGCCTTCGCGACTTAAGGTCACGGACTTTTGAGGATCCTTGTTGCCGGCGGTGCCGGCTTCATCGCTCCGCGTACGTGCGTATGCAGTTGGGCGGCTGGTCCATGGCGTTGCGGACGGTCAGCTGCCGGCGCCCGACATGTTGACCGTCCTTGATAAGCTGACTTACTCGGGCAACCTTGTCCCGGTGTTGAACGACCTGAGACTGCGCTTCGTGCGCTGACATCTGCGATCCGCGTGTGGTGGACGACGCCGTGGCGGGTCAAGACCCTCGTGCACTTGGCGGCAGAGTCCCACGTGGACCGTTCATCGCAGGCGCGCGACAGTTCGTCTCTACCAATGTGCTCGGCAGCAGGCGGAACCGCCCCGGGGATTTCTACAAGATCCGGGGCGGTCCAGTCGTCGATTTCTACGGTGTGGTTGCGGGCGTGCGGCAGGGGAGGGGCGGCCATGGGCATCTGTGTCGTGTGTCGGGCGGATCAGCGCACGGTTGTGCTCATTAGCAGTTGGGGTGTCCCGCACGGTGCCTCGGGGCACCAGGTCAACTATCGCTGGAGCAGGGTGGTGGCCTGCCCGGAGTGTGGTGCTGGTCTTCTGGTGCGCTTTGATCACGATTGCTTCCACCCGCCGTGGGAGGAGCCGTGGGACATGGACTGGTCGTGGCCGGTCGACGTCGACGGGGTCCAGCGGCTGATGTCTGCCCTCGTCGGGTGCCCTGACCCGCTGCAGCCATCGTGCGAATGTCCCGCGCACCGCAGCTTGCGCGAGACGGCCGAGCGATCGTCACCGCGTGAGGTTCCGGTGACGATCGTGTTGACCGAGGACGGGCTGCCGCAAGTCCGGTCGGTACACGATCTATAAAGCTGGCAGGACCGGTTGATAGACGGTCAGGCGTGGCGGACGCTCAACCTTCGACCCCCCGTTTACCCCCCGAAAACCCAAGCCAATTCTTGGCGAAGAGTGACAAGAGCCGGTGAGGCATTAGCGACGTCCTTGCAGCTCAACGACCATCTCAGGCAAGTAATGACAAGCCCACTTCGGCTACTTTCCGTTACCAAGGGGTCGTCGGTTCGAATCCGGCCGTCCCGACGCAGGTCAGAGGGCTGATCCGGATATCGGGTCGGCCCTTTTTCGCGTTCTGGGGACCACGCCGGTCAAGTGCACCGCCCGGTAGCGCTCCTTGACCGACGGTCAAGTCTGAAGTGTTCAGCCGGGACGGCTGCCGAATCGCTCGTTCTCTGGATCAAAACGGCCCGCAAGTGGGCCGCGCCGACCCGGCACTGGCCTGCTGGCGACCGTGGGCCGGCAGCGGCCGGGCCAGCCGTCCATGCTGAGGGACGACCCGATCGGAAGACCTCGGGGACCGGCCCCGAACCCCGACCCTCCTCGGAGATCGGCCTGGCGGATCCCCTCGCCGGGCACCGCAAGGGCCCCCGCGGCGAAGTTCTGCGACCCGCCGAGGAAGTAGTCGTAGACCCGCGCAGGGCTGGGCGTGTCGAGATTCAGGGTGAGGTCCGAGACACAAGTGTCCGTCGATACGCCTGTTACGCGCTGCCCGGCGCGATCGGCGTGGGAGGTGTGGGCGCGATCTGCTCGTCGCTGTAGTGGGCAGGGGTGTTGGTCTTCTCTTGGAATGGCGTGTGCTGGTGCCGGTCGGCGCGCTGATGTTCTGCCTGGGCCTTCGGCGATCCAACGGGCGACGACGGGCGGGTCGACGCCAGCATCGAGTACCGCCCGGTAGCGGGCCGGTTGACGTCGTACTCGGTGATTGTGGTTGCGTCGGCCCCTCCTGGCGGCCGCGGTGGGCGTGCCGGTGTAGGCCTGGTCCAGGAGCGTCAGGCCGTACCTTGGCGGTTGACCCGCCCCTCGCGGGCCACCTTCGACCGGCTATGGTCGCGCTCGGTGCCGGCTGGTCCGGTCGCGGTGCGCTCGTGCCGCTGATTCGGCGAGTGCTCCACAGTGGCCCCCTGCCGGCCCCGTGCTCCGCTGCCCGCGTGCCGGCGGCCCCGCGCCGACTCGCCACCGCTGTCATGCTTGTTGCGCTGTTGGCTTCCCATGCCCGGGGATACCCGGTGCCTGCGAGCCCATGCTTTCGCGCGACGGCTCGTAAAGGATGCCGACCTCTTCGAGGTCGACGAGAGCAGGCCGCCAATCGACTGCGCGGGCTAGGGCGTCCGCAGGCCGATTGTGCGGTGCGTGGCGATCCGTCGATCGCATCCGGCTCGCCAAGTGACGTGCTAGTTCCAGGTCGGGTCGAAGCCACTGGCCGGCGGGCGGCGGGCCCAGACGGCGACCGCCATCGGGGTTGATCTCCGACTTGCTCGGCCGAGGACTTGACACAGACTCCATGCGCCAGACGGATGTCGCTCAGCCCTGCTGCTGTTGCCCCTGCGGTCCTACCAGGCGCGCCGTGATCTGCCTCAGCGGCTGGCTGCTGTTGACAATCCTCTTCATCCGTTGCCAGGCTGCTCGGGCAGGAGATCCGCCCAGGCCACCAGCTGACACCCCTTGGTTCTGAGCCAGTTGTCGGGTGGTCTGTTGCAGCGTCTGCGAGAGCGGTCCTTCAGGACCCAGTGCCTCCTGCGCCGTCTGCCCCACGTGGTCGAGTGTCCGAGCTAGTGGCCCCTGTGGCCCGACCGCCTGCTGAGCTGTCTGTCCGACCTGGTTCGCGGCGGTGTCCACGGTCTTGACCAGCGACTCGATGATCTGAGGGTTGCGTTCGATGGTGTGGAGGGCGCTGTCGAGGATGCCGCGGAGTTCGTCGAGTCGAACCTCGAGCATCGCCTCCGCCTCGACGCCCTTAATGTCGATCTTCACCGTGCCGAGCTGCGCCTGGACGCCCACGTCGAGCTGCAGCAGGCTACCCAGTCGGGCTCGTAGGGAGACGGAGGCGACGAGGTTGTCGACCTCGACGTGGATCTGATCGATTTTGGCCTGCGGGATCTGGAGGACGACGTCCGGGTCTGACATCGTCTTGCTGCTGCGTCCGCCGGTCGGCCGGGGCAGGTCGTGTTCACCACGCTGTACGGCGAAGTATCTGCTCGGCCCTGCATTCGTTGGCCCGTCGCTGCCACCGAGGTCTTGGCCCCGAACCGAGACTTCTGGGCCCTCCTCGGCGTTGCGCTGCGGATCGATGTGGTCGCACGGTTGCGCGGGCGACTCCCGTGCGTTGCTGTCCCGGCTCTCCGGTTCGGCCATCCCGCACCCCTCGGGCCTCGCCTGCATGCGGACCGGACGAAGCCCACCATCTGTGGCTCCGATCCTCGGCCCACCCCTCGGACCAGGTCGCGGTCTACCCGTGTGCCGAGGTGTCAAACGGCTCAGCGGTCGGTCGACGCGACAGCGAATCAGCTGTATTCCGGGGGTGCCGCTGGTCGAGCAGACCTCCGGACAGCGCCTGCTGTGCGATCCAGGCAAGCGACCGATTGGCAGGGGTTCAGGTGGTCCGTGGGGGTATGCCGGCCCCGCTAGTCCGCCGCCCCGGTTCGCGAGGGATCGGGATGTTCGGCCAGGACGATCGGATAGGGGAGGCCATCCGTGCCTCGACTGGCAGTCCGAGAGGCAGCGAAGGCCAGGCAGGAGGAGGCGCAGCGGGGGGGTGTCCCTATGGGTTTCGTCAAGCGGGGACGGGGCTGGTGGGGCGTGGTTGGTAGGG
>NZ_JBAKHP010000039.1:0-42872 GCF_036902745.1 Micromonospora sp. CPCC 205554 | reverse complement strand
ACGTCCACTGCCGCCGACATCAGCCCATCACGTACGGGCCGACCCGGCCAGCCTCACAGTCAGTCCAGGCCGGCGTCCTGGACCAGCAGGGCCACCTGCACGCGGTTGTTCAGGTCGAGCTTCGTCAGCAGCCGGGACACGTATGCCTTCACGGTCGCCACGCTCATGAACAGCTCGGCGGAGATCTCCGCGTTGGTCCGGCCCCGGCCGAGCAGCACCGCGACCTCCCGCTCCCGCTCGGAGAGCCCGTCGAGCAGCCGTACCGCCCGCTCCCGCTTCGGGTCCGCGCCGGGCACCGGTGCGGTGCCGGTGACGTGCGCGATGAGCTTGCGGGTCACCGCCGGGGACAGCGTCGCCTCCCCCGCCGCGACCCGGCGTACCGCGGCCACGATCTCGGCGGGCGGGGTGTCCTTGAGCAGGAAGCCGCTGGCCCCGGCGCGCAGCGCCCGCAGCACCTGCTCGTCGGCGTCGAAGGTGGTGAGCACCAGCACCTCGGGCGGGTCGGCGGTGGCCCGCAGCGCCTCGGTGGCGGCCAGCCCGTCGACCCGGGGCATGCGGATGTCCATCAGCACCACGTCCGGGGCGTACGCGGCGACGGCCTCGGGCACCTCGGCGCCGTCGGTGGCCTCGCCGACCACGGCCAGGTCGGGTACGCCGCCGAGGATCATCGACAGCGCGCCGCGGACCAGCGGGTCGTCGTCGACGACGAGCACCCGCACCGGCGCGCTCACTGCGCCGCCGCCCAGGGCAGCCAGGCGGTCAGCCGGAACCCGCCGTCGGCGTCCCGCCCGTGTTCGAGGCGGCCACCGGCGAGCGTGACCCGCTCCGCGATCCCGACCAGCCCGGTGCCGGTGCCGGGAATGGCGGTGGGCGACGCGCCCACCGGCCACGGGTTGTGGATCTCCACCGCCAGCCCGTCCCCCGGGCCGCCGGCGAGCCGGACCGTCACCACCGCGCCCGGCGCGTGCTTGCGGGCGTTGGTCAGCCCCTCCTGCACGATCCGGTACGCGCTGCGCCCGATCGCCGCGGGCACCGCCTCCGGCTCGGCCACCTCGTCGACCACGCCGACCCGTACCCCGGCGTCGCGGCTCTCGGCGACGAGCGCGGGCACGTCGGCCAGCGTGGGCTGGGGCCGTTCCGGTGTGGCCTCGGAGCCGACCTCGGCCCGCAGCACGCCGATCACCTCGCGCAGGTCCTGGAGCGCGGCGTGCGCGCTGGCCCGGATCACCCCGGCCGCCCGCGCCACCTCCTCCGGCGGCGCGTCCGGCCGGAACTCCAGCGCGCCCGCGTGCAGGCTGAGCAGGGAGATCCGGTGGGCGAGCACGTCGTGCATCTCGCGGGCGATCCGGCCGCGTTCGAGCTGCCGGGCCTGGTCGAGCCGGAGCTGCTGCTCGGCCTCGGCCCGCTCGGCCCGGTCGCGCAGGGACAGCACCAGCTGGCGGCGGGCCCGGACGAACAGCGCCCAGGCCACCACCACGCCGATGAACAGCGCGGTCCAGATCACCGAACCCCAGAACGGCATCGTAGGGTCGGGCCGGACGGCGAGGTAGACCGGCAGGCTCAGCACATTCCACGCCGCCAGGGCCAGACCCACCGGCAGCGGCCGGTGCACGAGCACGGTGAACGTGATGACGAGCAACGCCAGGCCGGACGTGATCGAGAAGAACACCAGTGGCGCGGTGGCCACCGCCAGCCCGACCGGCCAGCGCCGGCGCAGCCAGAGCGCTCCGCTGACCAGCAGGCCGATCAGCAGGTCGGCCTCCTCCAGCCAGGCCGGACCGGCGTTGAGGCCGAACTCCGGGGTGGCGCTGGTGACGTCGCCGTGGGTGATCAGCACCCAGAGCAGCGAGGCCACGAACAGCACGCTGTCCACGAACCAGTCCCGTGGGGTCCGCCGCGGGGCGCGGGCGGGCACCAGGGAACCCGGCAGGAGCCAGGGGTGATCGGGTACGGCGGCGCTGGTCACCCGTCCATGCTAGGAAGCCGTCCGGACCGGCTACCAGCTACCAAAGTCGACGCCTGCGGTGAACCGAGGTCGACGGCGGCGCCGACCGCCGGCCGCAGCGCGTGACCGGGTGGCCCCGGCAGGCTCGACGGCATGATCGAAGTCGACCAGCTCACCAAGCGGTACGGCCCGCACACCGCCGTCGAGGACGTCACGTTCCGGTGCGAACCGGGCTCGGTGACCGGTTTCCTCGGGCCGAACGGTGCCGGGAAGTCCACCACGATGCGGATGATCTGCGGGATGACGCCGCCCACCTCGGGCGGCGCCGCCGTCGGCGGTCGCCCCTACCGGCAGCTGCCCAATCCGGGCCGGGAGATCGGCGTGCTGCTCGACGCCTCGGCGCAGCACGCCGGGCGCACCGGGCGGGAGACGCTCACGCTCGCCGCCCGCACCATGGGCGTCGGCCGGGAACGGGTGGCGGCGGCACTCGACCAGGTCGGGCTGAACGACACCGCCGCCCGGCGCCGCGTCGGCGCGTACTCCCTGGGCATGCGGCAGCGGCTCGGCCTGGCGCTGGCGCTGCTGGGCGACCCCCGGATCCTGATCCTGGACGAGCCGGCCAACGGCCTCGACCCGGAGGGGATCTTCTGGATGCGCGGCCTGCTGCGCGACTTCGCCGACCGGGGCGGGACGGTGCTGCTCTCCTCGCATCTGCTGCGCGAGGTGGAGGCGGTGGCGGACCGGCTGGTGGTGATCGGCGGCGGCCGGGTGGTCGCCCAGGGCGGGAAGGACGAGTTGCTCGCGGGTGCCGGCACGCTCGTCCGCGCCCGTGACGCGCACGCCCTGCGCCTGACGCTGGAGCGGGCCGCGCTGCCGGCCACCGCCGGCACCGACGGCGGCTTCGTCGTCCGGGCCGAGCCGGGCGAGGTCGGCCAGGCCGCGGCGGACGCCGGACTGGTCCTCACCGAGCTGCGCCCGGCGGGCAGCGGCGGCCTGGAACAACTCTTCCTCACCCTCACCGCCGGCGCGTCGACCAAGGAGGCCGTCCGATGACCACCGCCACCCGCACCCCCGCGCCGCCACGACCCGAGGCCGTCGTCGCCGGACCGACGCTGGCCCGGCTGACCGCCGTGGAGCTGCGCAAGCTCGCCGACACCCGGGCCGGACGCTGGTTGCTGATCGCGATCGGCCTGATCGCGGCCGTGATCGTGGTGGTGCAGCTGTTCGTCCTCGACGCGCCGGACCAGACGTTCACCGCGTTCTTCACGCCGTCGCTGCTGCCGGTCGGGCTGCTCCTGCCGGTACTCGGCATCCTCTCCATCACCGGCGAGTGGTCGCAGCGCAGCGCGCTCACCACGTTCGCGCTGGTGCCCCGCCGGGAGCGGGTGATCATCGCCAAGCTCGCCGCGGTGGTGCTCGCCGCACTGGCCTCGGTGCTCGTCAGCCTCGCCGTCGCCGCCGCCGGCACGCTCGCCGCCGACGCCACCGGCGGGGCGGGGGCCTGGACGTTCGACTGGCGACTGCTGCCGCACGCGGCCGTGTTCCAGGTGGTGAACGTGCTGATGGGCGCCGGTTTCGGCCTGCTGTTGCTGAACACGCCGCTGGCGATCGTCGCCTACCTGCTGCTGCCCACCGTGTGGAGCCTGCTGTCCGCGATGATCTCCGCGCTGCGTGAGCCGGCCCGCTGGCTGGACACCTCGCTCACCATGGAGCCGCTGCTCGGCGCCGAGATGACCGGCGGGCAGTGGGGCCGGCTCGCCGTATCGGTCGCCGTCTGGATGCTCCTGCCGCTGGCCGCCGGCCTGGTCCGCACCATGCGCCGGGAGGTGTCCTGACCGTGGCCGCCCGGCAACCCGGCGAGGACGTCGTGGTCGACGGCGGACGCGGCGAGCTGGTGCTGTTCTGGGCAGGATTCCCACTGGCCGGGGCGGGGCTGGCCGCCGGGCTGACCGCGCTGTCCGGCTGGATCGCCGGGCTGGCCTGGTTCCCGTTCCAGGGCCTGTTCGAGCTGCTCGCCCGCTGGCCGGACGAGCGTTCGTACCCGATCGGGATCGGGGTGGGCCTGCTGGCCGGCCTGCTGCTGGCGGTGGTGGCGGTCCGCGAGCGGCTGACCGTCACGGTCGGCCACCGGTCGGTACGGCTGCACCGTGACGGGCACGGCCGTGACCTCGCCCGCGCCGACGTGGCCGGGGTGTTCGTCGACGGCACGGCGCTGGTGCTGCTCGACACCGCCGGCGGCGAGCTGGCCCGGGAGAAGTCCGACCTGGACGCCGGGCGGTTGCGCGCGGCCTTCACCCGGCAGGGCTGGCCGTGGATCGAGCAGGACCCGCACCGGGACGCGTACCGGCGCTGGGTGGAGGGGCTGCCCGGCCTGCCGCCCGGTGCGGACGCCCTGCTGCGCGCCCGGCAGCGGGCGCTCGACGGCGGCCACGACGGCGAGGCCCGGGAGCTGCACGGGGAGCTGGCCCGGCTCGGTGTCGTGGTCCGCGACGAGGGCAAACGGCAGTACTGGCGGCTGGTCGCCGGTCCGCCGCCGGGGTGACCGCCGCCGTCGCGCTGCGATCTTCGCGCCGAGGATCTACGTTCGTCCATGGCGGGGTCGCGGCTCGTCGGACGCGGTGGCCCCGGACGGTACGACGCGGGTGACGGGGAGGGGCCGGCATGGCGGTGGGACAGGGCATCTTCCGGCGCAAGCCGGTCGAGCAGATCGCCGACGAGACCGACGAGGGCCTCTCCCGCGAACTGGGGTTGTGGCAGCTCACCGCGATCGGGGTCGGCGGCATCATCGGCGCGGGCATCTTCGCGCTGGCCGGGGCGGTGGCGAACGAGACCGCCGGCCCGGCCGTGCTGGTGTCGTTCCTGATCGCCGGTCTGGCCAGCGCCGCCGCCGCACTGTCGTACGCGGAGTTCGCCGGCATGATCCCCAAGGCGGGGTCGGCCTACACCTACGGGTACGCGGTGCTGGGCGAGGCGGTCGGCTGGTTCATCGGCTGGGACCTGCTGCTGGAGTACACGGCGATCGTCGCCGTGGTCGCGATCGGCATCTCCGGCTACTTCGGCTTCCTGGTCAACGAACTGGGCGCGGACCTGCCGGCCTGGATGCTCGGCGCGCCGGGCACCGGCGAGGGGCACCGGGTCGACCTGTTCGCGGTGGTGCTCTGCCTGCTCATCGCGTTCCTGCTGACCCGGGGCATCAGGGCCGCCGCGCGGTTCGAGACGTTCGTGGTGGTCCTCAAGGTCGCCGTCGTGCTGCTGGTGATCGTGGTCGGCTTCTTCCACGTGAAGACCGCCAACTACTCGCCGTTCTTCCCGTTCGGCGTCGGCGGCGCGATCACCGGCGCGGCCACCGTCTTCTTCGCGGTCTTCGGGTACGACGCGATGAGCACCGCCGCGGAGGAGTCCCGGGACGCCCGCCGCCACATGCCGAAGGCGATCATCTGGTCGCTGGTCGTCTCGATGGTGCTGTACGTGCTGGCCACGCTGGTGCTCACCGGCATGCAGAACTACCGGGACATCGACCCGGAGAGCGGCTTCTCCTCCGCGTTCGCCTCGGTCGGGCTCTCCGGGCTGGCCGGCGTGATCGCGGTCGGGGCGATCATCGGCATCCTCACCGTGATGTTCACCTTCATGCTCGGCGTGACCCGGGTGTGGTTCTCGATGAGCCGGGACGGACTGTTGCCCGGCTGGTTCGCCAAGGTCCACCCGGTCCGCCGGGTGCCCACCCGGGTCACCTGGATCGTCGGCGTCGGCTCGGCGCTGATCGCCGGTTTCCTGCCGATCCGGCAGGCCGCCGAGCTGACGAACATCGGCATCCTGCTGGCGTTCGTGGTGGTGTGCGTGGCGGTGATCGTGCTGCGCTACCGCCGCCCGGACGCGCCGCGTACGTTCCGGCTCCCCGGCATGCCCGTGGTGCCGGCGCTCGGCGTGATCTTCTCGATCTGGCTGATCACGTTCCTCGACCCGGTGACGTGGCTGCGGTTCGGCGCCTGGTTCCTGCTCGGCGCGGTCGTCTACGCGCTGTACGGCTACCGCCGTTCGGCGCTGGCCCGGCGCGACGGGGACACCGCCGGCCCGGCCCGCTGACCGCCGCGTCGCCTCAGACGTCGAGCAGCCGCAGGCCGATCGGGTCCATGTCACGTGTGGTGTTGCTGAGCACCACCACACCCCGGTCGGCTGCCCGGTCGAAGCCCAGGTACGACCGGAAGCCACCGGTGCCCCCGTTGTGCCAGACGATCTCCCGGTCGCCGTGCCGGCTGGTGAACCAGCCGTACCCGACGCGGCGGTCCTCCCCGGCGTCGAAGCGGGGCGTGGCGGCGTCGGCGCCGGGGGCCGTGCCGGCGAGCATCGCGGCGGTGAGCCGGGCCAGGTCCTCGGCCGTGGACCAGATGCCGACGCCGGCCGGGGCGTAGCCCGCGCCCAGCCACGGGTCGGCGGCCCGCCCGGCGGCGGTGGCGCCCTCGGCCCGCCCGGCCGGCAGGTGCCCGGCCTCGGTGGCGGCCAGCGTGGCGGTCATGCCCAGTGGACGCAGCACGTCCCGGCGCAGCAGTTCCGGATAGCCGACGCCGGCCCGGGCCGCCAGCGCCTGGCCGAGCAGCGCCGCGCCGAAGTTCGAGTAGGAGACGGTGCCGCGGTCTCCGCCCGGCTCGGTGTTCGCGGCGGCGGCGACGATCCGGTCCACGTCGTGACCGGCGTACGCGTTTCCGGCCGTGGACGCCGCCCACCATGTGCGGACCATCGCGCCCGCGGAGCCGAGCGCCAGCCGGGGCAGCCCGGCCCGGTGACTGGCCAGCTCGGCGAGCGTGACCTCGCCGGCCGGACCGGTCACGCCGGGCAGGACGGCGGCCAGCCGGTCGTCGGGACCGACCACCCCGGCCGCCACCTGCCGGGACAGGAGCATGCCGGTGAGCGGCTTGGCTATCGAGCCGATCTCGAACGGCGTGCCCGGTTCGACGGCCGGCCCGCCGCGTGCCCGGTCGCCGAGGCCCGCGACGCGGACCCGGTCGCCCTCGATCACTGCCACCGCGAGGCCGCGCAGTCCCTCGGCGTCGTCGACGGCGGCGCGGAGGGTCGCGGCCAGGTCCGCGTCGCCGGTCCACTGCGGGCCCAGGCGCGGCGGTCGGGGCTTCCGGACCGCCGCCACGGCCGAGGCGGCGAGGCCGGCGGCGACGGCGAGAACGATCGGGGTACGCATGAGGGCAGCCTTCCGTCGAGGTGACCGGCCGGGTCAGCGGCGGGCGGCGGTCAGGACGGCCAGCAGCGGCACCACCCGCTCCGGCGGGATGTCGTAGCGCCCGCGGGCGCCGCTGCGCAGCCAGCCGGCGGCGGCGAGTTGCCGCAGGTGGTGATGGAGCTGACCGGTGGTGCCGATCCCGTCGAGGTCGGCCAGTTCGGCGGTGCCGTGCCGCCCGCCGAGGATCTCGCGCAGCAGCCGTAGTCGCACCGGATGCGCCAGCGCGGTGAGCGTGCCGGCCAGTGCGGGCCAGTCCTCGTCGAGCAGGTCGTCGACCGTGGCGCCGTACTGCCAGTCGTAGTGCCGCTCCCCGGTCCGGACGGTGCCGGTGTAGAGCACCGCGCCGGTGCCGTCGGCGGGAATCCGCTGCTTCAGGCCGCCGAGTGCCCAGAGGGCATCGGCCGGCGCGACCTCGCCGGTCGTCGTGCCGTGTCCCGCGTCCCGCTCGCCGGTGAGCCGGGCCACCTGCGCCTCCAGGGCCGCGAGCCGTTCCTCCACGCTTGCCACGCCGGTGATAGTACGGAAGTACGTACTTACGTGCAAGCGAACAAACGTGCGAAGCTGCCGGTGTCACTACTTCTGCTGGCGCGTTTCCGGCATCAGAACGAACTGTTCGGGCATGTTCTCCGTACACAGGTGTGGTTCGTGACGTCTACCTCGGAGGCATGGTGTCCGCACTTCGAACTGATCCATTCGCGGGGGCGATTCTCCAGGTCGGCGTACTCGCGGCCCTGGCCGGCACGGTCGGCCTGAGCGCGTACGGCTGGCTTGCCGGTCTGCTCTTCGGGGTGGTGACGGTCGCGGCGCTCGGATACGGGCTGCGCCGCTCGGGTGCGGACCGGCTCGGGCCGGCGGACTGGGTGACGCTCACCCGGGCGACGCTCACCGGTGGCGTGGCCGCGTTGACCGTCGACTCGTTCCGCGAGCCGATCGCGGTGCCGGTCCTGGTCGCACTGAGCGCGGTGGCGCTCTCCCTCGACTGGGTCGACGGGCAGGTGGCCCGCCGCACCGGGACGGTGAGCGCGCTGGGCGCCCGGTTCGACATGGAGGTTGACTCCTTCCTCGTCCTGGTCCTCTGCGGGTACGTCGCCGACCAGGTGGGCGCCTGGGTGCTGGTGATCGGCGCGATGCGGTACGTCTTCGTCGCCGCCGGATGGGTGCTGCCGTGGATGCGCGGCTCGCTGCCGCCGCGCTACTGGCGCAAGGTGGTCGCCGCCACGCAGGGCATCGCGCTGGCGGTGGTGGCGGCGGGCGTCCTGCCCCGGCCGCTCGCAGTCGCCGTGCTTCTCGGCGCGCTCGCGTTGCTCGTCGAGTCGTTCGGCCGTGACGTCGGTTGGTTGTGGCGGCACCGCGTACGCCCGGCGCCGCGCGCGCTCCCGGCCGCGCCGGTCTCCCCCGCGCCGGTGGACCACCGGCCCGAGTGGACGCCGGACGTGCGGATCGCGCGCCAGCCCGCCGAGGTCGGCGGGCGGCACCGGTGACCGACCTGTCCCGCCGGACGGACGGCGACGACGACGCCCCGGACGTCACCACGACCGACGACAACGAAACCGGCACCACGACCGACGACGCGCCGGTGCCAGGGCGGCGGCGCCCCCGGCGGGTGCTCACCGCTACGGTCACCGCGCTCGCCGCCGCGCTCGTGCTGGTGGCGCTCGTCGCGCCGAGTGACGTCAACGGGCTCAGCCCCGGCGCGTTCCTACGCATCCCGGTGGAAGGGCTGATCGCCGTCGCCCTGCTGCTGGTGCTGCCGCCACGACGCCGCCGGGCGGTGGCCACGGTTCTCGGAGCGCTGCTCGGCCTGGTCCTCGTCCTCAAGGTCACCGACCTCGGGTTCTCGCTGGTCCTGGACCGCCCCTTCGACCTGATCGCCGACTGGACGTTCCTCGGCGCGGGCGCGGAGTTCCTGTCCGAGTCGTACGGCCGGGCCGCCGAGGTAGGTGCGGTGGCGCTGGCAGTGGTCGCCGTCCTCGCCGTACCGCTGCTGGTGACGCTGTCGGTGCGGCGGCTGACCCGGGTCGTGGCCGGCCACCGGGTGGTGACCGCGCGCGCGACCACCGCGTTCGCCGCCGCCTGGGTGGTCTGCGCCGTACTCGGCGCACAGATCGTGCCGGGCGTCCCGGTCGCCGCCGACACCGTGGCGGCCGGTCTCCACGACCGGGCCCGGCAGGTTCGGGCGGGCCTCAACGACCAGGAGACGCTGAACACGCAGCTCGCCGGCGACCCGTTCCAGAACGTCCCGGGCGAGCGGTTGCTGACCGCGTTGCGCGGCAAGGACGTGCTGTTCACGTTCGTGGAGAGCTACGGCCGGGTCGCGCTGGAGGATCCGGACCTCGCGCCGGAGGTGGACGCCGTCCTGGACGAGGGCACCCGGCAGTTGCGCACGGCCGGATACGGCAGCCGCAGTGCGTTCCTCACCTCGTCCACCACGGGCGGCGGGAGCTGGCTCGCGCACGCCACGCTGATGAGCGGCATCCGGGCGGACAACCAGTTGCGCTACACCAACCTGGTCCGCAGTGACCACCTGACCCTCAACGGCGCGTTCAAGCGCGCCGGCTGGCGCACCACGCTGGTCATGCCGGCGCTCACCCGGGCCTGGCCGGAGGCCGACTTCTTCTCCCCGGACCAGGTGTACGGCATGAAGGAACTCGGCTACCGGGGACCGCTGTTCAGCTTCTCCTCACCGCCGGACCAGTACACGCTGTCGACGTTCCAGCGCCGCGAACGCGGACCCGGCCACCCCCCGGTGATGGCCGAGATCCCGTTGCTGTCCAGCCACATCCCGTGGACACCGGTACCGCCGCTGGTCGACTGGGACGACGTCGGCGACGGCTCGGTGTACAAGGGGACCGCGCGAGCCGACCGCTCCGCGGAGGGAACCCGGGAGGCGTACCGGCAGGCGGTGGTCTACTCGCTGCGCACGCTCATCTCCTACGTGCAACGGTACGGCGACGAGAACCTGGTGCTCGTGTTCCTCGGCGACCACCAGCCGGCCCGGGCGGTCACCGGCGAGGGCGCCGGCAAGGACGTGCCGATCACCGTCGTGGCGAAGGACCCGGCCGTGCTCGACCGGATCGCCGGGTGGGGCTGGCAGGACGGCCTCAACCCCGGCCCGCAGGCCCCGGTCTGGCCGATGGAGTCGTTCCGCGACCGGTTCCTGAACGCGTTCGGACCGCAGTCCACCACTCACAGTTAGGGATGTCGTGACGATGCTCGCTCGGGCCTGGGGGATCACCCGTTCCCTGGCCGTCTACCACGGCCAGCCGGCCAAGCACCGGCGTGCCCGGCAGCTCTACGGGCAGTTCCTCTCCCCCGGAGAGCTCGGCTTCGACATCGGCGCCCACGTGGGCGGCCGGGTGCGTACCTGGCGGCGGCTGGGCGCGCGGGTGGTCGCTGTGGAGCCGCAGCCGGACTGTCTGCGGGTGCTGCGTCTGGGCTTCGGGCGGGACGCCGACGTGATGATCGAGCCGACAGCGGTCGGGGCTCGATCCGGGAGCGCGCGGCTGGAACTGTCGTCGGCGACGCCGACGGTGTCCACCATGTCGTCGTCGTGGATCGAGTCGGTCACCGCCGACCCGAGCTTCGCCGGGGTCCGCTGGGACCGGTCGGTCGAGGTGCCGGTGGTGACGCTGGACGACCTGATCGCGCGGCACGGCGTACCGGCGTTCTGCAAGGTCGACGTCGAGGGCTTCGAGGTCGACGTGCTGGCCGGGCTCAGCCGTCCGGTGCGCGGGCTGTCGTTCGAATACCTGCCGCCCGCGCACGACTCCGCGCTGGCCGCGTTGGAGCTGGTGGAACGGCTGGGCGCGACGGCGGGCGGCTACCGCTACAACTACTCGCCGGTGGAGACCATGCGCTTCGCCAGTGATCGGTGGCTGGACGCGGCCGAGCTGGTACGCCTGCTGGAGACGTACCGCCCGGCCGGTCGCTCCGGCGACGTCTACGCCCGGCTGGCGGCCTCGTGACGTAGCGGGCAGCGCACCCCTCCGCAAACCGGCCGGCGGCGACTAGTATCGCTGATCATGAATATGAAGCGCGTCACCCGCTCGCGACCCGGGCGGTTGATCGCGGCGGTCGTGCTCGCCGTCGCGGTCGGGATCCCGCTCGGCGTGACCGGCGCCGCGTCGGCCGCGACGCCCCTGACCGTGGCGCAGGCGCTCGCCGCCCAGGACGGCCGGACGGCCACCGTCACCGGCTACGTCATCGGCCAGCCCACCGCCGCCACCACGGTGCTCACCGCCGGCTTCACCGCGGACACCGCTGTCGCCCTCGCCGACCAGGCCGGCGAGACCGGCACGAGCCGGATGCTGTACGTACAGGTGACGGCCGCCTGGCGGAGCACCTTCGGGCTGCTCACCAACCCGTCGCTGCGCGGGCGGCAGGTGACCGCGACCGGCACGCTCACCGCGTACTTCAGCCACGGCGGGCTGAAGAACCCGACCGCGATGAGCCTCGGCGGCGGCACGCCGAGCCCCACGCCGACCCCGAGCCCGACCGGCACCGCCGTGCCGGACGCGTACTACGCGGCCGCGGCCGGCCGGACCGGGCCGGCGCTGCGCACCGCGCTGCACGGCATCATCAAGGTGCAGACGAAGCTCAGCTACGACCAGGTGTGGGACGCGCTCAAGGACACCGACCAGGATCCGGCCGACCCGGCCAACGTGATCCTGCTCTACAGCGGACGCTCACAGAGCAAGACCAGCAACGGTGGCGGCGCGAACGACTGGAACCGCGAGCACGTCTGGGCCAAGTCGCACGGCGACTTCGGCACCGCCACCGGCCCCGGCACCGACGTGCACCACCTGCGGCCGGAGGACGTGTCGGTCAACTCGTCGCGCGGCAACAAGGACTTCGACGCGGGCGGCGGCGCGGTGGCCGAGGCGCCCGGCTGCTACACCGACGCCGACTCGTTCGAGCCGCGCGACGCGGTGAAGGGCGACGTGGCCCGCATGATCCTCTACATGGCGATCCGGTACGAGGGCGGCGACGGCTGGCCGGACCTGGAACCGAACGACTCGGTCTCCAACGGCTCCGCGCCCCGGCTCGGGCGACTGTCGAAGCTGCTGGCCTGGAACGACCAGGATCCGCCGGACGCCTTCGAGAAGCGCCGCAACCAGCGCATCTACGAGCGCTGGCAGGGCAACCGGAACCCGTTCGTCGACCACCCCGAGTGGGCACGCTCGATCTGGGGTTGACGCTCGTCCCCGATGTGAGGAAGCGTGGCGAGCGGGTAGAGACATCCGGTTGGCACGGCCGGGGGCAGTCGGCACGGACGCGCCCCGGGCACCGCACGATCGGAGATGAGGCTCTCATGGCCCAGAACGGCATTCCGGACATCGCACTCAACGACGGCAACACCATCCCGCAGCTGGGCTTCGGCGTCTTCCAGATCGAGCCGAAGGACACCGCGCGGGCGGTCGGCACCGCGCTGGAGGTCGGCTACCGGCACATCGACACCGCCCAGATGTACGGCAACGAGGCCGAGGTGGGTCAGGCACTGCGCGCCTCCGGGCTGGACCGCGGCGAGGTCTTCGTCACCAGCAAGCTGAACAACGGCTTCCACCGCCCGGACGACGCCCGCAAGGCGTTCGAGCAGTCGCTGCGGGAGCTGAAGTTCGACTACCTCGATCTGTTCCTGATCCACTGGCCGCTGCCCACCCGCTACGACGGCGACTTCGTCTCCACCTGGAAGGTGCTCGAAGACCTGCGGCGCGAGGGCACGGTGCGGTCGATCGGCGTGTCCAACTTCCAGGTCGCGCACCTGGAGCGGCTGGCCGCCGAGGCGGACGTGGTGCCGGCGGTCAACCAGATCGAGGCGCACCCCTACCTCGGCAACGAGGAGGTGCGGGCGTACGACAAGGCGCACGGCATCGCCACCGAGGCGTGGTCGCCGATCGCGCAGGGCAAGGTGCTCGGCGACCCGACAGTCGTCGACGTCGCCGAGCAGGTCGGCCGGACCCCGGCCCAGGTGGTGCTGCGCTGGCACGTGCAGCGCGGCGACATCGTCTTCCCGAAGTCCACCACCCCGAAGCGGATCGAGGAGAACTTCGCGATCTTCGACTTCACACTCGACGACGCCGCGATGGAGCGGCTCACCTCGCTGGACCGGGGCGAGGCCGGCCGGACGGGCCCGAACCCGGACGAGTTCGACTACATCCCGAGCTGAGCAGCCACACGTCGGAGGGGCCCCGGGGAGACCCGGGGCCCCTCCGTTGTTGACTTCGCGCGTACTCGAAGGGGCAGGGTGACCGGCAAAGCTCCGACGGGGAGGAAGACATGCGCTACCGCACCATCGGCACGGACCCGGCCACCCGCCGCGAGGTCAGCGTGCTCAGTCTCGGCGCGATGCTGTTCGGCACCGCCACCGACGAGGCCACCTCGTTCGCCATCCTCGACCGGTACGTCGAGGCGGGCGGCACCTTCATCGACACCTCGGACAACTACGCCTTCTGGCACAACGGGGGCCAGGGTGGCGAGAGCGAGGAGCTGCTCGGCCGCTGGCGGCGCAGCCGCGGCATCGGCGGCGAGGTGGTCATCGCGACGAAACTGGGCGCCCGCCCGCTCGCCCCCGGCACCAGCTATGTCGACAACCCGGAAGGGCTGTCGGCCAAGGTGATCCGCGAGTCCGCCGAGCGCAGCCGGGAGCGCCTCGGCGTCGAGCGGATCGACCTGCTCTACGCCCACATCGAGGACCGGACGATCCCGATGCGGGAGACGGTGGAGGGCTTCGCCGAACTGGTCGCCGAGGGCACGGTCGGGCTGCTGGGCGCCAGCAACCACCGCGCCTGGCGGGTCGAGCGGGCCCGCGCGCTCGCCGCCGCGGCCGGCCTGCCCGGGTACGAGGTGCTCCAGTACCACCGCAGCTACCTGCCCCGGCGTCTGGACGTGCCGAGCGAGCTGGACCCGGACGGCGACGTCGGCTGGGTCGGCCCCGACCTGCTCAGCTACCTGCGTACGGAGCCGCAGCTCACGCTGGTCGCGTACTCGCCGCTGCTGAAGGGCGCGTACGTCCGGCCGGAGCGGCTCGGCGAGGAGTACGTGCTGCCCGCCACCCCGGCCCGGCTGGCGGCGCTGCGGGCGGTGGCCGCCGAGACCGGCGCCACCGTGAACCAGGTGGTGCTGGCCTGGTTGATGGGCGGGGACCAGCCGTCGATCCCGCTCGTCGGCTTCTCCTCCGTGGCGCAGCTGGAGGAGAGCCTGGCCGCCGTCGACCTGGAGCTGACCGCCGAGCAGCGGACCCGGCTGGACTCGGCACGCTGACCGGCGCCGGGCCGGGTGGCCGACACGCCACCCGGCCCGTACCGATCAACCGCCCGTGCCGCTCAGCCGGCTCGTGCCGCTCAACCGGCCGGGGACCGGTCGACCTCGACGTCCAGCCGCAGGGTTCCGGTGCCCGGCAGGGTCACCTCGGTGGCGTCGGCCGGCCGGGCCGCGCCGTCGTACCAGCCGGCATAGCTGACGTACGGCGGTGTCCACAGCCATGCCACGGTGACCGGCTGGGGGCCGAGCACGCGCAGGTCGTACTCGCCGTCGCGGTCGGACGTACGGCCGATGACCTCGTGGGTACGTGCGTTGCGCACCGTCAGCTCGGCGACCACCGGGCGGCCCTCCGGATCGACGAGCCGACCGGTGACCAGGACGCCTCGCCGTACGGCGAGGTCGTAGACGGTGGTGGTGCCGGCCCGGACCGTGACCGGCACGGCCTTGCCACGCAGGGCGAACCCGCCGGACCACTGGTTGGCGTTGTCGGCGGTGGTGAACAGCAGCGGCCACGCGTACGGGCCGAGCCAGTCGATCCGGTAGCGGCCCTGCGCGTCCAGTTCCACTCCCCAGTCCGGGAAGAGGCCCGACTCGGGCGCGAGCGTCACGGTGCCGGAGGTCGCCGGCGTGCCGGTGGCCGCGCTGGTCACGGTGCCGGTGACGACACCGGCGCGGTCGAGCCGGATCGGGGGCACGGTGACCGTCTGCCCGGCCCGGAGGGCGACCACTCGGGCCTGCTTCGCGTCACCGGTGCCGCCGGTCGCGCCGACCCACTGCGCGCCGTACGCCGATCCGCCGGCGGGGCGGGCGAACAGGTTCCAGGAGCCGGCCGCGACCAGGCCGACGCGGACGTTCCCGGAGGCGTCGGAGCAGTACCGTCCCGGGTTGTCGGGGAGCTCGCCGGTGCCGGCGGGCGCCGGCGTCACACAGGCCCCGGCGACGGGCGCGCCGGTCGCCGCGTCGACCACCCGGGAGGCCACGTTCGCGGCCGGGGTCAGGACGACCACGGCGGTGCCGCTGCCGTCGGCGAGGACGTTCACCGTGGCGTAGCGGGGCAGGTGGGTGTCGTCCCGGGTGTAGACCCACACCTCCTGCGGGCCGGGGATCAGCGGCGGGACGGTCACCCGGGTGTCGCCGCACGGATTGCGCCGGGGGTCGAGGAACACGCACACCCCGTCGATCGCGGCGCCGGTGACCGCGTCGCGCGCCCGCAGGGTCGACCCGCTGGGCGTGCGCAGGCGCTCGGAGACCTCCGTCGTGTCCCCCGCGGACACGCGGACCGTTCCGGCCTGCGCCCAGCTGGTCCGGCCCGGCACCCACTGCCTGAGCACCTCGTCGTCCTGGCCGTCGCCGTACACCGGGGTGACAGCGATCTTGTAGTCGCCGGCCGGCACCTCCACGCTGAGCCGCCCGGACTCGTCGAGCGGCAGGAGGTCCTTGTCGTAGCTGTTGTCGGCGGCCGTCACGGCGACGTTACCGTCGGCCGGGCTGCCGTCGGCCCTGGTGACGGTCAGGTGGAGCACCCCTGCCGGATCCGCCGCCGCACCGGCGGCGGTGGGTGCGGCGGTGACGGCCAGGGCCGCCACGGCGAGTGCGCCGAGCACTCTTCGGACGATGGACACGACGGGCCCCTCTCGGTTTCAATGCGCAGAGAGGCGTCCGCGTAACCACAACCGGGACACGCCCCCGTGCGTCGGATGCCGGCGCAGCATATGGCAGACGATCGATCGCGTACTGTCCGCGACCGGTCATCCGGCGGACCGCTGCGGGAACGGTCATAACCGGTTTTCCTCCCGTACCGGCCACCGTCGGCCGGCAACCACCACCGCCAGATCGGATCTGGCGGGCCGTCTGGCGCCTTCGGGGTGAGGCCGGCACGACTACGGCTTTCCGGCCTCGTTGAAACAGGCGATCGGTCTGGCGGCACGCCGCCTGTCGAGGACACCGACGAGGAGAGGTAGCGATTCATGAGCAACCGGAACACCGGCCTGGCCGTCGAGGCCGAGGGCCTGGTCCGGTCCTTCGGTTCGACCCGGGCACTCGACGGGCTGGACCTGCGGGTTCCCGCCGGCACTGTCTACGGCGTGCTGGGCCCGAACGGCGCCGGGAAGACCACCGCCGTACGGGTGCTGGCGACGCTGTTGCGCCCGGACGGCGGCACGGCCCGGGTCTTCGGGCACGACGTCGTGCGTGACGCCGACGCGGTGCGCGCCCGGGTGAGCCTGACCGGCCAGTACGCCTCGCTGGACGAGGACCTGACCGGGGCGGAGAACCTGGTCCTGCTGGGCCGGCTGCTCGGGCTGAGCCGGGCCGGCGCCCGGGAGCGGGCCGAGCAGTTGCTCGCCGCGTTCGGTCTGACCGAGGCGGCGGGACGGCAGGTGAAGAAGTACTCCGGCGGGATGCGGCGGCGCATCGACATCGCCGCGAGCATCCTCAACACCCCGGATCTGCTGTTCCTCGACGAGCCGACCACCGGGCTGGACCCGCGCAGCCGCAATCAGGTGTGGGCGATCGTGCGGGCGGTGGTGGCGTACGGCACGACTGTGCTGCTGACCACGCAGTATCTGGACGAGGCGGACCAGCTCGCCGGCCGGATCGCTGTGGTCGACCACGGCCGGGTGATCGCGGAGGGCACCCCGGGCGAGTTGAAGGCGTCGATCGGCGCGGGCAGCGTCCACATCCGGCTACGTGATCCGGAGCAGCGGCCGCAGGCCGAGCAGGTGCTGCGGGCGTCGCTGGGCGTACCGGTGCAGCTGGCCGCGGACCCGGCGGCGCTGACCGCCCGCGTCGGCGAGGACGGCACCGACCTGGAGGCCGGTACGCAGGCGGCGCGGGCGCTCGGCGAGCTGGCCGCCGCCGGCATCGTGGTGGACGACTTCTCCCTCGGCCAGCCCAGCCTGGACGAGGTCTTCCTGGCCCTGACCGACCACCCGGCCGTCCCGGCGGACGAGCGGGACGACGAACTGGAGGCGGCGCGATGAGCGACACCGCGATCACCACCGGGCGGGCGCCGTCCGTCTACATGCCGTCCGCGGAGGCGCTGGCCACTGTGCTCGCCCCGGCCGAGCGGCCGGCCCGGCCCGGCGCGCTGTCGGCGTCGCTGACGTTCGGCTGGCGCGCGCTGCTGAAGATCAAGCACGTGCCGGAGCAGCTGTTCGACGTGACCGCCTTCCCGATCATCATGGTGCTGATGTTCACGTACCTGTTCGGTGGCGCGCTCGCCGACAGCCCGCGTGCGTACCTCCAGTTCTTCCTGCCCGGCATCATGGTCACGAGCGTCGTGATGATCACCATGTACACCGGGGTCGGGTTGAACAGCGACATCGAGAAGGGCGTCTTCGACCGGATCCGTACGCTGCCGGTCTGGCGGCCGGCGGCGCTCGTCGGGATGATCTTCGGCGACGTGCTGCGCTACGTCCTGGCCGCCGTGGTCATCCTCACCGTGGGCGTGGTGCTCGGCTTCCGTCCCGACGGCGGGCTGCTCGGGGTGCTGGCCGGGATCGGGCTGCTGGTGGTCTTCTCGTTCGCGTTCTCCTGGGTGTGGACGTTCTTCGGCCTGGTGCTGCGCAGCGAGAAGTCGGTGATGGGGACCAGCATGATGGTGCTGTTCCCGCTGACGTTCCTGAGCAACGTGTTCGTCGACCCGGCCACCATGCCCGGCTGGCTGCAGGCGTTCGTCAAGGTCAACCCGATCACCCAGCTCGTCACTTCGGTCCGCGCCGCGATGGCCGGCTCGATGGACGGCCCGAGCACCATGTGGATGCTGCTCTGGAGCGCCCTCTTCGTGGTCGTGTTCGGCACGCTGACGATGTACCGCTACAACCGCCGCTGACGTGACGACGGTGGCGGGGCCGCCCGGCCCCGCCACCTCGCCGGTCAGAGCCGCCAGGGCACCGGCTCGGCCGGCCGGTACCGGCAGGCGCCGCCGGTGGTGACCGACTCGCGCAGGTGGGCGGCGAGTGCCGGATGCCGCTCGTCGATGCGGCGCAGGGAGTCCCGGATCCGCCCGGTCACCGCCTTGCGTGCCCGTTCCGCCTGGTCGCCGAGACGCCGGCTGCGCCCGGCCAACCCGGCGGCGGCACGCAACTGGTCGAGCAGCGCCGCGCGCTCGGCGTCCAGCTCGGCCAGCCGCCGCCCGTCGTCGCGGGCCGCCGCGCGGTCGATCTCGTCGTCGAGCCGCCGCAGGTGCCGGCGGTAGCGGGCCTTCGCCTCGTCGTCGAGCACCGGATCGGCACCGAGGCGGCGCGCGGCGACGAGTTCCGGACCGGCCGCCGGGTCGAGCAGTTCGACGGCGGGCACGTCCGCGCCGGGCCGGCTCAGCAGCAGCCGCAGGTCGTGCAGCCCTTTGGCGTCGGGCAGGTGCACCACGACGCCGTCGTACGCGAGGCGCCACACCGGCCCGTCCGGCCGGAACTCGGGCCGGATCACGGCCGCACCGCCCGCGCCGGGGTCGGGCGACCGCCCGTGGACCACACCCGCCCGGGACAGACCCGACGCGGCGCGGCGGCCGGCCGGCGACGACGCGGCAGCCAGAGCCGGAGCGCACGCGCCGAGCCGGGCCGCCACCGGCGCGACCACGGCGGACGCCGCCGGGACGGGATCCGCCGCGCCCGTCCGGTCCACCACCTGGACCATGCCCAGCGCCCGCGCCTCGGCCACCGTCCCGGCCCGCAGCCGCCGCGCCTCGGCCGCGTCGCCCGGCCCGTCGCGCCCGGCGAGCGCGCCCACCAGCCCGGCCCGGGCCAGCACCGACCAGGGCCGGGCGCCCAGCCGGTCGGCCGCGTCCCGGGCCGCGTTGTAGCCGTCGATCGCGTCGTCCCACCGGCCCTCGGCCGCGTCCACACCGGCCAGCCACAGGTCGACCGGGCCGCCGATGTCGCACCCGAACAGCGCCGCCGCCCACTGCCCGCGGTGCGGGGCCAGGGCGGCCCGTACCTCCGCGCAGCGGGCCGGGTCGCCGTCCACGGCCGCCGCCTGCGCCCGCAGGCGCAGCCACAGCGGCGACACCGACCGGGGGTACGCGGTGCCCGCGGCCTCGATCGCGGCGGTGAGCCGCAGCACCGTGGCCGCGTCACCGCGCTCGGCGGCGGTGATCGCCCGGAGCAGCTCGGCCTGCGGGTGCCCGGCGCCCACCCGGTCGAGCACCGCCTCCGCCTCGGTGACGCGGCCGTACAGCAGCAGCACCGACCAGCGCATGTGGTGCGTCATGAAGGCGTGGTCGGAGTGCGCCGACTCGCGGTAGCTCTCCGCCTCGGCGAAGCACGCCTCGGCGGTGGCGAGGTCGCCCTGGAAGGCGGCGATGATCCCGGTGTCCGCGAGCGCCGCCACCCGCGGCCGGTCCACGTCGCCGTGTTGCGCGCCGGTCACGAACGCGGTCAGCTCGTGCCGGTAGCCCGGGTCGCCCAGCTCCAGCAACGCGACCCAGCGCAGCGCGGTGGCCCACAGCTCGGTCTCCCGGTCACCGCTGCGACGGGCCACCTCCCGGATCTCGGCGGTGACCACGGCCCGTTCCTGCGCGGTGCCGAGCCCCCAGGTGGTGTCGTGGCGGGCCCACAGGCTGAAGGTGAGCGCCTCGTCGTCGCGGCCGTGCCGGGCGAGCGTCTCGGTGGCGGTGATCAGGTCGGTGACCAGCGCGCGTACCGGGCGCTCCGGCTCCGGTTCCGCGATCAACCGCCGGTACGCCTCGCGGACCAGCTCGGCGGCGTCGAGCCGGCGGCGGGTGGCGGAGTGCTGCCGGTGCGCGATGAGCGCCACCCGGGTCAGCACGCCGGGATCGGGCAGCGCCCGGGCCAGCGCGGCGGCCTCGGCCAGCAGCCGCTCGACCTCGGCCGGCGGGCCGGCGTGGTGCAGCAGCCCGGCCAGTTCCAGCAGCACCCGGACCCGCCGGCCGGGCTCGCCGGTCAGTTCCAGCGCGCGCCGGTAGTGCCGGACCGACTCGTCCACGGCGATCCGGCCCCCGGCGTCCCGGGCGGCGGCCAGCAGCAGGTCACCGGCGCGTTCCGGCTCCAGCTCGGCGCCGGCCAGCCAGGCGTGCCGGGCCAGGTGGGCCGGGCTGAGCGCGCCGACGAGCGCGTCCGACCGGTCGGCGGCCCGGAGCACAGCCGCGTGCCGGGCCCGCCGTTCGTCCTCGGCGAGCCCGTCGTAGAGCGTCTCGCGGACCAGGTCGTGCACGAAGACGAACCGTCCGTCGCTCCGGGGCAGCACCAGCCGGGCCGCGGCGGCGCGGCCGAGCAGCCGGTCGACCTGCGCGACCGGAGCGGGTACGCAGGCGGCGAGCGCGCCCCTGCCGAACTCGCGGCCGAGCACCGCGGCCACCGTGAGCGCCTCGACCACTCCGGCGGGCAGTTGGTCGAGCCGGCGGCGCACCACCTCCCGTACGCCGGGTGCGACGGTGTCGGTGAGGCCGTGGGTGTGCCAGAGCCGGGCGGTCTGCTCCACGAAGAACGGGTTCCCGCCGGTACGCCGGTGCACCTCGTCGACCAGGCTCGCGTCGGGCTCCCGGCCGGCGGTGCGGGCCATCAGCGCGGCCACCTCGGCGCGGCCCAGCCCGGCGAGCGTGACGGTGGTGGCCTTGGCGGTGAGCGGCAGCAGCCACGGCCGCAGCGGGTGGTCGCCGGATTCGACTTCGGCGTCCCGGTAGGTGCCGATCAGCAACAACCGCTCGAACCAGGCGTGCTGGGTGACGAACTGGAGCAGCCGCAGCGACGCCGGGTCGGCCCAGTGCAGGTCGTCGAGGACCACGGCGACCGGCCGGTGCTGTGCGACGGCGACCAGGGCGGCGGTCACCGCGTCGTGCCTGTCGAACTCGGCCCGGTCGGCGTCACCCGCCTCGGTCATGTCGCCCGCCGCGCGCTCGCCGAGCAGTGCCGCCAGGCCCGCGCCGGCCGCCTCCCGCACTCCGCGCGGGTCGTCGGCGGACCGGGCCAGCCGGCGCAGCACCTGCACCCAGGGCCAGTAGTCGGGGGCGGTGTCGGAGTCCCAGCAGGCGGCGCCGAGCACCAGCGCCCCGTTGCGGCGGGCCTCGTCCGCGGCGGCCGAGACCAGTGTGGTCTTGCCGATGCCCGGCTCGCCGGTGACCAGGACGAGACCGCCGTGGCTGTCGACCAGCCGGGCCACCTCGGCGCGCAGCAGCGCAGCGGGATGCTCCCGCCCGATGATGTGTTCGCCGAACCTCGGCTCCATGACCTCACGACGCTAGTCGAAGGGTCCGACAGAACAGGGGCGCGTTCAGAGCCGCGCGTCGGTGACGACGTGCGCGCACGCCGGACAGGCGGCCGGTCCCTGTTCGGCGAACCACCGGCAGGTACGCCGGATCGCGCACTTCGGCAGCGTCTCCTCGGCGGGCGGGGCGGTCTCGGCGTACGAAGCGGCCATCCGGGCGCCCAGCCCGCAGTGCGAGCCGGTCCAGAAGCCACAGGACGAGGTGACGCACGGTCCGGCGAGCCGCGCCCGCGACTCGATCGGCTCGTCGGAGTCACCGAGCCCGGCGAGCGCCACCTCGGCCGGTACGGCCGGAGTCACGTAGGCCACCCGGCCCGCCGGAGTGATCATGCCGAGGAACACGGTGGCGTTGGACGCCGGGGTGCTCGGGCACATCCGCTCCGGCGTGCCGGCCGGCCGGGCGGCGTCGGTCACCGCTGGATCCAGAACCCGATGTCGTTGATCTTCTGGCCGAGGTCCTGGGCGAACGGGCCGTCGATGACCCAGAGCCCGTACCACTCGGGGCGCAGCTTGATGTTGCCGTGGCCGACGGTCAGCGGGTTGGTCAGCTTGGCGTCGGCGGTACGCAGCGCGGCCAGGCCGGCCTTCTGGATCTCCGCGGCGATCAGGGTCTGCTGCTCGGGGCTCAGGTCGACGCCGTCGACCACGAAGCGGAACTCGTTGCGGGCCATGTGCTTCCTCCGGTCACTCGTACGATTCGGTGCCCAGCCCGCGACGCAGGCTGGTGCGGGTGAAGGCCGCCCAGCCGGCGTGCGAGGCGGCGTCGGTGCGGTGCCCGGCGCGGGCGAGCACCCGGGCGGCGTGCTCCGCCCAGCGGTCGGCGGTCGCCGCCGCTTCGCCCCACAGTTCGCGGCAGGCCGCGACCGCGAAGGCGACCTGTTCCGACGCGCCGGTGTACCCGGCGGGTCCGTCGGCGACCCGGATCGTGCCGTCCGGGCGGACCCGCACGCTCGGGAAGTGGTGGTGCAGGCTGGCCAGCGTGGCCAGGTGGGTGGCGTCCCGCCGGCCGGCGGCGAAGCCGGCGCGCAGTTCGTCGTCGCGGCGGTGCCGGATCCCGTGCAGCACCAGCGCGTCACCGGACGCCTCGATCCGGGCGACCACCTGCACCGGCACGCTCCAGGCCGACGGCGAGTTCGCCGACCAGAACGCCAGCCAGGCGGCGAGCCGGGCGTGGAAGTCGGCCTGGACGGCGACCGGGAGCGCGGACCCGTCGGGCGCGCGCAACGCGGCGGTGGCGATGCGGTCCCGGGAGATGAGCGGCGTCGCGGGGCGGCCCGGTGCGGCCGCCGCGGCGCCGGTGGTGGAGGCGACGGCCAGGCCGGTCACTGTGACCGCCGAGGCCGCCGCCGCGCCGGCGAGCAGTCGCCGACGGTCGAGCGGTTGTCCGTTGTCGTTCATCGTCGGCCCTTCGTCGACGGCAGTGGCCCGACGCTATCGACCGGAAGCGATCAGAAAAACACCCTGCGTGACGGGAGGCCGACAGGAAAGCCGGGGATACCCGGCGGCGTGAACGCCGGTTCCTGTGCCGGGTTCACGCCACCCGGCCGGGCGGCCGATCAGGCCCGGAGCAGCCCGGCCACGGCCCGCTGCGCGTCGACGACGGTCGCCGCCGGCAGGTCAAGTGTCCAGAGCGCGGCGGCCAGGTAGTCCAGGACGCGCCAGCGCTGCTCCCCGGTCAGCGGCGGTCGGCGCGGTCCACCGAGGATCGGGCCGGCGGCGTCCGTGGGCACGCCGTCCGGGCTCCGCCGCACGCCGCGCAGCGCCGCGTCCAGCCGGGCGGTGAGCAGTGCGGCGAGCCGGCGGCGGTCCACCCCGATCAGGTACGGCGCCAGCTCCGCGTCGGCCGCGATCAGCCGCAGCCAGCGGTGCACCGCGGCGCGCACGGCGACCGGGCCGAGCCGGTCGAAGGGCTCGCGGGAACAGGTCACCAGCTCCGTGGTCCGCACGACCAGGGGTACGGATGATCGATCCTGGTCAGTTCACCGCAACCCTTGATATCGATGAATGCCTATATATAGGCTGGCGGCGTTCCGCTCACCCCCCATCCCAAGGAGTGTGAACCATGCGTACGCCCAAGCTGTCCCGGATCCTCGCCACCCTCGCGGCCGCGACGCTGGCAGCGCTCGGTGCGGTAGCCGTCAACCCGGCTCCGGCCTCCGCCGCCGTCCGCAACGTCTGCTACAACATCAGCCAGGCCGGCCCGTTCGCCAACACGGCGGTGCAGGCGGCGGCGATCTGGAACAACTACACGAACAACATCAACATGGCCCAGTGCGGGTCCAACCTGCGGATCACCTACACCTACGGCGGCGGCTCGTACGCCCAGCGCACCAGCCTCGGCAACGGCCGCGTGGTGATCGACTACTACCAGGCCCAGCAGTACTCGCCGCTGCGCATCATGACGCACGAGATCGGCCACATCCTCGGCCTGCCGGACAACTACAACGGCAACTGCGCCATCCTGATGTCCGGTGGCAGCGCCGGCACGAGCTGCACCAACCCGTACCCCAGCTCCACCGAGGCCGCCCGGGTCGACTCGCTGTTCGGCTTCGCCGCCCGCAGCGCGACGCCCGCCCAGGTCTTCACCGGCAGCTGGCCGGCCGCCTCGACGGTGGGCGCCCAGCGCTGACGACGCACGCACGACGGGGTCGGCGGCTCACCGCCGGCCCCGTCCGCGCGTCCGGCCCTTCCCCGCCGTCGCACCGGCCCGGCCGGACCGCCCGGTCGCGACCTTGTCCGGCCGCCCGGCCGCCCGCCTGCCGGAACTCCCGGCCCCCGTCCGGTCCGGCTTCCGGCCGCCCGCGCGGTCCGCGCGCCGGCCGGACGCGGCGTCGTCGGCGAGATCCACCGCGCGGCGGCTCAGCTCCTCGACCCGCTCCCGGAGCCGGCGCAGCGCCTCGGCGTCACCGTCGAGGTCGGACACCTCGTCGAGCAGGCCGACGTAGTCGGCGGCCAGCCGCCGGTACGCCGGGGCGACCGGCCCGACGTACCCGTCCAGGTCGATGATCTGCTGGGCGAGAACAGCGGTGGCGGCGCCCAGCGCGGCCCGCTCGTCGGCGCGCGCGTCCCGCCCGGCCCGCCGGGCGTCGGCCAGCCGACCGGCCCGCCGCCCACCGAACCAGAGCACCGCCGCACCGGCGACGACCCCGGCCACCGCGCCGCCGGCCAGCAGATACCGGGGCAACGACGGGCTGATGGTACGAGCGCCGTCCGGCACCAGACCGGCCCGGACCAGCCGGTCGTAGTTGAGCACGATCACCTTGAGCGCCTCGACCGGCCGGTCCACGAACGCGTCGGCGCCCCGGCTGATCGTGGTCTCGGCGACCATGGCCCGCCCGAGGTCACGCGGGCCGTCGCCGCCGAGGCGGGAGCAGCCGTACGTGTCCCAGTCCTCGCCGTCACGGCTCATCGCCAGCACCAGCGTGCCCTGCGTGGCGCGCTCGGTGTCGTCGCACGCCTCCCGCAGGTCGGCGCCCGGCTCCATGATCAGCACCACCAGCCGCCGGTTGCCGATGACCCGCTCGGCGGCGGCCCGGTCCAGGTCCACCCCGGGCGCCGCGTACACCGAGGAGCCACGTACCTGCCGGGCGGCCGGACCGTCCAGGACGCCTCCGGTCCACAGTGCCCAACCGGCCAGCGCGAGGCAGACGAGCACCGCCCGGCCGAACGCGGTACCGACCAGGCGGCCGAACAGCCGGCGCGGGACGGTCACCGCCGCGCCACGGCGGGCCGCCGGCCGATCGGGACGGGTCGCGACGCGGCTCACGACAGCCTCGCCCGCAGGTAGACGTCCGGCCGGTAGCCGGGCATCCGCACGTCCCGGGCCACGTCGTCCAGCTCGGCCGCCGCGTCGGCGAGCAGTTCGCGTACGTGCCGGTCGGGCAACCCCTCGTCGAAGGCGTCCCGGGCCGCCCGCAACCGGCCCACGCCCCGGACCAGCGCGGGGTCGCTGCGCGCGTCGGTGAGCAGCGACAACTCCACCGCCAGCGCGGAGAGCCCGGCCAGCCGGGCCGGCGTGCCACCGGGACCGACGTCGGCGGGACGGCGGCCCGACCCCCGCACGGTACGGATGGACAGCACCACGAAACCCGCAACGCACCCGGCGAAGATCCAGGGCAGCGCCGGCAGCGCCACCCGCAGCGGGTCGAACGGCCGGTACGGCAGCGGGCGGTCGAACAGCCCCGCGTACCGCACGTCGGTGACCTGGGCCAGGTACGCACCGAGCACGTTCTGCTGGGGATAGGTGTAGCGGCCGAGCCGGCTGCCGAACTGGGCGTAGAAGCTCGCGCCGGCCACCTCGGCGAACGACGCCGCGCCCGGACCGTGGTACTCGATCCAGTCGCCGTACATCACCACGAGCGGCTGGTCCGGGGCGAGCCGGTGCAGCGCCGGCCCGTACGCGGGCAGCGGTTCCCCGTACGGCTGGGCGGGCAGCACCACGAACCAGGCGCCGTCCGGGAACGCGGCGCTCGCCGCCTTCTCCGGCAGTCGGGGCAGCGTGGCGCCGGTGCCCACGTATCGGCCGGTCGCGCGCAGCGCGGCGACCACCGGGGCCAGTTCCGGGCCGGTCGGTTCCCGCCAGCGCAGGTCGTCGCCGTCCGGCGGGGTCGGCTGGTCGTGCAGTCTGGCCAGCAGCGTGAGCAGCGGGCCGGTCACGTCGCGGGTGGCGAACCGGGCCCGCCAGCCCGGCAGGTCGTCCGGTGAGGCCACGTAGATGCCCCCGCTGACCTCGGTGCCGACGATCCGGATCTCGGCGTTCTCCACGTCCTTCACCCGCCGGCGTTCGGCCTCGTCCAGACCGGGCGGGGCGACCAGGACGCGCGTGCCCCGGTCACCGATGGCGGCCCGGACCCGCTGCTCGTCCCAGCGCGCGACAGCACCCGGCAGCCGGACCACCGGATCGGCGGCGACCAGCGCGGTCATCTCCTCGACCGAGGGCACGCTCGCGTCGCTCAGTTCCCCGGCCGAGCCCTCGGGCAGCGCGGCGTTCGACGGGGAACGCCCGTAGCTGACCTCCACGCTCTGCCGCTGCGCCACCAGGAACACGACGAGCACGGCCGCCGCGGCGGCCAGCAGCGACCAGCGCAGCAGCTCCCGGCGTACCCTCGTCATCGCCCGGCCCGCCACAGCTCGTCGGCGCGGCGGGCGTGCTCGGCCGCCGCGCGGGCCGCGTCGGCGCCGCCGCGTCCGGCGGCGAGCAGCTCGGCGCGGGCCAGCAGACGATCGGCCTCCGGCACCGTCGCCGGGGACGCGTCCCGGCTGACTGTGGCGTCGTGGATCGCCGCCCGCGCCGACGACCAGGCGATCCGCCGGCCCTCGGCCCGGGCGCGGCGCCGGGGCAGCAACGCGGCGAGGAAACCGGCGGCCACCGCCACCACACCCCCGCCCAGCCAGGGCAGCACGCTCGCGGTCATGATCCCTGTCTAACGCACCGCCGCCAGCGCCGCGCGCCGAGGGCGGCGGTGCGGCCTACGACTCGTAGCCCTCGTTGAAGCCCTCCATGAACCCGCCCGCGAACCCGGAGACGACACATCCGGCGCAGCACAGGATCACCAGCAGCGCCGGCACCGTGACCCACAGGACGATCGCCCACCGGCCCATCCCCTCGCTCGGCTGCTCCACGTACGCCGGCGGCGGATAGTACGGCTGTTGCGGGTACGCCTGCTGGTGGTACGCCTGGTGCTGGTACGGATCCTGCTGGTAGGGATCGTGAGGATGCATCCGGCCATCGTGCCCACCGGCCGCGAACGCCGGAAGATCCGAACGGTCCGCCGATCCTGCCACGACGGCCCCTCGTCACGCCCGGTGGGCATCGAGGTGGGTCAGCACCGTCTGGTTGGCCTCCCACCCGTCGGGGAACTTCACCGGCACGTCCAGGTGCACCCGCTCGGTCGACGGATACGCGTCGAGCAGCTCACCGATCCCGGCCCGCGCCACCACCACGCAGGCGTGCCGGTGCCGTGACGCCAGCACGCACAGCCGCCCCGACTCCAGGTGGAACGCGGTGGCGTCGCGCCGGCCGGAGAGCGGGTGCAGCACGATCGTCACGTCGTACTCCCGGCCCTGGAGCCGGTTTGCGGTGTCCACGGTGATGCCCGCCCCGGCCGCGCCCAGCCGGGACCGGATGGCCGCGACCTGGTCGCGGTGCGCGGCCCCGACGGCGATCCGGTCCGCGGTGACCGGCGCGCCGCCGGGCGCGGCCTCGCTGACCGCGACCGCGCCGCGCCGCAGCACCCGCAGCGCCAGCTCCGCGCAGGCCGCGGCGGCTTCTCCATCGGTACGCACGGTGTGCCGGGCCGGCAGCTCGTGCAACGCCCAGCCGGTGGCGGCGGCCACCTCCACCGCGGCGTCGTAGGCGTCACCCGCACCCGGTTCGGTGAACGTCAGCGCCCGGTCGGCCGGGCCGGTCCCGGCGCGGAACCCGGTGAACGGGTAGAACGCGGCGGACACCACAGGCGCGGCCGAGTCGGGCAGCCGCCACGACACCGGCAGCCGGTGCACCGGCAGCTCCGGGTTGTGCCGCAGCAGCGTGGCCACCGCCGACTGCATCGGATCCCAGGTCAGGCCGGTCCAGCGGAACGTCTCGACGGTGCTGAACGGGTCGAGCTGACCGGGGTCGCCGACGAACAGCGCCCGCTCGAACCGCCCCGCCACGCGCAGCAGCGCGTCGGCGCGCATCTGGTACGCCTCGTCGACGATCGCCCACGGCCAGCTTCCCTCGGTGACAGTGGCCCACTTGGCCGCCGTACCGATGGTGACCGCCGGGCCGCCGAGGTCGGCGACCTTCGCCGCGACCCGGACCGCCGGGTGGGCGGTGACCCGCTCGGTGGGCCGGTAGTCGGTCGCGGAGAGCCGCCCGACGCGCAGCTCCGGTGCCCTGCGGCCGAGCCGGTCGATGAGGTCGTCCACCTGCTCGTTGGTCTGCGCCACGATCATCAGCGGATCGCCGGTGGCGGCGGTCTCGATCGCGGCGCGGACGACGAGGGTCGACTTGCCGGCACCGGGAGGCGAGTCCACGACGACGCCGCGATGCGTGCCGTCGCGCAGATCCCGCAGCACACGCTGGATCACCTGCTCGGCCTCGTGCAAGGAAGGGCCCCCTTTCAACGTCTGCGGTAGAGGCGGGGCCCCTTCCTAACACGTCCCGGCCGGGACCGCGCCGCCGCCAGGGAGATCGCCGCCTGCCTCATCGATCAACTTGCGCCCGGCTGTCACGCTCTGAGTCAGGAAAGACGGGGAAGCGCGGGTGAGACGATGGACCTGCACCGCAGTCGCGTCGGTCTTGTCATCGGCTTCGTCCTGCTGCCGTTCGGCTTCTGCATGGTGCTGGGCGGGCTGGGCGGCAGCACCCTTCGACTGATCGGCGGGTTGATTCTCGGCGGGCTCGTCATGCTCGCCGGCGTCGCGGGCATCGTCGAGGCGGTCCGGCCGTTCCGGTTCCACATCGGCTTCGACGGCCTGACCGTCCGGACAGCCGGGCTGAACCGGCTGCTGCCCTGGGCGGAGGTCGAGCACCTGGTCCTGTACCAGCCACCTCCGGTCCTGTCCGACAAGAGGATGCCGTCGCCGTTGCTGCTGCTCGTACCCGCCCCCAGGTCGACCGTCGACGTACCGCTGACCCAACGCAGCCCGTTGGACGACCGGCCCTGCCTGCTCCTGCTCGAAGTGCACGACGTCCGGGAGAAGACCGACGAGGTGGCCGACGCCCTCGCCCGGTACGGCGGCAGCCGCTTCACCGACCACCGCCGGCTCGTCCGGCAGCGCTTCGACTCAGCCCGCTTCCCGGTCGAAGCCCGCGGCTACGACCGGGCTGCCGTCGACGCCGTCGTGCGTAAGGGCCAGCAGGCCCTGCGGTCGGAGGAATTCCTGGGGCGGCTGGGGGCGAAGGCAGAGGTGGAACTCGCCCTGGCCGAGTTGCCGCTCGTCGCGCACGGCTACGACCGCGTCCGGGTCGACGCGTTCCTACGGGACCTGTCCGCCGCGTTGGGACGGTTCGAGGAGGGCGAAGAGGAGCCCGGCTGACGCGTCCGCACCCACTTACGAGCCTCGTACCGCCTACGGTTTGCGGGCGAGCAGTCCGACGAAGGTGTGGTAGGTGTCGGTCTGCTGCGGGGCCGGCGCGTCCGGGTCCGGACGCCACTCGGCCAGCGGCACCAGGCCCGGCTCCAGCACCGTCAGCCCGTCGGCGAAGGCGAGGATCTCCTCGTCGGTACGCCAGCGGCCGGTGCCGAGCGACTCGTTGAACACCCGCTCGACCTCGCGGGCCTTGCGGGAACCCTCCGGATCCCGCTCGCCCGGGTCACGGAAGTGCGAGATCGCCACGTAACTGCCGGACGGCAGCGCGTCGATCAGCGCCGCCGCGACCGATCGCGGGTCCTCGTCGTCGCCGATGTGGTGCAGGATCGCGAACAGCAGCAGCCCGATCGGGCGGTCGAAGTCGAGGAACCGGCGGACGTCCGGGTCGTTGAGGATCTCCTCCGGCTCCCGGATGTCGGCCTGGATCACCGTCGCGGTGCCCTCGGCGGCGAGCAGCGCCCGCCCGTGCGCCAGGACGATCGGGTCGTTGTCCACGTACACGACCCGGGCCTTCGGGTTGTGCTCGATGGCGACCTCGTGCACGTTGCCCTGGGTGGGCAGCCCCGACCCGATGTCGAGGAACTGGTCGATGCCCGCCTCGGTCACGAGGTGGCGGATCACCCGGCGCAGGAAGGCACGGTTCGCCTGACCGGCGGCCGGCCCGTCCGGCGTGATGCGCAGGGCGTGCTCGGCGACCTTCCGGTCGACCTCGAAGTTGTCCTTGCCGCCGAGGAAGTAGTCGTAGACCCGGGCCACGCTGGGAACGGTGACGTCGATTCCGGGCGGTGCGGCCTTGTCGCGGGTCACAGGCGTCTCCAGGCTCCGTGGCGGTTCCGGGCGTTTTCGGGGAGTGTAGCGACCGTACAGGGTGGATGGACGCCCGGTTTGGGACCGCTCCCAACGGACCCGGCCGCCACCAGGACGTTCATCGACCGACACGCCGAAGTCAGCGCAGCTCCATCGCCCCGCATGACCCGTCGTGACCATCCCGCTGTCCGCAGCGCCCACCGCCGGGGAGCCGCACGTCGCACCAGACCCGGTACCGCAGGTGCTGCGCGTCCTCCTCGCTGAGCGTCATCTCGCCGAAGTCGACGGCATCCAGGTGACCGAGCGACCGGGCGAGCGCGGCGGCCAGCTCGTCGGCGGCGTCCCGGCTGGTCAGCGTGGTCGGCAGGTGGATGATCCAGCGCGGCTCAGCCATCGTGGCCGCGCCGCCGGCAGCCGTTGTGGCGGGACTGCCACTGCCGAAGGGCCTGACGGACCCGCTCCGACTCGGTCCGCGCCGTGGTCAGCTCCCGGTGCAGGCGGTCCATCTCGTCGGCGACCCGGCACAGGTAGTCGTGCACCTGCGCCGGGTCCAGCCCACGCCAGCGGGTGTCGAAGACGGCGCTGCGCACCTGGTACGCCTGCACCCGCTCCCCGGTCACGTAGATCACCACGCCACCGTCCCGGCCGCCAGGGCCTCGTCGGGCAGTCCGGCCGCGGCGAGCGTCGCCCTCCCCCACCGGGCCAGCCGGCAGGGGTACGGGACACGCTCGCTGCGGCACAGCGGCCCCTGCGGCCAGTGCTCGGGCACGTGTACGCGCACGGCCAGCGCGGCGACCAGTAGATCCTCGTCGGTGACCGGGGTGTGGACGGGGAAGTCGGCGAGTACGGCGGACATCGGCAGGCGCCTCCGGTTCGGGTCTTCTGGAGTGGCACCGGGGCGGGCGGGGTCGGCGGAAGCCGCGATCGGGGGACGCGGTGCCGCCGGAGCCCGGCACCCGCCCCGGGCCATGCGTAAAGCCTCGTCAACCCCGCCCTCACGCAACACGACTACGCACTGCACCGCAGCGGTAACTGCACTGCACCGATGCGGGCTACGCTGCCTCAGGTCTGAACTACCCGTGATCGAGGACGGCGCGAATGACGACCGTGCAGAAATGGACGGGCCGGGAAACGCGGGCGTTGCGGCAGGCCCTGCGGATGAGCATTCGCGACTTCTCCGCACACCTCGGCGTCGCCGAGCGAACCGTCTCCAAGTGGGAGGCCGCGATGGACGCGGCTTGCCCCCGGCCGGAGATGCAGGCCGCCCTCGACACTGCACTCGGTACGGCAGCGGAGGACGTTCGCAGCCGCTTCGCCTCGACGCAACGAGACCAAGCGGGACGCGTGGCGGCAGAAGTCGCCTCCGATCTCGCGGCTGCGGCGCGGCGACGCCTGGCGGACGGCCGGAACGCTGCCGGACTGTCGCCAGAGGCCTTCGCTCGCCTGCTCGGCACCGTCCTCGGATGGGATCCAACGGCTCAGCGCGTCGTCGACTGGGAGACGACGGAAACACCGCCGGGAGACGTCCTCCTGGCGCTTGACGTGTTGTTCGGCCCGACGGCCGACAACCTCGCTGGTCTGATCGCGGTCTATCCGAGCCGGTCGCAGCTCACCGCCCATCTGCCCGCAGACCGTCTCCTAGACGGCGCGCGTCGCGTCCGAGCGATCGGGTTGTCTCTCAACATGCTCTGCCAGGACTACGCGGACCGTCATTGGCAAGCGCTCCTGGCAGGCGGCACCCACGCCCGATGCCTGTTCCTGGATCCGGCGGGAACAGCGATCCAGGCGCGCGAGGCGGAGGAGGGATTCCTCTCCGGACAGCTCGCGGCGCTCACCAAACTCAACCTGGAGACATTACTGCGAGTCCGCGAGCGTTTACCTGTCGAACTCCGGACTCGCCTGGAGTTGGCCACCTATGACGAGACTCTTCGCTTCAACATCGTGCTCGTGGATGATCAGTGCGTGGCGCAGCCCTACCTGACCGACAGTCGAGGGGTGGACTCACCCGCCTTCGTCATTCGGCGCGACGTGCACCGATCCGGGCTCTACCAGGTGTTCGAGCAGTTCTTCGAGTCGCACTGGCAGCGTGGCAAGGCGCTGTGAGCACCTACCAAGACCTCCTACCCGTCGCGACCGAGGCCGTTAGGCGAGCTGCTCGGGCCATGCGGCAGGGATCTCCCGGCGTACTCACCCTCAAGGGCGACCGCGACGTCGCCTCCGAACTCGACTTCGCGATCGAGCGGGATGTCCGCGCCTTCCTGGCAGCGGAGACGCCCGATATCGGCTTCCTCGGTGAGGAGGAAGGTGACTCAGGCCGAGCCGACCTCCGTTGGGTACTCGACCCTATCGACGGCACCGCGAACTTCCTCCGCCGGTTGCCGATGTGCGCCGTCTCGCTGGCACTCGTGCATCAGAACAATCCAGTGCTGGGCGTGATCGAGCTGCCGTTCCTGAGCTCGCTCTATACCGCTGTGGAAGGCTGTGGCGCACACGCTAACGGGCAGCGGATAACGGTCGGCGGGGTCAGCGTCTTGAAAGATGCGATCGTCGCCGTCGGCGATTACGCAGTCGGGCCTGGCGCCGATGCCAAGAACGCGATGAGACTGGCCCTGGCCGCCCAGCTCGCTGCACGGTCCCAACGCGTACGCATGATGGGCAGCGCCGCACTCGACCTCGCATGGCTCGCTGAGGGACGGCTGGACGCCGCGATCACCCTCTCGAACCACCTGTGGGACATGGCATCCGGCGTCGTCATCGCGCGGGAAGCTGGGGCATCAGTGGTGGACCGGCACGGCGACGCCCACGACAGCACATCTCAGGAAACACTGGCCGCGTCTCCGCTGCTCATGCCGGCAATACTCGACCTGTGTCAAAGTGCAGCAGCGGAAGTGGCCGCCGACTGAGGGGTTCTTGATGAGCTTTTTCCAAGCTGATCTTGCAGCTCAGGACGGGTGTTGCTGGCCCGGTGATCGATAAGCGCGACACTCCGGGTAGGACATCGGTCGACCAAGACTTGAAAGCCCGACCGGGAACCTCGCCATGCTGCCCTACCCCGCCACGATTCCGTTGTCCAGCCGCACCCTGAACTACCTCGCCGAACGCATCCGCGGCCACCGTAGACAGCGCCGATCCCGGTGGTGGCGCCTTGAGCCCGGCCGCAGGCGCTGCTGGCTCTGGCCCATCTGCGCAACGGCGACACCTACACCCGACTCGCGGCCGGCTCGTGTGGGCATCACCGGCACTACCAGGCTCGGCACACGACCTCACCGCCGCCCGCATCCGCGGCATCATCGCCGCCCTGACCAGCGCGGACGTGATGGCCTTCGCCGACAAGGGCTACCAGGGCGCCCGGGGGCAGCGTGCGTACGCCATTCAAGCGACGCCGCTTCCGGCCGAAGCTGTCACGCCGGCAGAAGGCCGTGAACCGGACCCACGCGAAGATCCGCGCCCGCGTCGAACGAGCCATCGCCACACTCAAACCTGGAAGATCCTGATCAAGCTGCGCTGCTGCCCACACCGAGCCACCGCGGTCGTCCAAGCCGTCCTCGTCCTGCACCACGTCGAAACCAACAGCTACTCAGGATGAATATGGCTCAATGTGTGCCAGAGCCGAAATTCAGCAGGCGTTGACATAGGGTTGTCCGACACGAGTGATAGGGATGACGCGTGCAGGAAACATGGTCGCCGCGACGAGGTGCGGGGGCGTGGCGATGAGCAGCGGCTCTGGGGGGCCACCCACGCGTCGACCAGCTCCGTTGAGTGAAGCGGTCTCCAGGCAGATGAAGCGGATGCGCCAAGCCTCCACCAAGCCCGAGCTACTCATCCGCCGAGAACTGCACCGCCGCGGTTTGAGGTTCCGGATCAACCATCCTGCGCTGCCAGGACGACCTGACATCGCCTTCACCAGAGTGCGTCTGGCGGTCTTCGTTGATGGGTGCTTCTGGCACCAATGTCCGAAGCACGGGGTGATGCCGAAGAACAACCGTGAGTGGTGGCAGGCGAAGCTGCATCGAAACGTCGAGCGGGACCGGGAGAAGGACGCGGCGCTGACGGCGCTGGGCTGGCAGGTTCGGCACTTCTGGGAACACGAAGACCCTGCGGCCGTGGCGGAGGAGTTGGAGCAGACATGGCGGCATCTGGGGACACCAGCGCCTGCCTCAAGATCACGACGTAGGTTGTGACATCCTGGTCGTCACCAGGGACGAGCTGACGGAGGTGGGCAGATGCCCGGCAAGGCGTGGTTCGATGTCGCACCCTCAGCTTCACGCCTGACAAACTCGCTGCGCGACATCGGTTACGACTTTCCGACCGCAGTGGCCGACATCGTCGACAACAGCGTCGCCGCCGGCGCGTCGCGAGTGGAGGTGATGATCGAGTTCGCTGGGTCGAAGACGCGGGTATACATCGCCGACGACGGACGCGGCATGTCTCCCGGAGCGCTGCTGGAGGGACTCCGGCTGGGCACACGCCGGACGTACAAGGCTGGTGAGCTCGGACGCTACGGGCTTGGGCTGAAGACCGCGTCCCTGTCTCAGTGCCGCTCGGTGGCCGTGATCTCCCGGAGCAACCCTGATGTCGTGCGTACCTCAGCCCGAGTTCTCGACCTCGACATAGTCGAGGAGTGGGACCAGTGGGTGGTGGTCGACCCTGGCGCGGATCCGGATGTCGCCAGAGCTCGCCAGTGGCTGGCCGAAGGGACGGGGACTGTCGTCCTGTGGCGCAACCTCGACCGCGTACTTCCGGAGAACCGCCCCGAGGGAGGCTGGGCGCGCCGGCGTCTCGAAGCGCTGGCGACGAAGACGGCGGAACACTTGGGAATCGTATTCCATCGATTCATCGACGGGGTGAGCGGACGGGCTCCGATCGTCATCACCGTCAACGGTCAGAAGGTTCGTCCGTGGAACCCCTTTGCTCCGGACGAGGAGAGCCGTTCCGAGCTGCCCGCGCAACGCTTCGAAATCACCGTCGGTGACGTCTCCGGTCACGTTGACCTGCGTCGTTTCATCCTGCCGTCCCGAGATCGATTCTCCAGTCCAAGCGAATTCGAGCGGCTGTCCGGGCCACTGAACTGGAACCGACAGCAAGGGCTCTACGTCTACCGTGCCGACCGGCTGGTGCAATGGGGCGGCTGGAGCGCCATTCGCGGCATCGACGAGCACACCAAGATGGCCCGGGCCTCGCTGGATTTCAGCACCGACCTCGACTCGGCCTTCAACATCAACGTCGCGAAGATGCGGGTCTCGCTACCGGCGCAGCTGCGTCAGATGCTCGAGGCCCCGGTCAACGAGCTGTGCGTCTACGCCAACGACGCCTACCGCAAGAGCGCGCGCGTGAAGAACAAGCCCGTTCCTCCGGATCTGAACACCACCGCCGACGTGCGGTCCGCGACCCAGTCGGCGGCGACTGCAGGGCTCGCTCTGAGAGCTGCGGCGATGCAGTCCGGAGAGTGGGCCGCCTGGCAGCGGATCGCAGCGACGCTGCGCAAGGAGGCCCCGGAGATCGCCCGATCGCTGGGCTTGGAGCCGTGAGCCGCTGCCCGACCGGGATCAGAAGAGCCGTAGCGGATCCGCGCGCGACTCCGAGCAGAGCTTCTGGAGCGGGCAGGCGTTGCACTCCGGTTCCACCGGTCGGCACAGGCTGTTGGCCAGTTCGACCAGTCCCAGATGGGCTCGCCGGGCGTCCGAGTCCGCGCCGATCATCCGGGCGATCTCCAGGCGGCCGTCCGTGAGTCGATTCCGGCGATCCACTGGATCACCGCTGAAGCGGGCCGCAACCCGAAGTACGCCCTTCGTCACGAGGACAGGCTCCTCGGAGTCCTCCTCGCCATGGGCCTGAACCACGAGAATCGCGAGATCGGCCACCGTTTCGGTGAGCCCTGGGACCTGCCGGAGCTGGTCGTCATCCTGAAGCAGCTCCGGGTTGTCGGCGAGCCGTCCGGCCAGCTCCAGGATCGCTCCGGCTCGGCCCGGCCGTCCGGCCCACTTGCTGATCTCCAGCAGCTCAGCCTCCGCAAGGACGGTCTCCTGCGGCTCACGCCAGCGGGCCAGAAGAGGCCAGATGAAGCGCACCACCTCCGCCGGCGCCCGGTCCAGCAGCATGTCGGCCTGAATCACCTGCCAGCGGGTTTCCGCCCTCAGCCACGGCAGGCCGCGGACCGCGGCGCTGTCGAACCAGGCGGCGAGAAGCGCAGCGATCTCCTGCGTCGTCGCGGGCACGGGTCGCGGATCGTCCAGGGCTGCACGGACAGCACCGGCGAGGTGCTCCCCGAGCAGCGGGGGAACTGCGTTGCCGATCTGGCGAAACGCCGCCGATGGCGGCCCGGCAAAGCGGAACCAGTCCGGGAACGTCTGCAGTCGTGCCGCCTCACGAACTGTGATGGTGCGGTTCTGCCGCGGATGGATGTACCAGTACCCGTCCTTGGCGATGTGCGCGGTGATCGTGCGGGACAGGTTGTTCTCATCGAGTCGCTTGTACTTGTCGTCGAAGATGTCCTCGCGGTAGCGCTTGACCTCGTCCGGAAGATCCCGGTACCTCGTGGTGGCGTCCATCGCCTCGAAGGCCCGAGCGTCATCTTCACGGACGGGTCGCGTGATGTGGTCGAAGATCTTGTTCGCATCGGCTTCAGGCACCGACTTCCGCATGCGCCGCTGGAACTCACTGTGCGGTCGGTCGTAATCGCTCCAGCCCTCGGCACCGCCCGCCGGCCGCCATCCGCCTTCCACTTCCGGCAGATCCCCGATGGCATTCCAAACGGTCACCCGCTCGCGCTGCTCCTGGGGCCAGGTGAAGGCCACACCGTCACGGAGCGCCACCAGGATGAGCCGCTGGCGGAACTGCGGAACCCCATAGCGAAAAGTCTCGACCGAACGCTCCTCGACTGAGTAGCCGATCGACTCGAGTTCATGGACCATGGTCCGGAGAATGAACATCTCCTTGTCCAGTGCCATGTCCGGCACGTTCTCCATCAGAACAGCCTGAGGGCGGGCGATGCGAGCGATCTCAAGGTAGGAGCGCCACAGGTCCCGACGCTCGTCGTACGGGTCGCGCAGCCCATGACGGACACGGTGCCTGATCTTGGAGCGTCCCGCCTTGGAGAACGGTTGGCAAGGAGGACCGCCAGCGAGGAGTTCCACCCCCGCCGCCTTGATGAGTTCAGCCACCTGCCGGACCCGCTCCGGGTCGCCGAGGTCCCAGTCGACACTCATCCCGCCGTGATGGTGCCGGTGGGTTTCGATCGCTTCCTCGTCGTGATCCACTGCGATCACGACCTGATAGCCGGCCGCTTCCAGTCCCAGGCTCAGGCCGCCAGCACCGCTGAAGAGGTCGGCGGCCAGCCGGCCGCCGTCGGCCCTGAGCCTCGACGCCAAGGCAAGAAGCTCCTCCGGCTCCGAGCAGGCGTCAGGGTGAGCAGCGAGGCGGACGAAAGGACCGCGAACCAGCTTGACCCCGTACCCACGGCGACGAACAGGTGCGGCGGCGGGCTGGTCTTCACTGGTCACGATCAGGCAGGTTACCGCTAGGGCGCCTGCGGCGACGATAGCCCGTCCCGACACACCGCCGGAGCATTCAGCGCTGCTGTCAACCCGACCATTGACCTGAGCGAGCAACCATCCGTACGGATGGAAGCTTCATGCGCAAAAGGGGCAAGTCACCCAGAAGCGCAAGAAACGATCTTGATGCGCCGCATGAGATGAGCATCACCTCCCTATACTCGCGCTGTCCGCCACCGGTCACTCTCACATCGTCGCGAGGGATAGATGGTCGTCGGACAGCAACGAATGCGACGTGCGGCGCCCCGAGCTCCGTGCCCAACTGGAGCCGACCTGCTTTGAGCTACGACATCGCTAACCCCGACCCCGCCGGGACAATCACCTCGCTTCGGTCCTTCGGGTACAGCGTCGAGGCTGCCGTGGCGGACCTCGTTGACAACAGCGTCTCGGCCGGCGCTCGGTGTATCGACGTCTACTTCACCTGGGCGGGCCGCGCATCGTGGGTCGCGGTCGCCGACGACGGCAGAGGCATGACGACCGAAGACCTAGTCGGCGCGATGACCGTCGCCGCGCGGGGCTCCTTCGCGGCTCGGGCATCTGAGGATCTGGGTCGCTTCGGTATGGGCCTGAAGAGCGCCTCGTTCTCGCAGGCCGCTCGGCTCACGGTTGCGACAAGACCCGAGGGCGGCGCCGAGGCTGTCCGCACCTGGGACTTGGCGGTCGTGTCCGCCACCAGCGAGTGGCGCCTGCTGCATGGCACCGATGACGAGACCACTCAGACACTGGCCCAACTGCGGCCGGACGGGGGCGTTGGCACGACGGTCATCTGGCGGAGCCTGCACCGGTTCGATGTCGATGGCCTGACGGTGGAGGACACCCGCGCGCAGAAGCAGTTCTACACCGAGGCGACCCGGGTGGAGGAGCACCTCGGCATGGTCTTCGCCCGTTTCCTGTCCGGCCGGAACCGGATCACGATAACGGTCAACGGCACGCTGGTGAAGGCGTGGAATCCTTTCCTAACTGGCCATCCGTCGGTTCAAAGACTTCCCGCCGAAGAGCTGCCCGTCGGTTCGCACACTGTGCGGATCGAGCCGTTCATCCTGCCTCATCCCAAGAAGCTGGACTCCGCGCAGCAGGAACAGGCCGCCGGTCCCGCCGGATGGCTCGACCAGCAGGGTTTCTACGTCTACCGACGGGATCGACTGATCCTCGCCGGCGACTGGCTCGGCATCCGCGGCTTCCGACGCGACGAGCGCTACAACCTCGCGCGGATCGTCGTGGACGTCCCCGCCGAGGCGGATGCCGAATGGGCCATCGACGTGCGGAAGTCGACGGCCGTGCCCCCGGTGGGTGTCCGGCGCCATCTCCAGCGCATCGGTACCGCCACCCGCAGCAGGGCGGCAGAGGTGCTCAGCCATCGCGGTCGGATTGCTGCCCGTGAGCACGGCGCGGAGTTCATCTACGCATGGCGGGTGGACAAGCGCGATGGCAACATCCGGTGCCGCATCAACCGCGACCACCCGCTGGTACGGGAGGTGATGCAGGGCGGACCTGATGCCGCCGTTGACGCCAAAGCGCTGATCCGACTGTTGGAGGAGACGGTCCCCGTGGCCGCACTGCGGATCATGCACGACGGTGACGTGGCGGACGACCCCGAGCCGTTCCTCGGAGCGGCACCGAAGGAGGTGGGCGACGTGGCGAACCGCATCTACGCCGCCTTCGTAGCTCAAGGCCGGACACCGCGCGAGGCGAAGGAGCGACTTGCGCTGATGCCGCCCTTCGACCAGTTCGACGGCTTCTGGCAACAACGCTGATGGCCCTGTCGCCGCCGACCGCACCATCAGACCAACGGGGAGGGCCACATGACTGCACAGACGCAGACAAACGACGACGCGATGCAGCAGGCGATCCGCTTGGTGCTCGCAATGCTGCCTCAGGACCGTCAGGCCACGCACGACGAGATCTCGGAAAGCGTCGATCCGATCTGGGTGATGCAGCAGTCCCGCGGGCAGTTGCTTGATCGGGACGTCCTGCTGAAGGAAATCGAGTCGCGGGTTGCCGTGTGGCAGGACGACTCGGTCGGCTTGAAAGACGATCGCAACCACATTGAGTGGCTTACCGAGGCTCAGCTGGAGCGCAGCTGGGACTTCTGGGACCGCTACCGCCGGTATCTCGAGGATGTGCGTCTGATGCCGCCGAGGGTTGTCCGTCGGCTGGACCAGAGCACGGACCGCATCCTTCGCCAGATCGAGGATCCGCGGCGCCCGGGCGCTTGGCGTCGTACCGGCTTGGTTGTCGGCCAGGTGCAGTCGGGTAAGACCGGCAACTACATCGGCATGGCCTGTAAGGCGGCGGACGCCGGTTACAAGCTCATCGTCATCCTGGCAGGCATCCACAACAGCCTCCGGAGTCAGACCCAGCTTCGGGTCGACGAGGGCCTGCTCGGCTTTGACACGCAGTACCAGCAGCGCTACGACGAGGCGACGAACACGGCACGTATCGGTGTCGGAGTGATGCCCGGCGTGAAGCGCCTGAAGATCGCCTCACTGACCAACAGTGCGGAGGGTGGGGATTTCAAGCAGCAGATAGCCAGGAACCTCAACCTGCCGATCGGCGACTACCCCGTCGTTCTGGTGATCAAGAAGCACAAGAGCATCCTTGAGAACGTCCGCAAGTGGATCGTTGAGGTTGAGGGTGTGCCCATTGGGGACGGCAAGTCCAAGGTCGTGCGGGACATTCCTCTCCTCGTCATCGACGATGAGGCGGATCACGCATCCGTCGACACGACCAAGGACGACGACACCGACCCCTCGACGATCAACCGGTCGATCAGACACCTGCTCAACAGCTTCGACAAGGCGGCCTACGTCGGGTACACCGCGACGCCCTTCGCCAACATCTACATCAAGCCGAAGGCGGACCACGACACGTTCGGGCTGGACCTGTTCCCCGAAAGCTTCATCGAGAGCCTGCCTGCGCCCTCGAACTACCTCGGACCGGAACGGGTGTTCGGGCTCAGCGCCACGGACCCTGACGAGGACGGGATCAAGGCACTTCCGATCTTCCGCCCCGTCCATGACCACGAGGCCTGGATGCCCCCCCGGCACAAGAAGGAGTGGATGCCGCCCGAGGAGCTTCCTCCGTCACTCTGCCAAGCGATCGATGCCTTCATCCTGACCTGCGCCGCCCGTCGGGTACGGGGACAGGGCACCCAGCACAACTCAATGCTCATCCACGTCACGCGGTTCGTCAGCGTGCAGAACCGGATCCGCGACCAGATCGACGAGTACGTCAGCCTGATGCGTGACCGGCTCCGCGACGGCATGGGCGGCGAGGCGGCCCACGTGCTGGACCAACTCCGGGACCTGTGGGAGGGGGACTTCGCCACCACCAGTGTGATGTTTCCGGCCGAGGAAGCCTCGCCGGTCCAATGGACCGAGGTTGAGAAGGAGCTGCGACCGGCTCTCCGGAAGATCGATATCCGGGCCGTCAACGGCACCTCCCGCGACGCGCTCGAATACTACGAGAAGCGCAAGGCCGGGCTGTCCGTCATCGCCGTCGGTGCGGACAAGCTCTCCCGTGGGCTGACGCTCGAGGGCCTCAGTGTGAGTTACTACCTTCGCGCGTCGAGTATGTACGACACACTGCTCCAGATGGGCCGTTGGTTCGGCTACCGCCCCGGCTACGAGGACCTGTGCAGGCTGTACACGACGTCGGAGCTCTTCAACTCGTACAGGGAGATCACAGCAGCGGACAACGAGCTCCGTCAGGACTTCGCGGAGATGGCGCGCCTGGGCCAGACGCCGGAGAGTTTCGGACTGCGCGTTCGCGCTTCTCCGGCCGGACTGGCGGTCACCGCCGCCAACAAGATGCGACGCGGCGTCAAGGTGCGGCTCAGCTACTCCGGGGCGCTTCCTGAGACGACAGTCTTCAGCCTGCATCCCGAGGCCGTCCGGCGGAACTTCGACATCCTCAAACGCTTCATCACCGGCCTAGACCAGCAAAGCGGTCCTGACACCGATGGGACCAGTCTGGTCTGGCGAGGCGTGCCGCCCACGGAGATCATCGACGGCTTCCTCGACGGATACATCTCCGACCGCGGTTCCTACCGGGTGCGCCCAGCGCTCATCGCGCAGTACATCCGTGGCTGCATGGCGGTGCACGAACTGTCGAGCTGGACGGTGCGGCTGGTGGGCACGCCTACCGGGAAGCTGCGCACGATTGGCACCCACTCTCTTCGCCTCGTGACCCGTTCCCGTCCCGAAGGCTTGGAAGCGGAGCCAGGGCGGCACACCATCAAGCGCGTGCTCAGTCCAGCGGACGAGAGCAGGGATCTGCCCGAGGATCTTCGGACACGCGCTCTGGAAGCGACGAGCGCAGCTCGTCGGCTCGAAACCGACCGCAAGGGGAAGGAGTTCAAGGAGCCGAGCATTCCCACGGGGCAGCCGCTGCGGAGGTTCCGGCCGGTGCAGGAGCCCCTGCTCCTGATCTACCCCATCGAGCATCCTGAGGCCAAAGCTGACGTGGACCTGCCTCCCTTGGTGGGCTTCGCGATCAGCTTTCCGTTCTCGGAACATCCGACCGAGACCGAGTACGTCGTCAATGACGTCTGGAGGCAGCTGGAGATCGATCTCTTCGATGACGAGGATCCGGACGAGTGAAGGTCCGAGAAGAAGACTGGGCGCCTCTCGAGGCTGAGCATCACCCGTACGGCATCGTCGCCCGGCGTCTGTTTCCACGATCGCGACACGACATCTTTTTGGGTCTTGTGACGTGTCTGTGGGTGGTTGGGCGCGTCGTTGATGGCGCACGCCGTTGTCCTGCCTAGGTTCTGGCTTGTCGA
>NZ_JBAKHP010000038.1:0-48138 GCF_036902745.1 Micromonospora sp. CPCC 205554 | reverse complement strand
GCGGCCACCGACCCGAACTACCCCGCCCATGAACACCCGACCCACACATCCGTCACAAGACCCATATTTATGACTGAGAGGCATAACGTTCAGAATCTCGTCCTTCCCAACAGGGCCGCCGTCCGCGTCACCCGGCTTGCCGAGAATCCGGTGGACTCGCACCGGCACGTGCGCGACCGTGACCCTCGTGGGCAGCGACGCGGAACGTCGGGTGTGGGCGGCAATGCCAGCCGGTAGCCGCGATGCGCTCGCCGCACTCCCGTCGGCGGACCTGCGAACGCTGCTTCTCGGGGTCGCCCGTGACCGCGCCGAGGCCGTCCGCCCGGCGCAGGTGCTGCGGCGCTGGAATGAGGATCGGTTCGTCCGGCCGTCCGCGGCCGACCCACGTGCGCTGTCCCGGGTGGAGGCGCGGATGCTCGTCCGGCATCTCGCGTTCCGGCGCACGTCTAGCGTCGACCGCATGGCCCTGGACGGACCCCGCTGATGGGGCGCGTCTCGCCGCTCCCGCCGCCCGGGCCGCTGCGCACGCTCGCGTACGCCACACTGGTCAACACCGTCGGCGCGGGGCTGTGGCTCGCGGGCGGGGCGCTCTACCTGACCCGGGACGTGGGCCTCTCCGCCACCTCGGTGGGCGCCGGGCTGACCGTCGCCGGGCTGGTCGGGCTCAGCGCGAGCGTGCCGCTGGGCGGGCTGGCCGACAGGTGGGATCCGCGTACGCTCCGGGCCGTCCTCCAGGTGGGTCAGGCGGTCGCCGCGCTGGCGTACCTGCTGGTCGGCTCGCTCCCGGCGTTCCTGGCGGTGGCGGTGCCGGAGGCGCTGCTCGCGGCCGGCAACCTGGCGGTACGGGCGGCGCTCGTCGCCGCGGTGGGCGGCCCGGACGGCCGGGTGCACGCCTTCGCCACGCTGCGCGCGGTGGCGAACCTGGGCATCACCGTCGGCACCGCGCTGGCCGGGATCGCCCTCGCCGTGGACACCCACCGGGCGTACCAGGTGCTCGTGGTCGGCAACGCGGCCAGCTATCTGCTCTCGGCGGCGCTGCTGCTGCGCCTGCCGCCGCAGCCGGCCGCCGACGGCGGGCGACGGTCCGCCGGCGCGAGCCGGGCTGCCGGCGCGGAGACGGCGCCCGGGCCGCCCGCGACAGCCGGCACGCGACGCACGCCGACAAGGCCGCGGCGCGGCGGACGACTGCGCCGCGGCGGGCCGCTGCGGGACGGACGGTTCCTCGCGGTGAGCGGCGCGTCGGCGGTGCTGAGCACGCACGTGACGGTGCTCGTGCTCGTCGTGCCGCTGTGGACTGTGGACCGGGCCGGCGCGCCGCCACCTGTGGTGTCGGCGGTGCTGCTCGTCAACACGGTCCTCACCGTGCTGCTCGCGGTACGGCTGAGTCGGGGCGCGGAGCGGGCCGCGCCGGCCGCCCGGAAGATGCGCCGGGCCGGGCTGGTGCTCGCCGCGGCGACGCCCCTGTACGCCGTGACCGGCGTCCTGCCGGCGCTCCCGGCGGTCGTCCTGCTGCTCGTCGCGACGGCGGTGTGGACGGTGGGCGACCTGTGGCACGGCGCGGCCGGCGCGGGCCTCGCCTACGACCTGGCCCCACCGGGTGCGATCGGCGCCTACCAGGGCGCGGACGGCCTGCTCGCCGGGCTGGCCCAGGCGCTCGGCCGGGGCCTGCTCACGCTGCTGGTCCTCGGCGGCGGTCCGGTCGGCTGGCTGGTGCTCGGCGGGGTCCTCGCCGCCGCCGGGCTGGCCGCCCCGGCGCTGGCCCGCCGGGCGGTCGCGGACCGGCCGGTGCCGCAGGCACGACCCGCCGGGGTGCCCGGCTGAGCCCGGTGTAGCAGCATGGCGGGATGACCGACCAGCAGAGCATCACCATCCGCCCGGGTGGACCCGGCGACGCCCCCACGCTGCTCCGGCTGCTCGACAGCGCCACCGCCTGGCTGGCCGAACGCGGGCGTACCGACCAGTGGGGCACCGAGCCGGCGTCGATCGACCCGCGCCGCATCGCCCAGGCCGAGGCGTGGGCGGCCGGTGACGGCCTGTACCTCGCCGAGATCGACGCGACCGTGGCGGGCGCGCTGGTGGTGGGCGCGGCGACCGAGTACGTGCCGCCGGCCACCGAACCGGAGCTGTACGTGAACCTGCTGGTCACCGACCGGGCGTACGCGGGACGCGGGGTCGGGGCGCGGCTGCTGGCGTACGCGGCGGAGCTGGCCCGCGAACGCGGCGTCGGCCTGCTGCGGGTGGACTGCTTCCGCAGCCCGGACCGGGCGCTCGTGCGGTTCTACGAGAGCTGCGGGTTCACCGCCACCGAGCCGTTCACGGTGGAGCGGCCGGGCCGTCCGACGTGGACCGGGCAGGTGCTGGAGCGCCGGGTCGGCTGAGTCAGCCGATCTCCTCGTCCACGAAGCACCAGCGCCACGACTCCCCCGGCTGGATCGACCGCATCACCGGGTGCCCGGTGGACTCGAAGTGCCTCGTGGCGTGCTGGTACGGCGAGGAGTCGCAGCAGCCCACGTGCCCGCACGTGAGGCAGGCGCGCAGGTGCACCCAGTCCGGGTTGCCGATGGCCACGCAGTCGGGGCACTCGGTCGTGGTGTCCGGCTCGGCCGTGCCCGCCTCGGCCAGGTGCTGGCAACTCATTCGACGGCCTCCTGTCGCAGCATGGACTCCTCCAGATCCAGATCACGATAGGCGCGGGTGAGCACCTCCTCCGGGATCTGCCCGGAGTCGCGGGCGGCCCGGAACACCTCCCGCTCCGCGTCGATCATCTCCTGCCGCAGGCGCGCGTACGCCTGGGAGGGGGTTTCCCGTTCGGTGCCGCCGAGCCGTTCCCAGGCCAGGTTCGCGCGGGAGGTGGTCAGCCCGCGCAGGCGTTCCACCACCGCCGCCGGCGCGCCGGCGGCCAGCTCGTCGAGGCGTTCCCGGGCGGCCCGGCTGGCCCGCTGCTGCACCCCGGCGGCGGACAACGCGTCCTGCACCGGGTCGTCCGGGGGCAGCCGCAGCCGCCGGGCCACCCAGGGCAGCGTGGCGCCCTGCCCGACCAGCGTCGCGACGATCACCGCGAAGGCCAGCCAGATGAGCAGCCCGCGCGGGTAGGGCGTGTCGCCGGCGAGGGTGAGCGGCAGGCCCAGGGCGGCGGCGAGCGTCACCACGCCCCGCATGCCGGCCCAGCCGATGACGACGGGGAACTGCACCGGCGGCGCCGGGTCGCGCTGCCGGACCCGGGGTACGAGCCGCGCCACGTAGGTGGCCGGGAACACCCACACGAACCGGGCCAGGAAGACGGCGGCGAGCACCGCGGCGGTGATCGCCACCAGCGAGCCGAACGGCTCGTCGAGGTCGCGCACCACCTCCGGCAGTTGCAGACCGACCAGCAGGAACACCAGTCCTTCGAGGAGGAACCGGATCAGCCGCCAGAACGCGGTCACCTGGAGCCGGGAGGCGGCCGACAGCAGGGTGGGCAGCTTGTGCCCGATGCCGAGGCCGGTCACCACCACGGCGACCACGCCGGAGGCGTGGATCTCCTCGGCGGCGAAGACCACGGCGAACGGCACGATCAGCGACAGCGCGTTGTCCAGCACCGGGTCGGTGATGCGCTTGTGCAGGTAGCCGAAGACCACCACGCCGAGCAGGCCGACCAGGATGCCGCCACCGGCCGCGACGACCACCTCCCGGGCCACGTCGCCGACGCCGACGCCGCCGGTGGTGGCGGTCGCGGCGACGATCGCGACCCGCAGCAGCACCAGCGCGGTGGCGTCGTTGACCAGGCTCTCGCCCTCCAGGATGGTGACGACCCGCCGGGGCAGGCCGACCCGCCGGGCCACCGCGGTGGCGGCGACCGCGTCCGGCGGCGCCACCACCGCGCCGAGCGCCAGGCAGATCGCGTACGGCAGCTCGGGCAGGAACCAGTGCACGACGGTGCCCACCACGAACGCGGTGAAGACGACCAGCCCGACGGCGAGCAGGAGGATGGGCCGCAGGTTGAGCCGGAACGCCGGAACCGACGTCTCCAGCGCCGCCACGTAGAGCAGCGGCGGCAGGATGCCCACCAGCACCAGGTCCGGGTCCAGCCGCACGTGCGGGAAGAACGGCAGGAAGGACAGCGCGAGGCCGAGCACCACCAGCAGGATCGGCGCCAGCAGGCCGAGCCGACGGGCCAGCGCCGCACCGAAGGTCGCGATGGCCAGGAAGACCACGACCTCGAACAGAGCATCCACGAACGACGAGCCTAGGCGCCGAAGGGCCGACGTGTGATCAGGCGGAGCGCAGCTTCGGCAGGACCTCGGCGCCGAACGTGTCGATGAACGCGCGCTGCTCCTGCCCGACGTGGTGCAGCGCGATCTGGTCGAAGCCCAGCGCCACGTACTCCTCCAGCCAGCCGATGTGCCGGCCCAGGTCGGCGGAGACGTTCACGGTCTCGGCGACCTTGGACATCGGCACGTCGGCGCTCGCCACGTCGAAGTGCTCGGGGGTCTCCAGGTCCCAGCAGACCGGCGGGGCGAACACGTTGCTGCGCCACTGCTCGTACGCGATCGACTCGGCCTGCTCCTGCTCGGGCGCCCAGCTCACGTGCACCTGGAGGTGCAGCGGGCCGCGCCCGCCCGCGTCCCGGTAGGCGTCGATCATCCGCCGCAGGTGCTCGACCGGCGCGTTGACGGTGATCAGCCCGTCCGCCCACTCGGCGCACCAGCGGGCGGTGGCGACGCTGACGGCGGCACCGACGAGCGCGGGCGGCTCCTCCGGCCGGGTCCACAGCTTCGCCCGGTCCACGGTGACCAGGCCGTCGTGGCTGACCTCCTCGCCGGCCAGCAGTGCCCGGATCACGTCGACGCACTCGCGCAGCCGGGCGCTGCGGATGTCCTTGCGGGGCCAGACCTCGCCGGTGATGTGCTCGTTGGCGGCCTCGCCGGTGCCCAGCGCGGCCCAGAACCGGCCCGGGTACATGGCGCCGAGCGTGCCGATGGCCTGCGCGATGATCGCCGGGTGGTAGCGCTGGCCGGGCGCGTTCACCACGCCGAAGGACAGGTTGGTGGCCTGGAGCGCGGCGCCGAGCCAGGACCAGGCGAACCCGGACTGGCCCTGCCGCTCGCTCCACGGCGAGAAGTGGTCGGAGCACATGGCCGCGTCGAAGCCGGCGCGTTCGGCGTGGATCACCGCCTCCAGCAGCCGGGCCGGGTGGATCTGCTCGTGGGATGCGTGGAAGCCGAACGCCGTCATGGTCGCCACTCCTACCCGTGACGGCGTCCGGCCAATCGCGTCTACTCGGAGTGCGCCCCGACGCCCGCGCCCGCCTCGCCCTCGCCGATCCACACGGTCTTGGTGTTGCAGAACTCGCGCATGCCGGCGGCGGACAGCTCGCGGCCGTACCCGGAGTTCTTCACGCCGCCGAACGGCAGCTCCGGGTAGGACGTGGTCATGCCGTTGATGAACACGTTGCCGGCGTCCAGGTCGACGGCGAAGCGCTCCTGCTCGGCCGGGTCGTTGGTCCAGGCGTTGGAGCCGAGACCGAAGCTGGTGCCGTTCGCGACCTCGATCGCCTCGTCGTACGAGCCGACCCGGTAGAGCCCGGCCACCGGCCCGAACACCTCCTCGCTCCACATCCGCATCTCCGGGCGCAGGTCGGTGACCACGGTCGGCGGGTAGTACCAGCCGTCCCCGGACGGCTTCTCGCCGCCGCAGAGCACCGTCGCGCCCTGGTCCACCGCGTCGGTGACCTGGGCGTGCACCTCGTCGCGGCCGCGTTCGCTGGCCAGCGGGCCGACGTCGGTGCCGTCGTCCATCGGGTCGCCGACGCGCAGCGCCGCCATCCGGGCGGCGAACTTCTCGGCGAACGCGTCGAACACGTCGGTGTGCACGATGAACCGCTTCGCGGCGATGCAGGACTGCCCGTTGTTCTGGCAGCGGGCGGTGGTGGCGACCTCGGCGGCGGTGTCCAGATCGGCCGAGGGCATCACCACGAACGGGTCGCTGCCGCCCAGCTCCAGCACCGTCTTCTTGATCTCCCGGCCGGCGATCTGCGCGATGGACCGGCCGGCCGGCTCGCTGCCGGTGAGCGTGGCGGCGCGGACGCGGGGGTCGCTGAGGATCCCGTCGACCGCGTCGGAGCCGACCAGCAGCGTGGCGAACGCGCCCTCGGGGAAACCGGCCCGGCGGAACAGGTCCTCCAGGTAGAGCGCGGTCTGCGGCACGTTCGAGGCGTGCTTGAGCAGGCCGGTGTTGCCGGCCATCAGGGCCGGGGCGGCGAAGCGCATCACCTGCCACAGCGGGAAGTTCCACGGCATCACCGCCAGCACCGGGCCGATCGGCTGGTAGCGGACGTAGGCCCGCTTCGCCTTGACCGCGGCGGCGTCGGCGGGCTCGTCGGCGAGCATCCGCGGCGCGTTGCCCGCGTAGAAGCGGCAGGCGGTGGCGCACTTGGTGACCTCCGCCTTCGCGGCGGCGTACGTCTTGCCCATCTCGGTGGTCATCAGCCGCGCCGTCTCGTCGCGCTCGGCGTCGAGCAGGTCGGCGGCGGCGGTGAGCCACCGGGCCCGCTGCGCGATGGTGGTGTCACGCAACTGCCGGAACGCGAGGTCGGCCCGCTCGATCGCGGCGTCGATCTGCTCGTCCGACATCGCCTCGTACGTCTTGAGCACCTGTCCGGTGGCGGGATTGGTGGTGGCGATGGGCATCTCGTACTCCTGTCACTCGAACAGCGAGTGCCGCACGCCCGGTTCCTCGCGGCGGCGCGCGGCGCGGCGGCGCTGGATCACGACCAGGTCGACCACCGCCACCACGGCGAGCAGCGCGCAGACGACACCCAGCCAGGCGATGTCCGCGGCGAACGCGAGCACCGCGAAGACGGTCATCACGACCAGACCGAACGTGGCGAGGGCGAGCCGCAGGTTCAGGGCGCTGTTGGCGTGGCCGACCGTGCCACGGGCGCGACGGGGCTGTGATCGGGTCATTCCTGGGGCCTACCCCGGCACGGGCGGGGATAACCGGCCGGCGCGGGAACGCCGGTGATCCGCGACACCCGGCGGGCAGGCGCCGGATGCGCCCGGCGGGCGGGTGCGTTACATCGGTGCGCCGGCCCCGGCGGAGATCCCGCGGGACGGTGGAGAGGATGGCATGACCACGACGCAGGCCGTACCCGTGACCGTCGCCGTGTCCCGGCGCGCCGACCCGGCGCGTACCGACGAGGTGGTGGCGTGGATGCGGGCCGGGACGGCGCTCGCGGAGAGCTTCCCGGGCTTCCTCGGCGCCGGTTTCGTCCGCAGCGCCCCCGGCTCGGGCGAGTGGCACGTGATGTACCGCTTCGCCGACGCGGACACGTTGCGCGGCTGGGAGGACTCGCCGCAGCGGCGCTGGTGGCTCAGCTCGGCGCAGGGCATCGTCGAGCACACCCGGGTGGAGCGGCGCACCGGCATCGAGGGCTGGTTCGACCCGCCGGTGGACCACGTGGTCGAGACGTTCGGCGAGCCGGAACCGGCCGCGCCGCCGCGCTGGAAGCAGGCGGTCACGATCTGGCTGGCGTTCTTCCCGCTCAGCCTGGCCGCCACGCTGCTGACCACCCGGTTCCTCGCCGGCGTGCCGCTGGCCGGCCGGACGCTGCTGATGACGCTCGTGCTCACCCCGCTGATGACCTACCTCGTGCTGCCCCGGATCACCCGGGCGCTGCACCGGTGGCTGCACGGCCGGCCTGCGCCGACACGACAGATGTGAACGGCAGTGGTCGATGCCCGATAGCCGACAGAACCGCCGCCGGGACTCCGCCGGGGCATAGGGTCGACGCGCCCGTTGCCGCCGCCGGACGGGGGACCGATGCCTCGACGCTGGATCGCCGCGCTGGCCTGCCTGGCGGCGCTCGTCGCGCTCGCCTGTGACGGTTCCGGCGAGGCGTCACCCCGGCCCTCCGGCACGCCCCGCCCCGGCGAGCCGGGGGTGCTGGTCGCGCTCGGCGACTCGGTGAGCACCGGCTACGGCTCCTGCCTGGTGCTGGTGAGCTGCGAACGCAACTCCTGGTCGACCGGGGACGGCCTGCGGGTGGAGAGCCTCTACCGGCGGCTGCGCGCGGACGCGCCGGGGCTGCGGGCGTACAACCGGGCGGTGCCCGGGGCCCGCGCGGCCGCGCTGGCCGGACAGTCCCGGTCGGCGGTACGCGACAAGGCCGACCTGGTCACCGTGCTGATCGGGGCGAACGACGCCTGCCGGGGCGACGTCGACGACATGACACCGGTGGCGACCTTCCGCAACCAGGTCGACGCGGCGCTGGGCGTGGTGCGCGAGGGCCGGCCGAAGGCCCGGGTGCTGGTGGTCAGCATCCCGGACCTGCACCGGCTCTGGCAGATCGGGCACACCGAGCCGCGCGCCGTGCGGGCCTGGTCGCGGGGCGTCTGCCCGTCGCTGCTGGCCGACGCCACGTCGACCGCGCCCGCCGCGGTGGCCCGCCGGGCCCGCGTCCGGGACCGGATCGAGGCGTACGACGGGCAACTGCGCGCCGCCTGCCGGGCGTACGGGTCACGCTGCCGCTGGGACGGCGGCGCGGTGCACCGCCACCGCTTCAGCCTGGACCAGGTGAACGCGCTGGACTGGTTCCACCCGAACGCGGCCGGTCAGGGCCGGCTCGCGGAAGTGGCCTGGAACGCCTCCGGCTGGGCGGACTGACCGGCCGGGATCCGGCGGCCGTCGGTCGGCCATCTGGGCGGTGCCGGCCGCCCGGGTGAGCGGCCGACGCCGGATGCGTCAGGGCCGGCGCGGGCCGGGTAGCTGCCGAGGGGCGGCGGCGCGGTAGAGAGCGCGCGTGCGGTCGGCCAGTTCCTTCGTCGCCGACGAGTTGGCCCAGGTGCCGAGCACGATCGCGGCGCCCGGCACGACCTTGGCGAACATCCGCTTGGCGGCGCGCACCCCGGCCATCCGGGCCAGCCGGACCCCGAGCTGGAGCATCACCCGGCCCAGCGCCCGGTCACCGGCGGAGCCGAACAACGCGCCGGCCCGTTCCCGGCCGGCGGCCACGCCCAGCGCGAGGCGAGCCGTCTCGGCGACCTTGTGCACCCGCTGGAGCACCAGCAGGTCGGTGGCCCGGTCGGGGTGCGTCGGGTCGGCGCCGTACGCGGCGGCGACGTGCAGCACCAGCCGGGCCTGGGTCCAGGCCAGCACGCCCACGTCGATCACCGCGCCGGGCAGCCCGGCCGCGCCGGACACCGCGCCGGAGAGCCGGGCGTGGTTGACGAACTTGCGCACCGCCTGGTCGGCCAGTTGTTCCGGCGGCGCGCCGGGCCGCAGCGCCCGCTCCCGGGCGGCCCACTGGGCGGCCTCCGGGCCGAGCCGGCGTACCGCCTCCAGAGCGAGGTGCTCCGGCGCGTACTGCGGGTCGTCCCGCATCCGGTCCCACAGCTTCGCCGGTGGCGCCTCGGGCGCCTCCACCGGCGGGACGGGGGCGGCGGGGACGGCGTTGGGCTCCCCGTCGACGGGGGCGGGGTCGGTCACGAAGGGCTCCGGAGGCTCGTGCGGCGGGGGTGACGCGGGTCAGCGCCGGCGCGACTGCAGCCGGTTCGCGATCTGCCGCAGCCGGGCCTGGTTCTCCGGCTTCGACATCTCACGCCGGCCGCGGTCGACCAACTGCTGGCCCCGCGGCGACCGCAGGAAGGCGGTGATCCGTTGCATCAGCGACATGAGGGTCCTCCCGTCCCGCGGTCCCCTTCATGTGTACCTGGGACCGGCAAGCCCCTGATACCCGAATCGGCCCTCCGGCAACCACCCGTCCGGGTCAGCCCAGGATCTCGGCCACCACCTCGCCGGCCCGCCACTCGTGCTGGGCGTACGCGTCCGGGAACGCCGAGATCTGCACCGCCTGGGCGGCGACCGAGAGCGGCAGGTCCTGCCAGCCGGGGATCTCCTCCAGCGCGGACAGGAACGCCTTCGTCGCGTACTCGGGGTCCATGAGCTGCTCGACGGTGCCCCAGCCGCTGCTCGGACGCTGCTGGAACAGCCCGACCGAGTCGTGGTCCCAGCCGATGGCCTGGTGCGGGTAGTTCTGCGACTCGGGCAGCACGCCGCTGGCGTAGTTGAGCAGGGTGCTCTCCTGCATGGCGGTCGCCACCGCGATGACCAGGGCGCGGCGCGGCACGCCCATCTCCTTGCCGGCCTGCACGATCTTCTTGGCGTTGTTCATCTGGGTGCGGTCCAGGCCGGCGACCGGGACGATCTGCCGGACCGTCTTCTTCGGCTTCGGCTTGGCGGTCGCCTTCGGGCTCGCGGTCGCGGACGGACCGGCGCCGGGGGTGGTGGGGGTGATGCTCGGCCGTTCCATGGCCCGGGAGGCCGGGTCGACCGCCGCGCGCTCGGCGACCTCCGCCGAGGGTGCCGGGGCGGCGGCGCGGTCCGGGGCGCCGAAGCCGGCCTGGCTGACGCCGACCAGGCCCAGGCAGCAGGCCGCGCCGGTGGCGACCGCCAGCTTCGTCCGGCCGGGCCGGGGGTTCGTCGGTGCCCAGAAGCGGGTACGCCGCACCAGTCCCCGGAGTGTGGTCAACCGGTTGGTGGAGGGGGTATCGTCCGAACGGTCAGCCGGGCGGCCGGAGCCGAACGGGTCGTCGAGGTTGCCGTCGTTACGCATCCGACGAGGCTAGGCAGGGCAAACCGGGATCACCCAGGCCCAAAGGGTGGCCCTCGCCACACTTCGGCCGTTTCGAAGCGGACGCCTCACCCCAGCGCGGGCCGGCGGACCACGGACCTCGGGAACCGGACCAATCACCCGGGCGACGGCGCGCGCAGCGGGCCGGGCAGGAACGCCGCAGACCTCCCGGTCCCGCCCGATGATCGACTAACTCGTCCGTTCGGACGATCCGGATATGGGTCACCGGACCGGGGCGTAGCCGAATCGTGATCATCATCCGGGCATCGGATGTGGCCGTAACGGAATGGACCACCCGCCCCGGTACGTTGGCCGAACCGGGGAGACCGCACGCTCGGCGCTCCCCCGTACGCGTCGACAGGGAGGACCCCACCGGTGCTCGATCCACACGAGCTCTACGAACTCACCGACGAGCTGCCCGAGCTCGGCCAGCCGGTGCTGATCCAGGCGCTCACCGGCTTCGTCGACGCCGGTAACGCCACCCGGCTGGCCCGGGAACAGCTGCTCACCTCGCTCGACGCCCGGGTGATCGCCCGCTTCGACGTGGACCAGATCTTCGACTACCGCTCCCGCCGCCCGGTGATGACGTTCGTCGAGGACCACTGGGAGTCCTACGACGCCCCGGCGCTGGAGCTGCACCTGCTGCGCGACGACGACGAGACCCCGTTCCTGCTGCTCACCGGCCCCGAGCCGGACCTGCAGTGGGAGCGTTTCGTGGCCGCCGTCGCCGGGCTCTGCGCCCGCCTCGACGTCCGGCTCACCGTCGGGCTCAACTCGATCCCGATGGCGGTGCCGCACACCCGGCCCAGCGGCGTCACCGCGCACGCCACCCGCAAGGAACTGATCGCCGGGCACGAGCCGTGGCTGCAGAAGGTGCAGGTGCCGGCCGGCGTCGGCCACCTGCTGGAGTACCGCCTCGGCGAGCAGGGGCGCGACGCCCTCGGCTTCGCCGCGCACGTGCCGCACTACGTGGCCCAGGCCGAGTACCCGGCCGCCGCCGAGGCGCTGCTGTCCGCCGTGTCCCGCAGCACCGGCCTGCTGCTGCCCGTCGAGGCGCTGCGCACCGCCGCCGAGGCGGTCCGGGTGGAGATCGACCGCCAGGTCACCCAGACCGAGGAGGCGGCGACGCTGGTCCAGGCGCTGGAGGAGCAGTACGACGCGTTCGCCCGGGGCCGGGGCGAGAAGAACCTGCTCGCCGGCGAGACCGGGCCGCTGCCCACCGCCGACGAACTCGGCGCCGAGCTGGAACGCTTCCTCGCCGAGCAGACCCGCCCCGGCGACACCCCGGAGCGCTGAGGCGGCGGGGCGGGCGGGGATGCGGCAGGCTGGGGACATGCGCCTGGCGACCTGGAACGTCAACTCGGTGAAGGCCCGCCTGCCCCGGCTGCTCGACTGGCTGGCCACCACGAAGCCCGATGTCGTGTGCCTGCAGGAGACCAAGTGCCCCGACGGGGCGTTCCCGGTCGCCGAGGTGGGAGAGCTGGGCTACGAGGTGGCCAGCCACAGCGACGGGCGGTGGAACGGCGTGGCGGTGCTGTCCCGGGTCGGGCTGGCCGACGTGGCGGTCGGCTTCCCGGGCGAGCCCGGGTTCCCCGAGCCCGAGGCCCGGGCCATCTCGGCCACCTGCGACGGGCTGCGGGTCTGGTCGGTGTACGTGCCGAACGGCCGCGCGCCGGACGACCCGCACTACGCGTACAAGCTGGCCTGGTTCGCGGCACTGCGCGACGCCCTGGAAGCCGAGGTGGCCGGTCCCCTGCCGGTGGCCGTCTGCGGTGACTTCAACGTCGCGCCCACCGACGCCGACGTCTGGGATCCCGCGCTGTTCGTCACCTCGACCCACGTCACGCCGGCCGAGCGGGCCGCCCTGGCCGCGCTGCGCGACCTGGGACTGGAGGACGTGGTGCCGACGCCCATGAAGGGACCGCACCCGTTCACGTACTGGGACTACCGGGCCGGGATGTTCCACCAGAACAAGGGCATGCGGATCGACCTGGTGTACGCGAGCGCGTCGTTCGCCCGCGCGGTCCGCTCCGCGTACGTGGACCGGGAGGCCCGCAAGGGCAAGGGCCCCTCCGACCACGCCCCGATCGTGGTCGACGCGGACCTGGCACCGGCCGTCGAGACGTTCTGAGTCCGAGGCTGGTTAGGGTGGACGCATGGCTGTCGTGAAGATCAACGCGATCGACGTCCCGCCCGGCGCCGGCGAGGAACTGGAGAAGCGGTTCGCGGCCCGGGCCGGCGCGGTGGAGAACTCCCCCGGCTTCCTCGGCTTCGAGCTGCTGCGCCCGGTCGCCGGGGACACCCGCTACTTCGTGTACACGCGCTGGGAGAACGAGGAGGCGTACCAGGCGTGGGCGCAGGGCCCGTCCCGGGCCGCGCACGCCGAGGGCGGCGAACCCCGCAAGCCCGTCGCCACCGGCGCCACGCTGCTGGAGTTCGAGGTGGTCCAGCAGGTCCCCGCCACCCCCTGACCCCCTGACCCCCTGACCCCCTTGCCCTCCCCCCTTCTTCCCTTCCGGCGATCATGAGGTTGGCGGTGACGAAACGGGCGCCCTGCGCCGCCAACCTCATGATCGACGCGGCCGGGGCGGCCGGGGCGGCCGGGGCGGCGGGGTGGGTCGGGCGGGAGCGGTCAGCGGGTGAGGGATGCGAAGACGATCACGTTGTCCTGGTAGCCGGTACGGCCGCCGACCCACTCGCCGCCACAGGTGATCAGGCGCAGCTCGGCCGGACCCGAGTCGCCGTAGACGCGGGCGGCCGGCAGGTTCGACTTGTCGAAGTACTCGACGCTGTCCACGGTGAAGGTCACCACGCTGCGGTCCGCACGGGTCACCTGGATCCGCGCGCCGGGCTTGAGCGAGCGCAGCCGGTAGAACACGGCCGGGCCGCTCTTGGTGTCGACGTGGCCCACGATGATCGCCCGGCCCGGGTCGCCGGGCACCGCTCCCCGGTCGTACCAGCCGGTCTGGTCGTGCTCGGTCAGCGGCGGTACGTCCACCGAGCCGTCCTTCGCCTGCCCGACCGGGGTCACCGGTGCGTCGACCTTGATGGCGGGCACCGCCAGGCGTACCGGTCGGCTCGCCGGCTTCCGGACCGGGGCGGCAGCGCTCGCCGGAGCCGCCGCGCCCGACCCGTTCGACCCGCTCGACTCGGTGGACGCGTCGGCGAAGTCGAACGGCCCGGCAGTGCGGCCGAGCCCGGCACCGGTGGCGAACACGCCGACCAGCACCAGCACCACTGCCAGCGGCTTCGACCAGGAGCCCCGGCTCCGGTCCCCCCTGCCCGGCGACGCCGGTGGCGGCTCGACCGGCGGCGGCCCCGCGGGTCGTGTGCGCAGGTCCGGCGGATCGGCCGACGGCGGATACCACGGTCGCGGCCCGGCGGCCGAGCCGGAGCCGGACGGACGGGTGGCATCCGTGGGCGGCGCGGCGGGTGGGGGCAGGGCCAGGAACGGCCGGCCGGAGCGCCGGGATCCGGCGGGCGGCGGAACGAAGTACTCGGCCATCGCCGGCCTCAGCCTCGGGCGGCGCCGCGGGCGTGCCGGCGGGACGCGGCCACGCCGAGCCCGGCGCCGACCACAGTAACCGCCAGCCCGACCGGCACCAGCAGGCCACCGAGCCCGGGGCCGGCGGTGCCGCCGAAACCGGTCGCCGGGCCGCGGCTGGGCAGGTGACTGGGCCCGTGGCTCGGCTGCCGGGTGGGCTGCCCCTGCTTGACCACCTGGAGCATGGTGGAGGCGGTCTCCCCGCCCGGGCACTCCAGCTTGACCCGGTAGTTGCCGGGCCGGGTGCGCTCGTGCACCATCGGCGAGGCGGTGAGCAGGCCCCGCTGCGGCTGCACCTGGATCTTGCCGAACGCGTCCGAGGTGACGATCGCCGGAACCGAGTTGTTCCGGCAGCTCGCCCGGATGCCGACGAGGTAGCCGGGCGAGACGGTGCCCGGGGTGACCTCCACGAAGATCACGTCGGCCGGGGGCTGTTCCGGCACCGGTTCGGCGGCGCGCGGCGCGGCCTGGGCGGGCATCGCGCCGACCAGCGGGGCGGCGCACGCGGCGACCGCGACCAGCAGCGCCTCACGTACCCTGAACGACCCCATGACCCCTCCCGGCGTACGGGATGAATCCTCTCACCCCCGGGCGCACATCACATCCGATCCGGGCTAGGCTCGGGGCGCTGTGACCCTCCCCGACCTCCCCGCCGCCCGCATCCGCACCTTCCATCCGCGTCGCGGACGGATGAGCGAGCGGCAGCGCGACGCGCTCACCCGGCTCTGGCCCGCGTACGGCCTGGAGATCGCCGCCCTCGACGGGCCGTGCGATCCGACCGCGCTGTTCGGACGGCGGGCGCCGCTGGTGCTGGAGATCGGCTCCGGCATGGGCGACGCCACCGCCGCGATGGCGGCGGCCGACCGGGACCGACACTATCTGGCGGTCGAGGTCCACACGCCGGGAATCGCCAACCTGCTCGACCTGGTCGAACGTCACGGTCTGGACAACGTACGGGTGGCCGAGGGCGACGCGTTGGACCTGGTCCGGGCCATGCCGGAGGGCTGCCTGGACGCGGTGCACGTCTACTTCCCGGACCCGTGGCCGAAGACGCGCCACCACAAGCGGCGGATCATCGCGCCGGCGCACGTGGCGCTGCTGCGGTCCCGGCTGGCACCCGGTGGCACGCTGCACTGCGCGACGGACTGGGCCGAGTACGCCGAGTCGATGCGCGAGACGCTCACCGCCGATCCGGAGCTGGTCGACGTGTACGGCGGCTACGCGCCGCGTCCGGCGTACCGGCCGGTGACGAAGTTCGAGCGCCGCGCGCTGACCGCCGGCCGGGAGGTCTTCGACCTGATCCACCGGCGGCGCTGAACCCGGTGTGCTGAACCCGGTTGGCGCGGCGCGGTGTGATCCAGGCACGATGGGAGCCGCCATGACTCTCACCGCCGCGCTGCCGAAGACCGCCGACCCCGACACCCTCTACGACGCGTTCGCCTCCTGGGCGTCCGAGCGCGGCCTGGACCTCTATCCGCATCAGGAGGAGGCGGTCATCGAGATCGTCTCCGGCGCGAACGTGATCATGAATACGCCGACCGGCTCGGGCAAGAGCCTGGTGGCGATCGCGGCGCACTTCGCGGCGCTGGCCGACGACCGGACGACCTTCTACACCGCGCCGATCAAGGCGCTGGTATCGGAGAAGTTCTTCGCGCTGTGCGAGGTCTTCGGCGCCGAGAACGTCGGCATGCTCACCGGCGACGCCAGCGTCAACGCGGACGCGCCGATCATCTGCTGCACCGCGGAGATCCTGGCCAACCTGGCGCTGCGCGAGGGCCGTCGCGCCGACGTCGGCCAGGTGATCATGGACGAGTTCCACTTCTACGCCGAGCCGGACCGGGGCTGGGCGTGGCAGGTGCCGCTGATCGAGCTGCCGCAGGCCCAGTTCGTGCTGATGTCCGCCACGCTCGGCGACACCACCCGCTTCGTCGACGACCTGAGCCGGCGCACCGGGCGGCCGACCGCCGTCGTCCGCTCGGCCGAGCGGCCGGTCCCGCTCCTCTTCTCGTACGCGACCACGCCGCTGCACGAGACCCTGGAGGAGCTGCTGGAGACCAAGCAGGCCCCGGTGTACGTCGTGCACTTCACCCAGGCCGCCGCGCTGGAACGCGCGCAGGCGCTGATGAGCGTGAACGTCTGCACCCGCGCCGAGAAGGACATGATCGCCCAGGCGATCGGCAACTTCCGGTTCACCTCGGGCTTCGGCAGGACGCTGTCCCGGCTGGTCCGGCACGGCATCGGCGTGCACCACGCGGGCATGCTCCCGAAGTACCGCCGACTGGTCGAGACGCTCGCCCAGGCCGGCCTGCTCAAGGTCATCTGCGGTACGGACACGCTCGGCGTCGGCATCAACGTGCCGATCCGTACCGTGCTGTTCACCGGACTGAGCAAGTACGACGGCACCCGCACCCGGCTGCTCAAGGCCCGCGAGTTCCACCAGATCGCCGGCCGGGCCGGGCGGGCCGGGTTCGACACGCTGGGCCGGGTCGTGGTGCAGGCCCCCGAGCACGTGATCGAGAACGAGAAGGCGCTCGCCAAGGCCGGTGACGACCCGAAGAAGCGCCGCAAGGTGGTGAAGAAGAAGCCGCCGGAGGGCTCGATCGGCTGGGGCGAGCCGACGTTCCAGCGCCTGGTCGAGGCCGAGCCGGAGCCGCTCACCTCCAGCTTCCAGGTCAGCCACTCGATGCTGCTCAACGTGATCGGCCGTCCCGGCGACGCGTTCGCCTCGATGCGGCACCTGCTCACCGACAACCACGAGGATCCGGCCGCGCAGCGCCGGCACATCCGCCGGGCCATCGCCATCTACCGGGCGCTGCGCGCCGGCGGCGTGGTCGAGGAGCTGCCCGAGCCGGACGAGACGGGGCGGCGGGTGCGCCTCACCGTCGACCTCCAGCTCGACTTCGCGCTCAACCAGCCGCTGTCACCGCTGGCGCTGGCCACCGTCGAGCTGCTCGACCGGGAGTCCCCGTCGTACGCGCTCGACGTGCTCAGCGTGATCGAGTCGATCCTGGACGACCCGCGCCAGGTGCTGTCCGCGCAGCAGTTCAAGGCCCGCGGCGAGGCGGTCGCCGCGATGAAGGCAGAAGGCATCGAGTACGAGGCACGCCTCGAACTGCTCGACGACGTGACCTGGCCCAAGCCGCTGGCCGAGCTGCTGGAGTCCGCGTACGAGATGTACCGGCAGGGCCACCCCTGGGTCGCCGACCACCAGCTCTCCCCGAAGTCCGTGGTCCGGGACATGTACGAGCGGGCCATGACGTTCCCCGAGTACGTCCAGTTCTACGGGCTGTCCCGGTCCGAGGGGCTGGTGCTGCGCTACCTCGCCGACGCGTACAAGACGCTGCGGCAGACAGTCCCCGAGGACGCCAAGACCGAGGAGCTGGTCGACCTCATCGAGTGGCTGGGCGAGCTGGTCCGCCAGGTCGACTCCAGCCTGATCGACGAGTGGGAGCGGCTGCGCAACCCGTCGGACGTGGCCGAGGTGGCCGCGTCGCTGGACGACCGGCCGCCGGCGGTGACGCGCAACGCGCGGGCGTTCCGGGTGCTGGTGCGCAACGCGATGTTCCGCCGCGTCGAGCTGGCCGCGCTGCGCCGCTGGGATCTGCTCGGCGAGCTGGACGCGGGCGACGGCTGGAACGCCGACGCCTGGGCCGACGCGCTGGAGCCGTACTTCGAGGCGTACGACGCGATCGGGGTGGGGCCGGACGCGCGCGGGCCGGCGCTGCTGATGATCGAGCAGGGCCGCGAGCGGTGGGCCGTACGGCAGATCCTGGACGACCCGGACGGCGACCACGACTGGGGCATCAGCGCCGAGATCGACCTCGCCGCCTCGGACGAGATCGGCGCGGCGGCGGTCCGGATCACCGACGTCGGCCAGTTGTAGCGGCGTCCGGCTGACGTACGCCGCGGGGGCGGAACCGGACCGGTTCCGCCCCCGCGATCGTGTCCGATCAGTCGCGCGGAGCCTGGAACGCCACGCGGCGACGACGGAACAGGACGAACAGGACCGCGCCGGCCGCGAGCACGGCGGCGCCGACACCGGCGAGCGTGGCCGCCGGCGCGCCGGTGATCGGCAGGCCGCCGCCGGTGCCACCGTTGCCGTCCCCGGGGCCGCCGGTGCCCGGGCCGCCGTTGCCGACGGCGACGACGATGCGAGCGGTGTTGTTCTCCGGCTTCGACTCGGTCGAGGACGTGGCACCGTCGACCACGATCGTGCCGTCGGTACCCGGCGTCGACTTGATCTTCAGCTGGACGGTGGGCTTGATCCGGCCGTAGCCGGAGGCGACGCTCGGGAACTCGCTCTCGAAGTTGCACCGCAGCTTCGCCGACTCGGGCAGCGTCTTGCCCGGCTGGCCGTCGGTGTAGCACCACTCGCTGGGCAGCAGGACCGTGCCGCTCGGCGCGGTGATGAGGACACCGGGGCCGCCGCCGTCGGACGGGCCGTTGTTGACGACCTCGTAGGTGAGGTCGACGGTCTGGCCGACCGCCCCCTTCACCGGCGCGGCGGTGACGGCGACGTCGAGGCTGTTCTTCTTGCTCCAGAACCGGAAGTCGGCGTAGTTGTCCGACTCGTCGAGCTCGCGCTCCACGACGGCCTTGCGGGCCTGGCCCGCCTTGACCGCCTTGGCGTGCAGCTTCTCGGCGGCGGCGGCGAACGACGGGCCGCTGCCCTTGGTCGCCGCGGCCTTCTTCGCCGTCTCCGCCTCACCGGCCAGCGCGGTGCTGAACAGGGCGTAGTTCTCGTCCGGGCCCGGCAGGTTGCGGCCGAACGTGATGTTGAACAGCGACTCGCCCGTCTCGTCGTCGAACAGCAGCAGCCCCTCACCGGGCTTGAGCGTCAGCGGCACCGTGCAGGTGACCTGGCTCGGCCCGTAGACGTACGGCGGACCGCTGGCCTTCGGGTAGTAGCCGACGTAGGTGCAGTCGCTGTACCGCTCGACGAAGGTGGCGCCGGTGGGCAGGTCGACCCGGACGGTGAAGTCGGTCGCCGGGCTGTCGCCCTCGTTGAGCACACCGCTGTAGAGCGGGACCCGGTCGCCCTCACCCACCGGCTTGGACTTGTCGTTCAGGTCGTCGGCGGCGGCGACCAGATCGGGGCCCGAGGCGCGGATCGTGACCGGGAAGCTGGTCGTGTTGTCGCCGGGGTTGGCGTCGTCCTGCGCGCCGGCGATCGTCACTCCGACCGATCCGGCGTCGCCGGGGGCCGCACCGGTGCGGCTGGCCAGCGACAGTGTGTAGATGACATCGGTCTGGCCGGCCATCAGGCCACCGACGGCGCAGGTGATCTTCTGCGCCGCGAGCTTGCAGGAGTCGTTCCAGTCCGGCACCGAGGCGACGACGTCGGACGACAGCTTGCCGAGGTCGAGCGTGACGGTCACCCCCGTCGCGTCGGCCTGGCCGTAGTTGTAGACGTACATCCCGATCGTGGTGCCGCTGTTGTCGATCTCGGCGACGGGGTCGGTGGCGAAGGAGACGAAGAGGTCGGGCAGCTCGTCGGCGGCCTGCGCCGGGGTCGACGGGGCGAAGAGCGCGGTCGTGGCCAGCAGCGCCGCGCCGACGGCGAGGCGGGGCCATCGGGCCGAGAGGGATCGCATGGGTACTCCGGAAGAGAGGTGTGGAAGAACCGCACTCTAGGGGACGGATTGATCGTGTGGTGTCCCGTCTGGTCGGCAGGCCGACGGCGAACGGATCGACAATGCCCCTTTCGCACCCTGGGCGATGTCAGACCCGTCGATTAGAATGTATGTACTAATCGAGCTGCTGACCTGGGAGGATGCTCGTGACTGCGCCCACCTCCGCGACCCCTGTCACCCCCTACGCCACCCTCCTCGGATTCACCCGGTACGTCGACCGCACCGGCCCCACCAAGGCCACCTTCGTCGGCGGGCTGCGCCGGCAGCGGGCCAGCCGGCACGGCTTCAACCCGCACGGCCAGTTCGTCAAGGCGCTCAAGGCCGACGTCGCTTTCCATACCGGCGGCACGCACCTCGCGCAGGTCGCCGACCTGGTCAAGCCGCGCTGGCGTCCGCTCTACGAGGCGCTCGTGCCGGGCGCGGCCCGCTGGCTGCACTCGCTCGGCGAGCCGGCCGGCGTCGACCTGGCCCAGACCCGCGACGCGCTGGCCATGCTGGGTGACCTGCCGGTGAAGATCAACCCCCAGTTCGGCGTACGCTTCGCCGACGGCCGGGCCGAGGCGATCCGGCTGCACTTCGACGAGGCGCCGCCGAGCGAGGAGGCCACGCTCGCCACGCTGCACCTGATGGCCCGGCACATGGACGCGGTGCTGCCGCACGCCGAGCCGGTCCTGGTCGACGTGCGGCGCGGCGAGGCGCACCGGATGCCCGCCGACGTCAAGCCCGAGCAGATCGAGCAGTGGCTGGCCGGTGAGGCCGCCGCGTTCCGGGCCATCTGGTCCACAGCCGCCTGACCACCGCCGCCCGGCCGAACGGCCGTCCCGCTCCCCCGGGACGGCCGTTCGCCGTCCCGGGCCGCGCCGCAGGGTGACCCGACCCGGGGCCGCGCCGCAGAGTGATCCGGGCCGAGGCGGGTCGGCGCCTCACCGGTCGGAGCGTTCGTCCAGCAGTCCGGCCCGTCCGGCCAGCGCGGCGGCCTCCACCCGGTTGGTCACCCGCAGCTTGCGCAGCAGGGAGGCGGTCATCCGCTTCACCGTCCGTTCGGAGGTGTGCATCCGCTCGGCGATCGTCACAGTGGCTTCTCCGGTCGCGATCGCCCGCAGCAGCCGGCGTTCCTCGTCGTCGAGGTTGAGCCCGGGCGACCGGGCGGACCCGACCAGCCGCCGCAGCAGCGCGCCCGGCATCACCGCCCAGCCGTCCAGCACGGCGAGCAGTGGAGGCAACAGGTCCTCCGGCTCGCTGGTCTTGGGCAGGTATCCCTCGGCGCCGCACCGCAGCGCCTCCACCGCCGGCGCCGGATCGTCCGAGCCGGACATGGCGAGGACGCGCACCCGCGGACTGGTACGGCGGACGGCGGCGATCGCCCGGAGACCGCCGGGCGGCGGCATGTGCAGGTCGACGAGCGCGAGATCAGGGGCGCACCGGGCCACGAGCGCGGCGGCACCGGCCGCGTCGGTGGTCGAGCCGACGACGCGGGCCCGGCCGTCGGTCGTGGCGGACAGCAGCAGTTCCAGCCCGCGGACGAACAGCGCATGGTCGTCCACCACCGCGAGCCGGACGACGCCGTCCCCCATGTCTGCTTTCCTCCTTCCAGCCCAGGTTAGTGGCATATGCGAGTAACGGTCGGGAACAACCCGGCATGGCTGTGCAGTCCATACGCCCGTGGGGAGGACCGGACGACCCGGACGAGTCGCTGTCGATCCGGGTGCTCTGCCACGAGCTGCGCACACCGGTGCAGGCCCTGACGGCCCTCACCCGGGCCCTCGCCGAACAGGCGGCGCTGACCACGCCGGACCGGCGAGCCATCGCCGCACTGGCGCACGAGCACGCCGTACACCTGGGTGCTCTGCTGGACGACCTCGGCGGCCCCGGCGCCCGCGGCGAGCCGGAACCACCCCGCCGCGTCCCCCTGGCCGCCGTGGTGCGCGCGGTGACGGCCGGGGCCGGTTCCCGGCTGTACGCGCGGCTCGACCGGGCGGCCGCCGGCCTGCCCGTGCCCGAGCAGCACGTCCGGCAGATCCTCACCAACCTGGTCGACAACGCGCGGCGCCACGGCCCGGCCGACGGCGAGATCGTCGTCCGCGCCGCGACGCGTGACCGCACGCTGACGCTGTCGGTCCTCGACCGGGGCGCCCCCTGTCCCGCGCTGCGCGCGGCGCTGGCCCGGCCCGTACCGGCGGCCACCGGGCACGGCCTCGGCCTGTGGATCGTGCGGCGGCTCGTCGACACGTACGGCGGGACCGTACGCGCCCGCCGCCCCCGCGGCGGCGGGCTGGCGGTGGACGTCCGGCTGCCGGTCCCGGTGCGTCCTGTCCCGTCCGGGACACGGGTCGGCCCCGGCGGGCCGCCGCAGCGGGCACCCGGGAGAGGACAGCATCGGTGAACCGGAGGAGACGACATGTTCACGCACATGAAGGACCTGCAGTTCGAGGCCAAGCCGGACGGGCCGGACGCCGCGTTCGCCCGCCGCCTCCAGGAGGTCCTCGGCGGCAAGTGGGGTGAGATGACGGTCGCCAACCAGTACCTGTTCCAGGGCTGGAACTGCCGGCTTCCCGGCAAGTACAAGGACCTGCTGCTCGACGTCGGCACCGAGGAGATGGGCCACGTCGAGATGATCGCCACGATGATCACCCGGCTTCTGGAGAACGCGCCGCTGTCGCTGGAGGAGGCCGCCGAGGAGAACCCGATGGTCGGCGCGATCTACGGCGGGTCCAACCCGGCGCACTTCATCCACGGCGGCGGCGGGGCCCTGGCGGTCGACAGCGCCGGCGTGCCGTGGAACGGCAACTTCATCACCGCCAGCGGCAACCTGATGGCCGACTTCCACCTGAACGTCACCGCCGAGGCCCAGGGCCGGCTCCAGGTGGCCCGCCTGTTCAACATGACCGACGACCCCGGCGTCAAGCAGATGCTGCGCTTCCTGCTGGCCCGCGACACCATGCACCAGAACATGTGGATGGCGGCCATCGAGCAGCTCAAGTCCGACGGCCTGGAGGAGATGCCGGTGCCGGACGCCTTCCCCGACTCGCCCGAGTTCACCGAGGAGTTCAGCTACACCTACCTGGACTTCTCTCCCGGGCAGGACGCCGCCGAGGGCCGCTGGGCCTCCGGTCCGACGCCGGACGGCAAGGGCGAGTTCCGCTACGAGCACAGCCCGCGGGCGCACGCCCCGGAGCCGGTGCTCGCCCCGGGCGACCCGCGCCTGTACGGCACCAACCCGGGGATGGCCGGCAAGGTCGCCAACACCGTCAAGAGCAAGCTCACCTGACCTCGCCCGCGCCGGGCCGCCCGCGCGGCGGCCCGGCGCGCCTCCCCCACCTCCGCACCGCATCCGTCCGGGAGCCGCCATGTCCACGTCCAACCGCACCAGGACTGCCGTCCTGGCCCTGCTCACGCTCGTCTCCGTGGGCGCCGGCCTGGCCCTGCCCGCCGTCCTCGCGCTGGCCGCCCTCACCGCGCTGGTCCCGCTCGCGGACGCGCTGGAGCGCGACCCGGCGCAGGCCACCCACCGGGCGACCGCCCGGCACGAACCGGCCTGATCCGTCCCCGACCGCCACCCCTGCCGCCCCGCCGTCCGTCGTCTGTCATCCCGTCGTCCGTCGTCGAGGAGCACCAGTGGTAACCAACGACTCGCCCGTCCTGCCCCCGCTACGGACCGCCCGCGCCCCGCGCCCGGTACGCGGCCGTCTCATCCTGCTCGGGCCCGCGTTCGTGGCGGCGGTCGCCTACGTCGACCCCGGCAACTTCGCCACCAACTCGACCGCCGGGGCGCAGTACGGGTACCTGCTGGTCTGGGTGGTGGTGGCGGCGAACCTGGCCGCCATGCTGGTGCAGACGCTCACCGCCAAGCTCGGCCTGGCCACCGGGCGCAGCTTGCCCGAACTGTGCCGGGAACACCTGCCCCGGCCGCTCAACCGGGTCATGTGGGCGCAGGCCGAACTGGTCGCCATGGCCACCGACCTGGCCGAGGTGATCGGCGGGGCGGTCGCGCTGTACCTGCTGTTCGGCGTCCCGCTGCTGCCCGGCGGCCTGATCATAGGCGCCGCCTCGTTCGCCATCCTGGCGCTGCGCGCCAGGGGTTTCCGGTCGTTCGAGATCGCCATCGCCGTACTGCTCGGCGTGATCGTGCTGGCGTTCGCGGTCAACCTGGTCAGCGCGCAACCGGACGTGTCCGACGCCGCGGCCGGACTGCTGCCCCGGATGCAGGGCACCGACAGCATGCTGCTCGCCGCCGGCATTCTGGGCGCGACGGTGATGCCGCACGTCATCTACGTGCACTCGGCGCTGACCCCGAACCGCCTGCCCGCCGAGGGCGAGACGCAGCGGCGGGTGATCGCCAAGGGCCTGCGGATCGACGTGCTGATCGCGCTGGGCATCGCCGGCGCGGTCAACCTGGCCATGCTGCTGGTCGCCGCGAGCAGCTTCCACGGCACCTCGATCCCCGGCACCGACACCCTGGAAGGCGTCCACGCCGGGCTCGCCACCACGCTCGGCACGGCCGCCGCGGTCGGCTTCGCCGTCGCCCTGCTCCTGTCCGGCCTCGCCTCCACGAGCGTCGGCACGTACGCCGGCGAGATCATCATGCAGGGCTTCCTGCGTCGCCGGATCCCGCTGCTGGTACGCCGGATGATCACGCTGCTGCCCGCGCTGGTGGTGCTCGCGATCGGCGTCGACCCGACCCGCGCGCTCGTGCTGTCCCAGGTGGTGCTGAGCTTCGGCATCCCGTTCGCGCTGATCCCGGTGGTGATGTTCACGCGCCGCCGGGACCTGATGAGCGGCCTGGTCAACCGCCGGGCCACCACCGCCGCAGCGGTGGCGATCACCGCGTTCGTGGTGGCGCTCAACGCGTTCCTGCTCTGGCAACTGGCGGGCTGAGACACACCCGCGCCCGTCCGGCCTGGTGCGGCGGGACGGGCGCGGGTGATCGGGGCTCAGGCGGCCAGGTACTTCTCCAGGTCGTCCAGGATCTTGTTGGCGGCGCCCACGCCGATGCCGGTCATCCAGATCTCGTCGGAGACCACGTGCGCCTTGCCGGCCTCGACCGCGGACAGGCCCTTCCACAGCGTGCCGCCGGTGACCTTCGCCTGCTCGGCGGCGGCCTTCTCGCCGTACGCGGTCACGAACACCACGTCGCCGTCGGCCTCGGCGATGCGCTCCGGGCTGACCCGGTCCATCCGCTTGTCCTCCTTGCCGGCGAGCATCTGCCGCTCCGGGCGGCCCAGGCCGGTGTCGCCGACGACGATGCCGGAGAACGAGTCCGGCCCGTACAGGCGGATCTCGGTCGGCATGAAGCGCACGATGGAGACCTTGCGGGACGAGGCGTCACCGAGCTTCGCGCCGAAGTCCTTCGCCCGCTTCTCGTACTCGGCCAGCAGGTCCTTGGCCTGCTGCTCCTTGCCCAGCGCCGCGCCGTCGAGGAGGAAGTTCTCCTTCCAGGTGATGCCGACCTTCTCGGTGAACACGGTCGGGGCGATCTTGGCCAGCTCGTCGTAGAACTTCTCCTGGCGGAACTTGCTGCCCAGGATCAGGTCCGGGTTGAGCGCGTTGATCGCCTCCAGGTCCGGCTCGGTCAGCACACCGACCTCGGTGATGCCGGCGAGCTTGTCCGCGCCGAAGTAGGTGGGCCAGCTCTTCGCCTCACCGGCGGTCGCCGCGCCGACCGGGGTGACGCCCAGCGACAGCGCGGTGTCGATCTTGTCGGTGTCGAGCACGACCACGCGCTTCGGCTCGACGGGCACCTTCGTGGTGCCCATCGCGTGGGTGATCTCCCGGGTCTCCCCGGTGCCGGTGCCGGCGACGGGGTCGCTCTCCCCGCAGGCGGTGAGGCCGACGCCGAGAGCGAGGGCGGCGGTGAGTGCGACGGCGAGACGACGCATCAGGTTCCTTTCGGTGGTGCGGGCCGGCGCGCTCAGGCATCGCCGACGGGGGCGCCGGCCGTGGCCGGCGTGACGGCCGGAACGGCCGAGGTCTGTGTGTGGGGGGCCTGGGTGAGCGCCGGCACCACGAGCGGGGCGCCGCTGACCGGGCAGGGCACCACCACGCAGTCGAGCCCGAACACGTCGCGGACCAGGTCCGCGGTGAGGATCTCGCGCGGCTCGCCGGCGGCCACCACCGCGCCGTCGCGCATGGCGATCAGGTGGCCGGCGTACCGGGCCGCCTGGTTGAGGTCGTGCAGCACGGCCACCACCGTGCGGCCGCGCTCGGCGCGCAGCCGGTGCAGCAGGTCCAGCACCTCGACCTGGTGGGCCAGGTCGAGGAACGTGGTCGGCTCGTCCAGCAGCAGCGCGTCGGTGTCCTGGGCGAGCGTCATGGCGATCCACACCCGCTGGCGCTGCCCGCCGGAGAGCGTGTCCACCGCGCGGTCGGCGAGCGTGCCGACGTCGGCCAGCCGCATGGCCTCCTCGACCGCCCGCCCGTCCTCGGCCGACCACTGCCGCCACCAGCGCTGGTAGGGCTGCCGGCCGCGCCCGACCAGGTCGGCCACGGTGATCCCCTCGGGCACCAGCGGGCTCTGCGGCAGGACGCCGAGCCGCCGGGCCACGTCCCGGGTGGGCAGGTCCCGGATCGCCGCGCCGTCGAGCAGCACCGCGCCGCGGCGGGGCGTGAGCAGCCGGGCCATCGTGCGCAGCAGCGTCGACTTGCCGCAGGCGTTCGGGCCGACGATCACGGTGAACGTGTCGGCCGGCAGGTCGAGGTCCAGTCCGTCCAGCACGGTGCGGCCCTCGTAGCCGACGACCAGGTCGCGGGTGGACAGCAGCGCGGTCACGACCGCCTCCCTCGGGTGCGCAGCAGCACGAAGATCAGGTACGGCCCGCCGATCGCCGCGGTCAGCACGCCGGCCGGAAGTTGGGTGGGCGCCAGCAGCCGGCGGGCGCCCAGGTCGGCGAGGACCAGCAGCAACGCGCCCAGCAGCGCGGCGCACAGCAGCGGCGGACGCTCGGCGCGGACCAGCCGGCGGGCCACCTGCGGGGCCACCAGCGCCACGAAGTCGACGGCGCCGACCTGGGCGGTCACCATGGCGGCGGCCAGCACACCGGTGCCGGCCAGGCCCGCGCGTCGGGCCACCGGCCGCAGGCCGATCCCCCGCGCGGTGTCGTCGTCGAGCGTGCTGCTGCGCAACGCCCACCCGGCCCAGAGCAGCACCGGCAGCAGGACCGCGAGCGTGCCGGCGATCCAGGCCGCCTCGCTCCATCCCTTGCCGGCGAGCGTGCCGATCAGCCACACCTGCGCGCGCAGCCCGTCGATCGGATCGGCGGTCAGCATGACCACCTCGATCAGCGCCCGGAACGCGAACGCGACCGCCACCCCGGCCAGCACGAACCGCTGTGCGGCCAGGCCGTGCCGGGCGCCGAGCGCGAACACCACCACCGCGGCGGCCAGGCCGCCGAGCAGCGCCGCCGGCGCCACCAGCACCGCCGCCGCGCCGCTGGTCAGCGCGATCGTCGCGGCCAGCCCGGCGCCCTGGGTGACGCCGATGACGTCGGGGCTCGCAAGGGGGTTGCGGGCGACGCTCTGGATCAGCGTGCCGGCCACGCCGAAGGCCGCGCCGGCCACCGTCGCGAGGACCGCCCGAGGCAGTCGCAGGTCACGCACCACGAGGTCGTACGGAGTGCCCGCGCCGGAGAGCGACCGCACCACGTCCACCGGGGCGACGTACGGCGTACCCAGCGACAGGCTGACCACCACCGCGAGGCAGAGCAGCACGAACAGGACAAGCGCCACCACGACCGGCCGCCACCGGAACGGCACCACCACCGCCCCGACCCGCAGCACCCCTCGCCCGCGCGGCCGGGTCCGCCCGCCGCCCCCACGTCGTTGATCTTGCACTTCGGGCCCTCCGGGTGCCCGGAACGCCCCTTCCGCCGGGGCAGCGAGTGCAAGATCGCGGGAGTGGGGGGCGGGGGTGGGGCGGGTCATGTGGTTACCGTCCTGGCTCGGTGGACCAGGAAGGCCAGGAGGGGGGCGCCGAGCAGGGCCGTGATGATGCCGGCGGGGATCTCGCCGGGTGGGGCGACCAGGCGGCCGGCCACGTCGGCCGTGAGCAGCAGCGCCGGGCCGAGCAGGGCGGCGACCAGGAGCGTCCACCGCTGGTCCGCGCCGACGAGCGCCCGGGCCAGGTGCGGCACCGCCAGCCCGACGAAGGCGATCGGCCCGGCGGCGGCCACCGCCGCGCCGGTGAGCAGCACGCCACCGGCCCCGGCGGCGATCCGGACCAGCGCGACCCGGTGCCCGAGCCCTCGGGCCACGTCGTCGCCGAGGGCGAGCGCGTCCAGGCCGCGAGCGGCGAGCGCGGCCAGCAGCACCCCGGCCGCCACGAACGGCAGCACCTGCCCGGCCACGCCGACGTCGCGGCCGGTCAGCCCGCCGACCACCCAGAAGCGGTACTCCTCGAAGGTGCGGGCGTCGATGCTGAGCAGCGCGTACACGATGGCGCCGAGACCGGCGTCGAGGGCCGCGCCGACGAGCGCGAGGGTGACCGGGCTCGCGCCGTCGCGGGCGCGGTTGGCGACGGCGAACACGAGCAGCCCGGCGAGCAGCGCGCCGGCGATGCCGAACCAGACGTACCCGGCGAGCGTGCCCACCCCGAACACGGCGATGGCCAGCACCACGCCGAACGACGCCCCGGCGCTGACGCCGAGGATGCGCGGCTCGGCCAGCGGGTTGCGGGTGACCGCCTGGAACAGCACCCCGGCCAGCGCCAGCGCCAGGCCGACGACGAGCCCGAGGGCGGTACGCGGCAGCCGCATGTCCCGGACCACGGTCGTCGCGTCGCCGCCGTCCGGGGACACCAACGCGTGCCACACCTGGTCGACGGGGAGGTGCCGGCTGCCGAGCGCGAGGCTGGCCAGCAACGCCAGCAGGAGCAGGAGCGCCGCCGCCACGGTGACCGCGACGCGGCGGACGGTGCCGCGTCGGACGGGAGCCCCGGCCCGCGCGGGCCGGACGGCGACGGTGGTCACGAGGGGTCTTCGCCTTCCGATTAGGTGCGCCTTACCTTAGCTGACCTGGTAAGGCGTACCTAAGCGGGTTGCGCCTCCACCAGGGGGAGGCACGATGGTGGATGGCATGGACGGTGCGGAGCGCTACTCGATCGGTGACCTGGCCCGGCGGACCGGGCTGCCGGTGAAGACCATCCGGTTCTGGTCCGACCGCGGCATCGTGCCGCCCACGGACCGGGGACCGGCCGGCCACCGCCGCTACGACGCGGCCGCAGTGGCCCGGCTCGACCTGGTACGGACGTTGCGCGAGCTGGGCGTGGACCTGCCCACCGTGCGCCGGGTGGTGACCCGGGAGGTCACCCTGCCCGAGGTCGCCTCGGCGCACGCGGACGCGCTGACCGCGCAGATCCGGCTGCTGCGGTCGCGCCGCGCGGTGCTCACGGTGATCGCCCGGCGCGGGGCCACCGCGTCCGAGGCCGACCTGCTGCACCGGCTGGCCGGCCTGGCCGCGCGGGAGCGACGGCGGCTGGTCGACGAGTTCCTCGACGCGGCGTTCGGCGGCCTGACCGATCCGGGGTTCGCGGGCATCCGCCGGTCACTCACGCCGGAGCTGCCTGATGATCCGGACGACGCCCAGACAGAGGCGTGGGTGGAGCTGGCCGAGCTGGCTCTGGATCCGGGATTCCGGGCCGGGCTGCGCCGGCTGGCCGAGCAGCACGCGGCCGACCGGGGCGGCGCCGAGGGCGTACGCCGGGACGTGGTCGCCGTGGTCCGCGAGGAGGTCGCCCCGGCGCTGGCCGCCGGTGTCGAGCCGGCCTCGCCCGCGGCCGACCCGGTCCTGGACCGCGCGGCGGGCCGGTACGCGCGGCTCTGCGGCCGGCCGGACGACGCCGGCCTGCGCCGGCGGATGCTGGACCGGTTGCGGGCCGCACGCGACCCTCGCCGGGAGCGGTACCTGGAGCTGCTCGCCGTGGTCAACGGCTGGCCACCGGCCGAGAGCCTGGCCCCGGTGCTGGACTGGTCGATCCGGGCACTGCACGCCCGGCAGCACCTAGCCTGAGGACATGCGATTCGACAGGCACACCGTGGTGCTCCTGGTCCGCCCGGACGACGCGCCGGACCTGCCGCAGGATGCCCTCGACCGGATCCAGGACGCCCACCTGGCGCACCAGGCCGGGCTGGTGGAGCAGGGCGCGGTGCTCGCGGCCGGGCCGTTCCTGGACGGCGACGACGGGCGCGTCCGCGGCTTCGTGGTGCTGTCGGTCGACCCGCAGATGGCCCGTGAGCTGTACGCGAACGACCCGGCGGTCCGCGCGGGCCGGCTCGTCGCGCAGGTGAGCAGCTGGATGGTGCCGGAGGGTCAGGTCCGCTTCGAGCAGGTGCCGGTCCCCCGCTCGATGCTGGAGGCCGCGGCCGGCGACTGAGTGTCGCGGCACGCCGCGATCCGTCAGTCCTCCGGGGCCTGCCGGCTGCCCGGCACCACCGGCGTCGGCCACACCCCGGCGCGGGCGGCCACCGGCACCTCGACCTGCTGGTCGGACCAGACGTACGTCTCGGGCAGCAGGTCGGCGATCGGGATCGCGCGCAGCCCGTCGGGCGGGCCGACGATCACCTTGATCGACGGGAAGTAGTCGAGCAGCACCTGGCGGCAGCGCCCGCACGGCGGCAGGACGCCCCGGCCCCGGTCCCCCACCGCGACGATGGCCTCCAGCTCACCGGCGCCCTGGGTCGCGGCGGCACCGAGAGCCACCACCTCGGCGCACGGACCGCCGGTGAAGTGGTAGACGTTCACCCCGCTGAACACCCGCCCGTCGGTGCTGCGTACGGCGGCGGCGACGGTGTGGTTGTCGCTGCGGCAGCGCAGCTTCGCCACGGCGGTGGCGGCCTGCACGAGCGCCCGGTCGGTGTCCCGCATGATCATCCCCGCCCCTCGTCGGCCTCGTCCGTCGGCCTCGTCGGCGGCAACTTTATCCGGCGGGGACGGCCCGGCCAGGGAGGGCACGCCCGGCGCCGGTAACCCGGGGGCGGTCCGCCGCGCGGCTGCCTATCCTTGGCGACGACATGCAGAATCCAGCCGTACCCGCCGCCCCTGAGACCGCCCGCGACCTGCACCGCCGCCTCGGCCCCCTGATGTTCCGCGACCAGCGGCGGCTCCAGCGGCGGCTCGACGGCGTGCGCAAGCTGCGCGACCCGCAGCGGCGGGAGGCGGCGCTGGCCGAGATCGGGGCCGAGGTGACCCGGGCCGAGGCGCGGCTGGCGGCGCGCCGCGCGGCCGTGCCGGCGATCACCTATCCGCCGCAGTTGCCGGTCAGCGAGCGCAAGGACGACATCGCCGCAGCGATCCGCGACCACCAGGTGGTGATCGTGGCCGGCGAGACCGGCTCCGGCAAGACCACCCAGCTCCCCAAGATCTGCCTGGAGCTGGGGCGCGGCATCACCGGCCTGATCGGGCACACCCAGCCCCGCCGGCTGGCGGCCCGCACCGTCGCCGACCGGATCGCCGACGAACTCGGCACGGAGCTGGGCGACGTGGTCGGCTACAAGGTGCGCTTCACCGACCAGGTGGGCGACAACAGCCTGGTCAAGCTGATGACCGACGGCATCCTGCTGGCCGAGTTGCAGACCGACCGGATGCTGCGGCAGTACGACACGCTGATCATCGACGAGGCGCACGAACGCAGCCTCAACATCGACTTCATCCTGGGGTACCTCAGGCAGCTCCTGCCCCGCCGGCCCGACCTCAAGGTCGTCATCACGTCGGCGACGATCGAGACCGACCGGTTCGCGAAGCACTTCGCCGACGCCGACGGCAACCCGGCGCCAGTGGTCGAGGTCTCCGGGCGCACCTACCCGGTGGAGGTCCGCTACCGGCCGCTGGTCGAGGTCACCGAGGCCGAGGAGGAGGACGAGGCCGACGAGGAGAACGTCCGGGACCAGATCCAGGCCATCGGCGACGCGGTCGAGGAACTGGCCGCCGAGGGGCCGGGCGACATCCTGGTGTTCCTCAGCGGGGAACGGGAGATCCGGGACACCGCCGACGCGCTGGGCAAGCTGGTGCAGAAGAAACGGTCGCTGCTCGGCACCGAGATCCTGCCGCTGTACGCCCGGCTCTCCACCGCCGAGCAGCACCGGGTCTTCGCCGCGCACAGCAACCGCCGGGTGGTGCTGGCCACGAACGTCGCGGAGACCTCGCTGACGGTGCCCGGCATCAAGTACGTGGTGGACCCGGGCACCGCCCGGATCTCCCGCTACTCCAGCCGGCTCAAGGTGCAGCGGCTGCCGATCGAGCCGGTCTCGCAGGCCAGCGCCAACCAGCGCAAGGGCCGCTGCGGGCGTACCTCCGACGGCATCTGCATCCGCCTCTACGACGAGCAGGACTTCACCTCCCGCCCCGAGTTCACCGACCCGGAGATCCTGCGGACCAACCTGGCCTCGGTCATCCTCCAGATGACATCGATCGGGCTCGGCGACGTGGCGGCGTTCCCGTTCATCGACCCGCCGGACCGGCGCAACGTCACCGACGGCGTCAACCTGCTGCACGAGCTGGGCGCGCTCGACCCGGCCGAGACCGACCCGGCGAAGCGGCTCACCGCCCTGGGGCGGCGGCTTGCCCAGCTCCCGGTCGACCCCCGGCTGGCCCGGATGGTGCTCGAGGGCGAGCGCAACGGCTGCGCCACCGAGGTGGTGGTGATCGCCGCCGCGCTGTCCATCCAGGATCCGCGCGAACGCCCGGCCGACAAGCAGGCCCAGGCCGACCAGGCGCACGCCCGGTTCGCCGACAAGGAGTCCGACTTCGTCGCGTACCTGAACCTGTGGCGCTACCTGCGGGAGAAGCAGCGGGAACTGTCATCCAGCGCGTTCCGCCGGATGTGCAAGGCCGAATACCTCAACTACCTCCGGGTACGCGAGTGGCAGGACATCGTCAGCCAGTTGCGCCAGGTCCTGCGTACCTCGGACAAGGGTGAGGGCCGGCGCGGCGCCGGCGCGGACCTGCCCGAGGAGATCGACACCCCGAAGGTGCACCAGTCGCTGCTGCCCGGCCTGCTGTCGCACCTCGGCCTCAAGGACGCGCAGAAGCACGAATACCTGGGCGCGCGGGGGGCGAAGTTCGCGATCTTCCCCGGGTCGGCGCTGTTCAAGAAGCCGCCGCGCTGGGTGATGGCCGCCGAGCTGGTGGAGACGTCCCGGCTGTGGGGGCGGGTGGCCGGGCGGGTCGAGCCGGAGTGGGTCGAGCCGCTGGCCCAGCACCTGGTCAAGCGCAGCTACAGCGAGCCGCACTGGGAGAAGAAGCAGGCCGCGGTGATGGCCTACGAGAAGGTCACGCTGTACGGCATCCCGCTCGTCACCTCCCGCAAGGTGAACTTCGGGCGGATCGACGCAGGTCTGAGCCGGGAGCTGTTCATCCGGCACGCCCTGGTGGAGGGCGACTGGCAGACCCACCACCAGTTCTGGCGGGACAACCAGAAGCTGCTGACCGAGATCGAGGAACTGGAGAACCGGGCGCGGCGCCGCGACATCCTGGTCGACGACGAGACCATCTTCGCCTTCTACGACCAGCGGATCCCCGCCGACGTGGTCTCCGGCCGGCATTTCGACTCGTGGTGGAAGAAGACCCGCCGGGAGCGGCCCGACCTGCTCACGTTCACCCGCGAGCTGCTCGTCAACGACGGCCGGGGCGGGGTGGACGAGGAGGACTTCCCGGACGAGTGGCGGGCCGACGGCGTGACGCTGCCGCTGACGTACACGTTCGACCCGGCGGCGCCCACCGACGGCGTGACAGTGGACATCCCGCTGCCGCTGCTCAACCAGGTGCCGGCGGAGAGCTTCGACTGGCAGGTGCCGGGGCTGCGCGAGGAGCTGGTGATCGCGCTGATCCGGTCGTTGCCCAAGCCGGTACGGCGCAACTTCGTGCCGGTGCCCGACTACGCCCGCGCCGCGCTGGCCGCGATCACGCCGGGCGAGGAGCCGCTACTGGCCGCGCTGACCCGGCAGTTGCGCCGGATGACCGGCGTGACCGTACCGGCGGACGCGTGGGATCTGGGCCGGCTGCCGCCGCACCTGCGGGTCACGTTCCGGGTGCTCGGCGACGACGACAAGCCGGTCGCCGAGGGCAAGGACCTGCCGGCCCTGCAACGCGAGCTGCGCCAGGAGGTACGCCAGGTCGTGGCCGCCGCCGCGCCGGACGTGGCCCGTACCGGGCTGACCGAGTGGTCGATCGGCGCCCTGCCGCGCACCATCGAGCAGGTACGCGCCGGCTTCGCGGTGACCGCGTACCCGGCGCTCGTGGACGAGGGCGCGACGGTCGGGGTGAAGGTGTTCGACTCCGCCGCCGAGCAGGAGGCCGCGCACTGGGCGGGCACCCGGCGGCTGCTGCGGCTGACGCTGCCGTCCCCGGCGAAGTTCCTTCAGGGGCGGCTGAGCAACGAGGCGAAACTGGCGTTGTCCCGCAACCCGCACGGCAGCGTGCCGGAGCTGATCGAGGACGCGGCCGGGGCGGCGATCGACAAGCTGATCGGTGACGCGGGCGGCCCGGCCTGGGACGCCGAGGGCTTCGCCGCGCTGCGCGACAGAGTGCGCGCCGACCTGGTGGACACCGTCGTCGAGGTGATGGAGCGGGTACGCCGGGTGCTCGCTTCCGCGTACGCGGTGGAGCAGCGGCTCGGCGCCACCCGGAACCTCGCGGTGGTGGCCGCGCTGGCCGACATCCGCAACCAGCTCACCGGCCTGGTGCACAAGGGCTTCGTCACCGAGACGGGGTACGCGCGGCTGCCCGACGTGCTGCGCTACCTGACCGCGATCGAGCGGCGGTTGGACCGGTTGCCGGGCAACCCGCAGCGGGACAAGTCCCAGCAGGACCGGGTCGCCGTGGTGCAGAAGGAGTACCAGGACATGCTGGCCGCGCTGCCCCCGCCGAGGCGCGCGACCCCGGCGGCCCGCCAGATCCGGTGGATGATCGAGGAGCTACGGGTGAACGTCTTCGCCCAGGCCCTCGGAACCCCGTACCCGGTGTCGGAGCAGCGCATCTACCGAGCCATGGACGACGCCGAGGGCCGCTGACCCCCCTCCCGCGCGATCTTGCACTTGGCGCCCTCACGCAGGGGCTCTCGCCCCTTTCGCCGGGGCCGAATGTGCAAGATCGACGGGGCGGTGAGGCGGCCGGGCAGGGCTACAACGGCTCCACGCCCGGGGGGAGGGCGGCGGTGGCGGTGGCGTCGTGGACGTACTCGAGGAGGATGCGGCGCAGCTCGCGCCCGGCGTGGGTGGGCACCACGTCGCGGCGGCGGGCCACCGCGATGGTCCGGCGGACGCCGGGCGGGACGAGCCGGGCGACCCGGATGCCGGGGCGGCGGGCCACCACGATGCCCGGCACCAGCGCGACGCCGAGCCCGGCCTCGACGAAGCTGAGCACCGCGTCCATCTCCCCGCCGTCGACGGACAGGGTCGGCTCGAACCCGGCCGCCCGGCACGCCTGGAGCGTGGCGTCGCGCAGGTCGTAGCCCTCGCGGAACATGACGAGCGGCTGGTCGCGCAGGTCGGTGATGCGCAGCTCCCCGGTGGCCGAGGCGCCGGGCAGCGGGTCGACCGAGGCGACCACGAGGCTCTCGCGCAGGATCGGGTCGGCGCGCAGCCCGGGGTCGGTGCCGGCCGACGGCATGATGATCAGGGCGAGGTCGAGGTCGCCGCGGAGCAGGTCCCGGACGAGGTCCTGCGAGCCGCCCTCCTCCACACGCAGGTCGACAGTGGGGTGCGCGTCGCGGAACCGGCGCAGCACCGGCGGGGCGAGCGAGGTGGCGAGGCTGGGCGTGGCACCGAGCCGGACCCGGCCGCGGCGCAGGCCCACCAGCTCCTGCACCTCGCGGGTGGCCGTCTCCACGTCGGCGAGGATCCGCTTGGCCAGCGGCAGCAGCACCTCGCCGGCCGCGGTGAGTGTGATGTTGCCCCTTACCCGTTCGAACAGCGGGGCCCCCAGGTCGGTCTCCAGGGCGTGAATTTGCTTACTCAACGAGGGCTGGGTTATGCCGACAAGATCGGCTGCCTGGGTGAAATGTCGTACTTCGGCGACCGCCACGAAGTACCGAAGCTGATGGAGCTGCATCTACATAGCTTACGGCTATCAACACTGCGATTTCGATGCATTGGACGCCTGATCGAAGTGCTCCTAGCGTCGACCGCGTGGTAATCACGAAAACTCGGTCGCCCATCCGCTCGAACGTCGGCCTCAAGGCCGTCATGGCGGTGACGGGCATCATCCTCGTGCTGTTCCTGATCGCGCACATGCTCGGCAACCTGAAGATCTTCACGGGCGAGACGTCGTTCGACCACTACGCGCACTGGCTGCGCGACATCGGCACGCCGCTGCTGCCGACGACGTGGTTCCTGTGGGTCCAGCGCGCGGTGCTCACCGTCGCCGTCGTGGGGCACATCGCCGCGGCCACCATGCTCGCGATGCGGTCCCGGGCCGCCCGCCCGGTGAAGTACGCGCACCGCCGCAAGATCCACGTGAACTACGCGGCCCGCACGATGCGCTGGGGTGGTGTGATCATCCTGCTCTTCGTGATCTACCACATCCTGGACCTGACCACGGGTCACCTGAACCCGCAGGGCGACCCGTCGAACCCGTACGGCAACGTCGTCGCCGACTTCGCGCCGGAGCGCTGGTACGTCACGCTCTTCTACACCCTCGCGCTGGTGACGCTCGGCTTCCACCTGCGCCACGGCGCCTTCAGCGCGTTCCGCAGCCTCGGCCAGCAGACGCCCAAGGGTGAGCGCCGGGCCCGGATCGCCGCGCTCGTCTTCGCCGTCGCTCTCGTCGGCGGCTACCTGCTGGTCCCGTTCGCCGTGATCACCGGATTGGTGGCCTGACATGGATCTCTACACCGAGGGCGACCCGATCGCCGACACCCGGGCCCCGGACGGCCCGATCGAGACGCGGTGGGAGCGCCACCGCTTCGAGATGAAGCTGGTCAACCCGGCCAACCGCCGGAAGATGACGGTGATCGTGGTCGGCACCGGCCTGGCCGGCGGCTCCGCCGCCGCCACGCTGGCCGAGCAGGGCTACCGGGTGAAGTCCTACTGCTACCAGGACAGCCCGCGCCGGGCCCACTCGATCGCCGCGCAGGGCGGCATCAACGCCGCCAAGAACTACCGCAACGACGGCGACTCGGTGCACCGCCTGTTCTACGACACGGTCAAAGGCGGCGACTTCCGCTCCCGCGAGTCGAACGTGCACCGGCTGGCCGAGGTGTCGGTCAACATCATCGACCAGTGCGTGGCCCAGGGCGTGCCGTTCGCCCGCGAGTACGGCGGCCTGCTGGACACCCGTTCCTTCGGCGGCGCCCAGGTGCAGCGCACCTTCTACGCCCGGGGTCAGACGGGCCAGCAGCTGCTGCTCGGCGCGTACCAGGCGCTGGAGCGGCAGATCGGCCTGGGCAACGTGGAGATGAACGCCCGCCACGAGATGCTCGAACTGGTCCTCGTCGACGGCCGCGCGCGCGGCATCGTGGTCCGCGACATGGTCACCGGCGAGATCAGCACCGAGATGGCCGACGCGGTCGTGCTCGCCTCCGGCGGCTACGGCAACGTCTTCTACCTCTCCACGAACGCCAAGGGCTGCAACGTCACCGCCTCCTGGCGGGCACACCGCAAGGGCGCGTACTTCGCCAACCCCTGCTACACGCAGATCCACCCGACCTGCATCCCGGTCTCCGGCGACCACCAGTCGAAGCTGACCCTGATGAGCGAGTCGCTGCGCAACGACGGCCGGGTGTGGGTGCCCAAGGCCAAGGGCGACCAGCGCAGCCCGCGGGAGATCCCCGAGGACGAGCGGGACTACTACCTGGAGCGGATCTACCCGTCCTTCGGCAACCTGGTCCCCCGCGACATCGCCTCCCGCGCCGCGAAGAACGTCTGCGACGAGGGGCGCGGTGTCGGCCCGACCGGCCTCGGCGTCTACCTGGACTTCGCCGACGCGATCAACCGGCTCGGTCGCAAGGCCATCGAGGCCAAGTACGGCAACCTCTTCGAGATGTACGAGCGGATCACCGGCGAGGACCCGTACGAGGTGCCGATGCGGATCTACCCCGCCGTGCACTACACGATGGGCGGCCTCTGGGTCGACTACGACCTGCAGTCGAGCATCCCCGGCCTGTTCGTGATCGGTGAGGCCAACTTCTCCGACCACGGCGCGAACCGGCTCGGCGCCTCGGCGCTGATGCAGGGCCTGGCCGACGGCTACTTCGTGCTGCCGAACACGCTCGCCAACTACCTGGCCTCCGGCCCGCTGGACAAGGTCGACGCCAGTCACCCCGAGGCGGTCGCGGCGCGTACCGAGGTCGAGGACCGGATCAAGCGGCTGCTGGCGATCAACGGCGACCGCACGGTGGACTCGTTCCACCGCGAGCTGGGCCAGATCATGTGGGAGCACTGCGGCATGGAGCGCTCCGAGGCCGGGCTACGCAAGGCGATCGACGAGATCCGCGCGCTGCGCGAGCAGTTCTGGCAGCGGGTGCGTGTCCCGGGCGACGGCGAGGGCCTCAACCAGTCGCTGGAGAAGGCCGGCCGGGTGGCCGACTTCTTCGAGCTGGCCGAGCTGATGTGCATCGACGCCCTGCACCGCGAGGAGTCCTGCGGCGGCCACTTCCGGGCCGAGCACCAGACGCCCGACGGCGAGGCGCAGCGCGACGACGACCGGTTCGCCTACGTGGCGGCCTGGGAGTACACCGGCACCGGTGAGCCCGTGCTGCACAAGGAAGACCTGACCTTCGAATACGTCCACCCCACGCAGCGGAGCTACAAGTGAACCTGACCCTGCGCATCTGGCGCCAGACCGGCCCCGAGGACAAGGGTCGGATGGTGACCTACCCGGTGCAGGACGTGTCCCCGGACATGTCCTTCCTGGAGATGCTCGACGTGCTCAACGAGCGGCTCATCCTCGACGGCGAGGAGCCGGTCGCGTTCGACCACGACTGCCGCGAGGGCATCTGCGGCATGTGCAGCCTCATGATCAACGGTGAGGCGCACGGCCCGCAGCGCGGCACCACCGCCTGCCAGCTGCACATGCGGCAGTTCTCCGACGGCGACACGATCGACATCGAGCCCTGGCGGGCCCGCGCCTTCCCGGTCGTCAAGGACCTGGTGGTCAACCGCAACGCGTTCGACCAGATCATCGCGGCCGGCGGCTACGTCACCGCGCCGACCGGCAGCGCCCCCGAGGCGCACTCGGTGCCGGTGCCGAAGGCCGACGCGGACGCCGCGTTCGAGTCGGCGGCCTGCATCGGCTGCGGCGCCTGCGTGGCGGCCTGCCCGAACGGCTCCGGCATGCTGTTCACCGCCGCGAAGATCACCCAGCTCTCGCTGCTGCCGCAGGGCCAGCCGGAGCGCTACACCCGGGTGATCGGCATGGTGGACGCGCACGACGAGGCCGGCTTCGGCGGCTGCACCAACATCGGCGAGTGCGCGGCGGCCTGCCCGAAGGGCATCCCGCTGAACACCATCGGCCGGCTCAACCGGGACTACCTCAAGGCGACGGCCAAGCGCGCCGGCTCCTGACCCGACACCGCCCGACCCACGCGACCGCCGCGTCCCGCATCCGCTGGGCGCGGCGGTCGCGCTCGACCAGGGGTTACCAGGCCGCCGCCGCCGGCGCGGCGCCGATTCAACCCGCCTCTCGCGGGTAGCAGTCCGATGGACGGCACCGGAGAGGGGACACACAGGCATGAAGGCACTGACCTGGCACGGCAAGCGGGACGTTCGGGTCGAGGACGTCCCGGACCCCCGGATCGAGGAACCGACCGACGCGATCGTCCGGATCACCTCGACCGCCATCTGCGGTTCCGACCTGCACCTGTACGAGGTGCTCGGGCCGTACCTGAAGCCCGGCGACATCCTCGGGCACGAGCCGATGGGCGTCGTCGAGGAGGTCGGGCCCGGCGTGACCCGGCTCAAGAAGGGTGACCGGGTGGTCATCCCGTTCAACATCTCCTGCGGCTCGTGCTGGATGTGCGAGCGGCAGCTCTACGCGCAGTGCGAGACCACGCAGGTGACCAGCCAGGGCAAGGGCGCGTCCCTGTTCGGCTACACCTCGCTGTACGGCTCGATCCCCGGCGGCCAGGCCGAGTACCTGCGCGTCCCGCAGGCCCAGTTCGGTCCGATCAAGATCCCGGACAGCGGCCCGGACGAGCGCTGGCTCTACCTGTCCGACATCCTGCCCACCGCCTGGCAGGCGGTGAAGTACGCGGACACCCCGCCCGGCGGCACGCTCGCCGTGTTCGGGCTCGGCCCGGTCGGGCAGTTCAGCGCCCGGATCGGCCGTCACCTGGGCGCCGGCCGCGTGATCGGGCTGGACCTGGTGCCCGAGCGGCTGGAGATGGCCCGCCGCCACGGCATCGAGGTGCTCGACGTCAGCCAGCTCGACGACGTACCCGGCACGCTCATCGACCTGGTCGACGGGCGCGGACCGGACGCGGTGATCGACGCGGTCGGCATGGAGGCGCACGGCGCGCCGCTGGGCAAGATGGCCCAGACCGCCGCCGGGCTGCTGCCGGACAAGCTGGCCCAGGCGATGACCGACAAGGCCGGCGTGGACCGGCTCGTGGTGCTGCACGCCGCGCTCAAGGCCGTGCGGCGCGGCGGCACCGTGTCGATCTCCGGCGTGTACGGCGGCGAGCAGGACCCGATGCCGCTGATGGAGATGTTCGACAGGGGCATCCAGCTGCGCATGGGTCAGTGCCACGTACGCCGCTGGGTCGACGAGATCATTCCGCTGCTGGAGCGCGACGACGACCCGCTGGGCGTGGAGGACCTGCGTACCCACCGGCTGCCGCTGACCGACGCGCCGCGTGCGTACGAGATGTTCCAGAAGAAGGAGGACGGCTGCGTCAAGGTCGTGCTCGCGCCGTGACCCGCACGGTGGTCGTCACCGGCGCGACCAGCGGGATCGGCCGGGCGACCGCCCGGGAGCTGGCGGGCCGCGGGGACCGGCTGGTCCTCGCGGCCCGCTCCCCCGCGACCCTCACCGAGGTACGCGACGAGTGCCGGGCGGCGGGCGCGCAGGCGATCACCGTACCGATGGACGTGACCGACCCCGGCGCGGTGGCCGCGCTGGCCGACGCGGCGCGGGCCGAGTTCGGCGGCGTCGACGCCTGGGTGCACACCGCCGCCGTGATGGCCTACGGCCGCTTCGACGAGACGCCGGCCGAGGTGTTCGAGCAGGTCGTCCGCACCGACCTGCTGGCCGCCGCCGCGGTGGCCCGGGAGGCGCTGCGCCGGTTCCGGGACGCCGGCGGCGGCACGCTCGTGCTCACCGGCTCGGTGCTCGGGCACATCACCGCGCCCTACATGAGCGGCTACGTGGCCGCCAAGTGGGGCCTGCAGGGACTGGCCCGCACGCTCCAGCAGGAGGCGCGGGAGACGCCCGGCATCGCGATCTGCCTGGTCAACCCGGGCAGCGTCGACACGCCCGTCTACCGGCAGGCGGCCAACTACCTGGGCCGGATCGGCCGGCCACCGCCCCCGATCGCCTCGCCCGAACGGGTGGCGCGGGCCATCGCGCACTGCCTCGACCGGCCCCGCCGGGAGGTCTCGGTGGGACGGCTCAACGTGGTCATGCGCTTCGGTTTCACCGTCCTGCCCGGCGTGTACGACGTGCTGGTCGGGCCGCTGATGCGCCTGGCCGGGCTGACCCGGCAGCCGGTCGCCGCGCACCAGGGCATCGTGTTCACGCCCAACCCGGCCGGCGAGGCGGTGCGGGGCGGATGGGTGCCCGACGTGTCCCAGGTGGTCCGTGCCGTCGGCGGGCGCGCGGCGACAGTGGCGTCCGCGGTACGCCGCCGGCTGCCCTGACCGTCCCGCGGGTGGCTGTCGCGCGGGCGGACCGGGACGGGGGTGGTTACCGTGTACGACGGGACACGGCGGAGGGACGAACATGCGGGAATCGACGGGGCGGGAACCGGACCGGACGCGCGGCGGGCGGGTGTGGAAGCTCGCCGGGCTGGCCGCCGTCGCCGGGCTGGCCTGGGCGGCGCGGGACGTGCCGGCCCAGCTCGGCGGCCGGCTCACCGGCGCCCGGGCGGAACGGGCGGCCCGGTCACCGCGCTTCCGCGACGGCACGTTCCACAACCCGGCCGGCGCCAGCGCCACGATGGTCGCCGACCCGGGCCGCAACCTCGTCCGGGAGCTGATCTTCGGCAAGCAGAAGCGGCGGCCGGGCAGCCCGGTGCCGCTGCTGCGCCCGGCCCCCGCGCCGGTCGGCGACCCGGCCCGCGAGCTGAACATCATCTGGTACGGCCACGCCTCCACGCTCGTCGAGATCGAGGGGCGCCGGGTGCTGCTCGACCCGGTGTGGAGCGACAGGTGCTCCCCGTCCGGGCTGGTCGGCCCGCGACGCATCCACGAGCCGCCGGTCCGACTGACCGAGCTGCCCCCGCTGGACGCGGTGCTGATCTCGCACGACCACTACGACCACCTGGACATGGAGACCGTCCGCCGGTTGGCCGACCTCCAGTCCGCGCCGTTCGTGGTGCCGCTCGGCGTCGGCGCCCACCTGGCCCGCTGGGGCGTACCCGAGCACCGCATCGTCGAACTGGACTGGTCGGAGAGCCACCGGGCCGGCGGGCTGACGCTCACCGCGACCGCCGCGCAGCACTTCTCCGGGCGCGGGCTGCGCCGCGACGGCACGCTCTGGAGTTCCTGGACCATCACCGGGGCGCACCGGAAGGTCTTCTACACCGGCGACTCCGGCTACTTCGACGGGTACGCCGCGATCGGCGCCGAGCACGGCCCGTTCGACGTGACGCTGATGCAGATCGGCGCGTACGACCGGGCGTGGCCGCACATCCACATGTTCCCGGAGGAGGCGGTCGCCGCCCATCTGGACGTCCGCGGCGGACTGCTGGTGCCGGTGCACTGGGGCACGTTCAACCTGGCGCTGCACGACTGGTCCGAGCCGGTGGACCGGCTCTGGGCCGAGACGAAGGCGCGCGACGTCCGGCTCGCAGTGCCGCGTCCCGGCGAGCGGGTAGTGGTGGACGAGCCGCCGGCGGTGGACGGGTGGTGGCAGTCGGTCGCCTGAGCCACGCCGAAAAAACCGGACAAGGCATCCTTCTACGCATATTTGCGTACTCTGTTCGCTGACGAGTCAGCGGCCGGAGGACAGCATGCAGGTTCGCCTCTCCCCAGGCGTGGAAGACCCCCGCACACCCACACCGCAGGCGGGCGCCGCCGCAACCGTCAAACGGGGTGTCGACGTCGTCGTCTCGGCGACGGCCCTGCTGGTGGCGGCGCCGATCCTGGCCGTGGTCGCGGTCGCGGTGGTGCTCGGCATGGGCCGCCCGATTCTCTTCCGCCAGCGGCGGATCGGCCGGTACGGCCGGGAGTTCACCATCCTGAAGTTCCGGTCCATGGCCGGCGGCGGCGACGGCTTCTCCCCCGGCGACGACCAGGCGCGGCTGACGCCCCTGGGGCGGTGGCTGCGGGCCACCAGCCTGGACGAGCTGCCCAGCCTATGGAACATCCTGCGCGGCGACATGAGCCTGGTCGGCCCGCGCCCGTTCCCCACCAGCTACCGCGACCTCTACACGCCGGAGCAGTTCCGCCGGCACGACGTCCGGCCCGGCCTCACCGGGCTCGCGCAGGTCAACGGCCGCAACGAACTGGGCTGGGCGGAGCGTTTCGCCTACGACCTGCGCTACGTGGAGCACTGGAACCTGCGGCTGGACGCCCGCATCCTGGCCCGGACCGCGGTCGCGGTGCTGCGGCGACAGGGCATCAGCGCGCCCGGCGCCGCCACCGCGCACGAGTTCCGTGGCACCGCCGCGGAAGAGGCGGTGCCGGCGACTGCGGGGAGCGGGTCCCGGTGACCCTCGATCTCGTCGTCGTCGGGTGCGGCGGCCACGGCCGGGAGATCGCCCAGATCGTGGCGGCGGTCAACGAGTCCGCCGCGCGGCCGCCGTGGCGGCTGGCCGGCTTCGTCGACGACAACCCGTCCGAGCGGAACCGCAAACGCGCCGAGTCGTGCGGCGCGTCGTACCTGGGGACCGTGGCGGCGCTCGGGCAACTACCGCCGCAGACCCACGTCGTCCTCGGCCTGGGCGACCCACGTGTCCGGCAGAAGGTGGGCGCGCGGGTCGACGCGTACGGCAGGCCGGCGGCGAGCCTCGTCCACCCGGACGCCACCGTCGGCCCGGACCTGGTGTCGGCCGAGGGCCTCGTGGTGTTCGCCGGTGGCCGGATCACCACCAACGTCACCGCCGGGCGGCACCTGCACGTCAACCAGAACGCCACGCTCGCGCACGACTGCGTGGTCGGCGACTACGTCTCCCTGCACCCGCTCGCGGCCGTGTCGGGCGACTGCCGCCTCGACACCGCCGCGCTGATCGGAGCGGGCGCGGTGGTGCTCCCCGGCCTGCGGGTCGGCGCCGGTGCGACGGTCGGCGCCGGCGCGTGCGTGGTACGCGACGTGCCGCCGGAGCTCGTGGTCAAGGGAGTGCCGGCCCGCTGAGTGGTCCTCAGAGCACGAAGGCGTCGGTCCAGAGCGCGCCGGAGCGGCCCGACAGCGCGTCCAGCATCGCCACCGCCTGGCCGTCGGTGAGCTGCGCGACGAAGTCGATGATGGCCCGGCCCCGGGCCCGGCCGATCCGGTCCGGGGTACGCGGGTGCAGCTCCGCCTCGGCCAGCTCCACCAGGTCGTGCAGTCGGCGCGGCAGCCGGGACTCCTCGTCCGGGTCCAGCAGCCACTCCCAGAGCGCCTCCACCAGCGTGCCCAGCAGCCGGGCCTGACCGCGCTGGTGCAGGGCCAGGTCCGGGCGGGCCAGCACGAACCGGTGGTGCACGAACTTGAGCACCTGCACCTCGTGCCACTGCGCCTTCGCCAGCAGCACGTACCCGGAGCGGACCCCCGGGTCCGGCGTCACGGTGATGGCGTCCACGAAGCGGGTGGACCAGCGGGCGGAGAACCGGGCCACGTACTGCTCCGCCTCGATCGAGCCGTCGAACGGCAGCGCCAGCAGCCCCTCCACCAGCTCCTCGCGGACGTGCTCGACAGCGGCGGCGAACGCCTCGTCGTCGGCGATCCAGCCGTCCTTGCGGTGCAGCTGCCGGCGCAGCCGCTCGATCGCCGCGCCGGGCCGTCGGCCCGCCCCCTCCAGCGCCGACGCGGTGATCGAGCGCAGGTGCCCGCACTCGCGCTGCCAGGCCATCAGCTCGGCCGCCACCGCTCCCTGCTGGAGCACCCCGACGCGGTAGAAGTCCTCCACGTCGTGGATCGCGTACGCGATGTCGTCGGCGGTGTCCATCACCGACGCCTCGGGGGTCTGCTGCCAGTCCGGGATCCGCCCGGCGAACGGCTCCCGCGCCTGCCGCAGGTCGTCCAGCTCGGTGCGGTAGGCGCCGAACTTCACCGACCCGCTCTCCGGATCCTCCGGCGGCGCCGCCGCGCCCCGGGGCGCCGGGTCCAGGTGGCGCGGGTGCGGGTCGGGGTGGTCCAGCCGGGTCCACGGGTACTTCAGCATGGCCGCCCGGACCGCCGCGGTCAGGTCCAGCCCGGTGGTCGCCGCGCCGCGGATCTCGGTGCTGGTGACGATCCGGTACGACTGGGCGTTGCCCTCGAAGCCGTCGGCCAGCCCGAGCCGCTGCCGGGCCAGCCGGTCGAGCACCCGCTCCCCCAGGTGCCCGAACGGCGGGTGCCCGAGGTCGTGCGCGAGCGCGGCGGCCTCCACCACCTCCGGATCACAGCCGCCGAGTTTCTCCAGCAGGTCCCGGTGCCCCGGGTCGGCGTTCAGCCGCTCCGCTATCGCCCGGGCCACCTGGGCCACCTTCAGGCTGTGGGTGAGCCGGTTGTGCACGAGCAGCCCGGAGCCGCCCGGGCTGATCACCTGGGTCACGCCGCCCAGCCGGGCGAAGAACGGCGAGCCGACGATCCGGTCGCGGTCGGCCCGGAACGGGCCGGCGGCCAGGTCGCCGAGCGCCCGGGCGCTGCCGCCGAACAGCCGCCGGGCCCGCGGGTCCGCAGGTGCCTCCATGATCGCCACGCTAGCGCAGCCGGCGGCGGGCCGGGCACAGGCGGTCGGAGGCGAACGGCACAATGCAGGGCGGAAACCACCCGAGAAGGCGGATGACAATCGTGACCCAGTCTGTGCACCAGCGGATCGCCGAGGAACTCGGCGTCGCCGAACGTCAGGTGCGGGCAGCAGTCGAGCTGCTCGACGGCGGCGCCACAGTGCCGTTCATCGCCCGCTACCGCAAGGAGGCCACCGGCCTGCTCGACGACGCGCAGCTGCGCACGCTGGAGGAGCGCCTGCGCTACCTGCGCGAGCTGGACGAGCGGCGTGCGGCGGTGCTGGAGTCGATCCGGAGCCAGGGCAAGCTGGACGAGGCGCTGGAGGCGCAGATCCTCGCCGCCGACTCGAAGTCCCGCCTGGAGGACATCTACCTGCCCTTCAAGCCGAAGCGGCGCACCCGCGCGCAGATCGCCCGCGAGGCCGGGCTGGAGCCGCTCGCGGACACGCTGCTGGCCGACCCGGCGCAGGATCCGAAGACGGTCGCCGCCGGGTTCGCCGACCCGGACAAGGGTGTCGCGGACGCCGCGGCCGCTCTGGACGGCGCGCGGGCCATCCTGATCGAGCGCTTCGCCGAGGACGCCGACCTGATCGGCACGCTGCGCGAGCAGATGTGGTCGCGGGGCCGGCTGGTCTCCCGGGTACGCGACGGCCAGGAGACCGCCGGGGCGAAGTTCGCCGACTACTTCGACTTCGCCGAGCCGTACCCGAAGCTGCCCTCGCACCGCATTCTCGCCATGTTCCGGGGCGAGAAGGAGGGCGTGCTGGAGCTGACCATGGACCCGGAGGCCGAGGGCGACGCCGACGCGAACCCCGGCCCCAGCCGGTACGAGGCCGCCGTGGCGGGACGCTTCGGCGTCAGCGACCAGGGACGGCCCGCCGACAAGTGGCTGGCCGACACGGTGCGCTGGGCCTGGCGTACCCGGATCCTCATCCACCTCGGCGCGGACCTGCGGATGCGGCTGTGGCAGGCGGCCGAGGAGGAGGCCGTGCGGGTCTTCGCCACCAACCTGCGTGACCTGCTGCTGGCCGCGCCGGCCGGGACGCGGGCGACAATGGGCCTCGACCCGGGCCTGCGCACCGGCGTGAAGGTGGCCGTCGTCGACGCCACCGGCAAGGTGGTGGCCACCGACACGATCTACCCGCACGAGCCGCGCCGGCAGTGGGACGCCTCGCTGCACACGCTCGCCACGCTCGCCGCCGCGCACGGCGTCGAGCTGATCGCGATCGGCAACGGCACCGCCAGCCGGGAGACCGACAAGCTCGCCGGTGACCTGATCAAGCAGCACCCGGAGCTGAAGCTGACCAAGGTGGTGGTCTCCGAGGCCGGCGCGTCGGTCTACTCCGCCTCCGCGTACGCCTCGCAGGAGCTGCCCGGTCTGGACGTCTCGCTGCGCGGCGCGGTGTCGATCGCCCGCCGCCTCCAGGATCCCCTCGCGGAGCTGGTGAAGATCGACCCGCGGTCGATCGGCGTCGGGCAGTACCAGCACGACCTGTCCGAGGTGAAGCTGTCCCGCTCGCTCGACGCAGTGGTCGAGGACTGCGTCAACGCGGTCGGCGTCGACGTCAACACCGCCTCCGCGCCGCTGCTCACCCGGGTGTCCGGTATCGGCGCCGGGCTGGCCGAGAACATCGTGCTGCACCGCGACGCCAACGGGCCGTTCCGCACCCGGGCCGAGCTGAAGAAGGTGCCGCGGCTCGGGCCGAAGGCGTTCGAGCAGTGCGCCGGCTTCCTGCGCATCCCCGGCGGCGACGACCCGCTCGACTCCTCCAGCGTGCACCCCGAGGCGTACCCGGTGGTACGCCGCATCCTCGCCTCCACCGGGCAGGACCTGCGGGCGCTGATCGGGAAGTCGACGATCCTGCGCGGCCTGCGGGCCACCGACTTCGTCGACGACACGTTCGGCCTGCCCACCGTCACCGACATCCTGGCCGAGCTGGAGAAGCCGGGCCGCGACCCGCGCCCGGAGTTCCGCACCGCGACGTTCGTCGAGGGCGTGGAGAAGATCAGCGACCTGACGCCGGGCATGGTGCTGGAGGGCGTGGTCACGAACGTGGCCGCGTTCGGCGCGTTCGTCGACGTGGGCGTGCACCAGGACGGTCTGGTGCACGTCTCCGCGATGTCGCACACCTTCGTGAAGGACCCGCGCGATGTGGTGAAGTCCGGCGACGTGGTCAAGGTGCGGGTGCTCGACGTGGACGTCCCGCGCAAGCGGATCTCGCTGACGCTGCGGCTGGACGACGAGGCGCCGGCCGGCGGCGGTCGCCCCGCGGGCGGCGACGGCCGACGGGACCGGGGCGGCGCCAGCCCTCGGCCGGGCGGCCAGGGGCGGGGCGGCCAGCGCGGCGGCTCGGGCGGCGG
>NZ_JBAKHP010000037.1:0-54464 GCF_036902745.1 Micromonospora sp. CPCC 205554 | reverse complement strand
CACCCCTACCTCGGCGGCACGCCGTGGCAGGTCAGCTTCTACACCACCCGGCGGGACGCAACCTGGCTCACAAGGACGTGTGGTCCAACCGGATCGTCGGCTACTCCATCGACTCACGGATGAAATCGAGGCTGGCCGTCAACGCCCTGCACAACGCCGTAGCCCGCCGTGGTGACGTGGCCGGCTGCGTGTTGCACACCGACCGCGGGTCGCAATTTCGAAGCCGGAAATTCGTCCGTGCCCTCAACCAGCACCACATGATCGGGTCGATGGGCAGGGTCGGCGCCGCCGGCGACAACGCTGCCATGGAGTCATTCTTCGGCCTGCTGCAGAACAACGTCCTGGACCGCCGAACCTGGACGACCCGGCAGCAGTTGAGGACCGCGATCGTGACCTGGATCGAGCGGACCTACCACCGCCGCAGACGCCAACGATCCCTGTCCCGGTTGACCCCTATCGAGTACGAGACCATCATGACCCCACTGGCCAGTCAGGCCGCGTGACTACGACTGTCACCTATCGGTGCAGCAGACCCGGTTCCCAGCCGGGGTGATCGTGTTCGCGGTGCGGTGGTATCTGCGGTTCAACCTGTCCTACCGCGACGGCCGGCTTCCACTAGCACATACCAGTTAGCAGGACCGGTACCGACGCCATGTGCATGACAGCGTCGTGGCCCCACATCGAGCGCTCGCTCAAAACTGGGTTGGGCTACGGCTAGAGAGAAGTGCTTCGGCGATCTGTTCGACCCGCTTGCCGTCGGTGTCGTATCCGAACATCCTGGTGGGACGATTGAGCGCCTCCGACTTTGACGGGTAGTTGAAGAAGAGGATCTCCCTGCAGAAGGAACGCGCCTCGATCATGATGCTGTCCTGACAGGTTCCTAGCACAGTTATCCCGTGATCCTTTGCAACTTTCGCGATCGCTTCGAGCACGTCGCGACGGTGTTCAGTCCCGAGAGAGTCGCCAAGCTCATCAAGAATCAGGACCCGTCCACACGGCTCGGGCGCGGCGAGAAGTGCCGCGAGTACGAGGTGGATCGAGAAAAGTTTCTCCTGTGCGGTATTGGTGACGGTGTCATAGGCGAGAAGTCGGCCAGCGGTGTTTCGACGCCAACGCGGTGTCACTTGGCAAACCCAGTCGGCATCTGGGGTACCAGGCGGCACGACGCTGTACTGAAGATCGGCGCCGAGACCGCCGGCCGCGCGGTTGAGTTGGTCGAGGGCGGCGCTGATCGCGTCAAGTCGCGTCTCCGCGCGCTGGGTGATGGCCTGCTGCGTGGCGGCCAGCTCGTCGACAAGTTGCTGCACTTGGGTCGCGACGTACTCGTTCTCGAGCGCTCTCTTCGCTTGTTGTTGCTGGATCTGTTCCTCAGCTGTGCTGTCGCGGTCGGCCGAACCGTTCAGCCACGTCTCGATCGCGCCGATCGTGGTGTCGAAAAGGCTGCCGTCGCTGTCCTCCTCACCGCTGCTCTGGCTGTTCTGATAGGCGCTCGCGGCCGCTGCGAGGTCCGCGCCGGGTGGTCCGGCTCCTTCACCGTCGTGGCCAAAGACCGCGACCATGGCAGTTAGCTGCGCGTGGGCGGCGCGGGCCAGCGCTGCGGCTGGTCGCCGCTCGACAGGCGGCCCATCGGGCACCTGCATTGGGGGGGCGGCTTCCTCTACGAGCCGCTCGGCGGCTGCGGCATCGATTGCGTCTGTTGGCCATCCGAGTTGGGCTAGAGCTTGAGCGGTCCCCCACGGCCAGGCGGCCAGTACCTGATCGTCGGGACGGCTTGCCACGCGCAGGCGCGCGAGTTCGCTCTCCTTCGCTTCCACATCGTGTTTTGTTTTTCTGATCTTGTTAGCAACGTTGCTCAGCTCGGTGTCGCGGTTCGCAAGCGCTTGCTTCGCTGCAGCGTTCTCATCCCGGGCGGTGTCCCGCGCGTCACGCAGCTGGGGCAGCGTTTCTCCGCGATGGGTGGCGAGCTGCTTGCTGGCGGCGACGATCTGAGGTTCAAGGTCGTCCACGAGTTGGGCGGCTTCCGCTCGGGCGAGGGTGTCCTCTGCCTGTTCCGCTGCGATCACGCGTGCGGCCACCTGCCGGTTGGCTTCATCTAGCCGGTCCTTGGCCTGTTGAAGCTGCTGGGCAAAGTGCGCGCAGATGTCTTCCTTGCCCACAATGGGGCTGGTGAAGCCGCCTATGGTGTGGACGCCAGTGCGAGGGTCGGTCACGTACGGGACGGGTGCCGCAACCTCGTCCTGGCTGGCGAGAGCATGCAGGAGGTCGTTCGCTTCCGCGGGGGCTTCCAACACTCCCGCAGGCCACACGCGTTCTACGACTTGTCTGTTGGCGTCAGAGGGCGCGCCGATCGTTCTGTTGTCTGGGCTGATGACGATGGCGCCTGGGAAGCTGCGAAGAGCTTCCAGGGCATCGGGCAGGTCCCCTGACGCTACGCAGATAGCTTCTCGCCATGGGGCGATACGCGCCTCCCATGATCCGCGTCCTTCCGGAGCTAGCCGGGTGCCTTCGGCGAGGCCAACGGCGGTAATGCCGAGCGAGTCCAACGTTCGGATGTAGGCGCCGGCCACACCTACTCGGCCGGCGCGCGCCTGTCGCAGCGCCTCTTCGGCCTCGGTGAACGCAGTGCTCGCCTTGGCCTGCTCCGCTCTGGCTTGCGCTAATTCCGTCGCCTTGATCTGGACCTGCTCGGCTGCGCTTGCAGGGGCGCCGTCCAGGCTTAAGTCGTAGCCCGCGGCGGTAAGGCGAGCCTCGCCGATCCTCGTTTCCCACTCGGCGATCCGGTCAGCGAGTCGCGTATCGTCGGCCAGCGCACGATCATACTCATCGTCTGTCTTCCGGAGCAGCCCTGCCTTCTCTTCCGCGGTCCGGCGCAGAGCGATCACGTCGCGTAGACGGGCCTGTTCCCTCGCCTGCTCCTGCTGAGTCCGGCGTAGTTCGGCAAGGTCCGCTTCGGTCTCTGCGAGCGGCGCTTTGGCTGACGCTGCCCTCGCGTAGGTGTCCAGAAGTTGCCGTGAGCGGAAAGGGCGCCAGAGGCTCATCGCCTGCTTCGTCTGGTAGCGCAGCCTGTTACGCGACGTCACCTGGCGCCGAATTGCCTCCTCACGTTCGGTCTTAATCTTGTCGTCTTCGAGGACCTCTTCCAGTCGAGCCTGTGTTGCGGCGAGCTTCCGTCGGACTTCGGCATCGTTCTCGAATAGCGCGGCGCGGCCGGTGACGGACAGGAGCGTGTCACCGATCTGTTCCGGAGTAAAGGTGCCGGCGTCGAGCTTTAGCAGCGACGGACGGGACCGAACCTTGCCCCGCGTGGCAACGTAGGCAAGGACACGCGGCGTCCGCCCGTACAGGATGCTCGGATACTCGCCACCACCCAGCGACTGTCCGCCGAGCGACTGAAACGTCTCTGGGGCGACTTCGTGGCGCTCTCTGTCGTCCTTCGCCACCACCAGACGTACGCCAGGCTCGTGGCGGACCTGCACATACGGCGTCCGCGAAGAAACCTTTAACCACACCGTGTAGGCCGTTGCAGCCACGTCATCGGGTTCAGCAAACACACCGACCACATAGCCTTCACCGGCCGCATGGGCTGTGGCGACGTCGCCGGCCGTGGCCGCATCGAACAGGAGGGTCGCAACGTTCGCTGCTCCGGTGCCCCCGGTGCGCCACTCCGGGTCGCCGAGCAGGAGCGACACTGCGGCCAGGAAGCTCGTCTTTCCCGACTCGTTTGAGTCCTTCGGGCCCCTACCAGTCACCGCGATGAACGCACCTGGAATGAGAGCGACAGGATGCGACGTCAGCCTGGCGATGTTGAACGTCTGCACACAGATCAGCTGGCGCCGGCCGATGAGGCCGAGCTGCGGTGCGGCGATCCCGGGCAGCATTTCCGCTGTCATCCTTGCGACCCACTGTCCGTCTCAGACATCGCCGACGGCCGACCCGCATTCGGCCGGAGGAGTTCACGCCGCGATCGGATCTTCGCGGCCATATGACCGTCAGGGCGACCGAGTAATACAAGATCCTCCCACAGCGATGCTGCCCGTGCAGCACCGATCCGCTGTAGCGCTGGACCTGGCACATAGTGCCCGGCCTTGGTCGTGGCGAGGTATCCGGCGGCCCGGAGGCCGCGGACCCCGTCACGAATCTGCCTGCGCGTAAGCCGCCGATTGGTAGCCAACTCGTCTATGGTCGTCGGCCGGGTCGTAACGGTCCAATGCTCGTGGTGGTGATGACCATGGGCGCGGGGGATCGCAACCGTCCGTAGCAGTACCAGGGCCAGCACCGCTCTTTCTGTGCGGCTGAGCGTTCCGGCCTCGGCTTCGACGAGTACGTCTGCCACAGAGTCGGGGAAGCCGGTGATCCAGTTGCCCTCAGGCGTACTGATCAGGATCCGGCCGCATGCGGCCAGAGAATGCTCAAGACTACGTCGCAGGGCAGGGTCCGCCAAAGCGGGCACGTCCGTGCGGGCTACGGCTCCTCGGGCCATCTCCAGCGCGGCGGCGGCTGCGCGGACGATCGACTCGTTGACCCCGAGAGGACCTGGCTGCGGGGCCGGGACCTTCCGACCGCCAGCCGGTCCTTGCGCTCCGGCCGCAGCCTCGCAGCCCACCGGTAACTCCTTACTGGGTGTCGGTCGCGGGGCGAGACGGGGAAGCCGGTCGTGGAAACGGGTCAGGGCCGACCACACGCTGCCGGGCAGCGCCGCCACCGCGGGACCGAGTCGGCGTATTGCTCCCGCCGCTGTGATGAGGCCAGCTTGGGGAAGACTGCCATCGAGCGCCCGGACCACCGCGTCGTCGTGGGCGCCGAGGCCGACGCAGGTGCGAAGCACCTGTGCTCGCGCGAACGGACGCCCGGGATAGGGCGGGGCGGTGGGATCTGGCCATGCGGCGGCCAGACACGCCGCCCAGACCAGATACGGGACTGCGCTGAGGGTCCTGGGCGGAGCGGAGGGATGTTGTGTCGGGTCGGGGGCGGCGCCCTGGGTCCAGCCGAGAACGAACTCACGTCTTGCCCCTGTGGGACTAACGACTTCCACGAGTTGCCGGTCGACTGCCGCTGCCGCGACTGCTGCTGCGGCGACCACCTCGGATGACACTTGTGCCGGCGCCACACCCGTGGCCCGGATCCGCGCCATCAGCACAATGCTGGCATGGGGGCCATCCGGCGGGTGTGTACCTGGGTCTGGCCTGTCGGTCCCGGCAGACGCACCCGCGCCCTGCTCACCGGTCACCGTCGACTCCCCCACGAAGATGGGCTGTCGCCGCGGTGCCGGCGGGTACATCCAGGGGAGGATCGGTCCGTATCAACCTTGCAGGATGCAGGTAGGTGACCTTCGCCTCGGGGTCGATCAGGAGCAATTCTTCGAGATCGAGGACGAACGGTTCGGCAGGATCAGCGTCCAGCAGCAGGGCATCCGTGATGATCTCGGCCGCCGCCGGCCAGCTCACGCGCATGTGCGGCAACAGGTCGACCTCCGCTCGACCATCGAGGATGCTCTCAAGAGCCAACCGACGTCGCCGAACAGCCCGAGCGTGGGCCAATTCGAGCGCTGTCAGCGGATCGTGTTCGTCCTGTACAGGTAGACGTGGCTCTGGCGGCCGAAGGTGATTGCGAGGTCGGGGTTGGTACTGATCGACCGCGTCGAGTAACGCCTCTGGGTCGAGGTACGTGGGTGGGGCGTCCGAGACCAGCGCGGTGCCCAACTCAGCGAGTTGGTCCAGGTCCGCGGTCACTGCTGCGTTCTCGTACTCGGCAGGCGTGAGCACGTCGAAATTCAGGCTAGATCCCCCCTGCGCGATCACCTTTTCGACAGCCGCCAGCACCTGGGTGCGATAGAACAGCTCGGCCTGGATCAAGTCGGCGCCAGCCTGGTCCATCTCGAAATGTCTAGCAAACCTGGCAGTCACCAGATCATTGAGCGCGACCACCTGGTCAGTGAACTTGCTGTGATCATGTTGGCGGCTCGCAGCTATGAGTTCCCCCGCCGTCCCCGACGCGATTCGTCGCTGAAGAGCAAGAGCAAAGTTGATCAGGGTGTATCGGCAGGTGTTGAGGTAAGCCAAGATCTGAGCAGGATCAGCGTGTTCGAGGGTGAGCGCCTCGCGCGTCCTATCAAGGAGTACGAGCAGCTCATCAACGCCACCACGTTCGGCAACACGGGCCGCCGCTAGAGCTCCCGCCATACCGGCTGGCCGGACGATGTACCGGTCCTGATGGGACTTAAGCAGGTACGGCTCCAGGAAGCCCATGCGTTCCAGGTGTTCGAGGCGAGCCTCAACATCATCCTCTGAGCGGGAGATTCCACGCCGACGAAGTCCGTCACGGATTTGGGCCCGGGTGAGTCCGTGCCGCGTCGGCTGATCGGCGAAGACAGCCAAGATATGAACGGCGATGTCGACCAGCTCGGGATCATCGATCACCGCTCCGGCATTGGACGCTAGCGGCGCGACGAACGCCTTCCATGTCGCGAAGCGTTCCGCACGTGCCAGTTGCTCGTACTCTTCGTTCGCGAGGCTGAGCTGCTCGGTGATATTTCCGGCACATTGCCCGCCTTCGGGGTTGCTCTGCACCCACGCCGCAGCGGGAGGGGCGTCAGACAAGAACCCTCCTTCCAGGCTGACGCCACGGTGTCGGCAGCGACCCGCCGATGCTGATCGCAATGCCGATGCGCGTAGCGTCACCAGGAGAATACCCGAGGTCGTGAGCACGATCATGAGGTCGACCTGTCGGATACATCGTCAAGCCAGCAGTGCTTCGAGGCGTTCAGCCAGACGGGGAAGAACTTTGTCATGAATCGCCTGTTGTTCACACGACCCACCCCGCGCGGCGATCTGGCCGGCGAGAGAGCGAAGGTCTTCTGGCCCGTCTGCGCAGAGTTTCGCGGCGCGTGCCTGATCGCGCTCGATCAACGCCGGCTTTTGCTTGCGGTGCTCCGTTGTTTGCCAGAGCTCAAGATCCATCCCAACGGCACGGACGGGTCGGTTAAGCTTTTTGGAGAGATCATGGATGATTCCGATTCCGTCTGCATCCAGGTCGCACCAGGCAGCCAAGGGCAAGGGAGGCAGGTTGGCGATGAGCGGAACTAGGCCATGACTGACATACCCTTCACCCCATACGCACAGCCACGCCTCGGCAACGCCCGGCAGCTTGCACACCTGCTCGAAGGTGTCCGCGTTCTCGATCACGAGAACGCCCCTGGCCGCGCACTGCACGACGCCCGATACGTGTAGGCCCTTGGCCGGGACGGCGATCCAAGGCACGGCCGTTGCGGCATTGGCGGCGACATCGCCCACCCGCCACAACAAGGGTCCGCGCATTCGCAGGTCCGTGTCCGTCTGAGTGACCGCCTGGTCGAAACTGATGCCAATGAGATTCGCGAACGCTTGAGCGCGCTGCGGAGTCCAGCCCTTCGAATCACGTAACGCCTTCGCCGCCAGGGCGTGCGCCGTCATCTCCTCGCCGGCAAGCCGGAACGGCCACCACACCGAGGCGGTCCGGACGGCGGACTCGTACACGGTCCAAGCGGCGGTTCCGGTTGCCGTACCTGCCGGTACCCGCAGAGGCGTCCCTGCCGGGCATTCCGCCAACAGCTGGAACTCATCAGCTAGCTCCTCGACCCCCGACATAAGGTCTAGCAGTTGACCACGAACGGCATCGGGGTTCCGGTACCCTCGAATCTCGGCGAGCAGATCTGGGGCCTGGGATGCCCACGCATGGCTGAGTCGCCACCCTAGGGGCGCGCTGAGGTGAAGATCGGCGTCCGTGGCGCACCGCAACACCACACCGCCGCAGCGAACCAGTTCCACCGCTCGCGCCCAGGCATTGGGCCCAAAGAAATCGCTGATCGTCGACCACTCACGCCGACCCTTGGCCAGCACGAAACCTAGCTCACGATCGGTAAGGCCCGGCGGTCTATCGAACCCGTTGACGGCACCGCCGGAGATAAGGTCGATGTCTTCGATGCGCAACAGACCACGACGATTGCGTGGCACGCGCGCCTGACCCCCGCGGCGGACCGGCACAGATACAGCGACAGTACCGAAGGGCAGGCCGCCGATAGCCACCGGGACCCGACCTTCGCTCTCACCCAGAACGAACTGCATAAGACCCCCGGATTCGCACATATGACCCAATTTGATGGCGGACACCTATCGATCATCTGGCCGGTTTCGTCTCGGCGGGATGCGTACTGAACCCCTTCCTTACGGTGCTAGTAAATGTACGGATTAGCGAGGCGGTGTCGACGCGGAGCGAATCTGCCAGCAAGACAGCAGCTGGCCAAGGTCATCTGTGCCTCACGCACCGACGGGTCAGTGTTTAGGGCGGCGCCGACGGCACAAGGTGGCGGCAGAGCGGCTTGGCGGACCGGCAGACGACGGCAACCTCGTCTGCTCAGGATCCGCTCGAGGCGTTCGGCGACGCCCTCGCCGGCCTGCAGCGGCGGCGTGGCCGGCACGACCCGGGCCGGGTCGCGGTGGACCTGGCGGCGATGCTCGCCGACGGTGGTGAGGCGATCTCGGACCTGGCCGTGCTGCGTGACCAGGCAGACTTGTTCGGTCCGCTCGCGTCGGACCCGACGGCGTGGCGGCTGCTGTCGGGCGTGGACGGTGAGGCACTGGTCGGTTGCGTGACGCTCGGGCACGGGCTCGCCAGCTGGCCTGGGCCCAGCTGGCCGAGGCCCGCGGCGGGCTCCCGCAGACAACCGCGGCCGGCCAGTCGGTCCCCGGACTGGTCCTCGATCTGGACGCCTCGATCGTGCTGTGCCACTCGGACACCACCGGCGAAGTGCTCCTGGCCCGCGCCGACATGTCCCAAGCCGAAACGGCGTTCCAGGCTGCCATCGCCATCGCCGAAGAGCACCGCCTGCCACACCAGATCCAACGCAGCCTCCGGGCCTGCACATCGCACCTTCCCGCTGTCGAGGAACTCGCGCGCCAATCGCTGGAAAGGCTCCGTATCCCAGCGCCCGACCCCGCGGTCACCCAGGCTCCGTGACCAGCATCACGCTGGTCGCCGCGGGGTTGCGTCCACGGAAGTGGTGTACGACTTGCTGATTGACCGTCGGCGGCGGGGACCGGCGGTGCTCCGGCGCCATTCGCCGCTCCAAGAGCGCCTGACGAGCTGAGGACTCGTTCGCCTACAGCATGCTCGTCCACCCGCTCGGTTCAACGCGGTGCCGGAGCTCGTCCTCCGGCCCCGGATCGTTGTGCAGCGCACTGGGTGCGCCGCTACGCACAGGCCGAAGACGGCGGGCGGCAATCCGACGTCCCTGCTCCCAATCTGCTCCCAATTAAGGCGCAACAACGCGAAAGCCCGTTACCGATGGATCCGGTGACGGGCTCGCTACCTGCGAATATTTACAGTGGGCGATACTGGGATCGAACCAGTGACCTCTTCGGCGTGAACGTAGTCGTCTACTCGGCCAGGGCCCGGACGATGGAGCGTCACCATCGCCGAGTCATAGGGACGCGCGTCCTTGGCCTTCCGCAGCTCAGCGCCTGTGCGTGGCGTTTGATGGTCTCGCCGTGGGGGCTGCTGTACGCAGAGGTGGCCCTTGCTGTTGGTGGTGGCAGGGGACGGGCCCCTGCCACCACCTGACATCAGGTCACGCTGGTCGTGGGGTCGGCTCCTCACCCTGCGGTTTGTGGCTGCTGAGCATGCGAACGGTGGTACTGGTCTTCACTGGGGACTCGGCTGGCCCTTTCAGGAATGGGTTGATGTAGATCGGGCGGCGAAGCGATCGGCCTGGGCCGTGGGCTTGGTTGCGCCAGTGGCCGGAAACCCAGAACCGGCTGCTCTGACGCCGCCCTTGCTCCCCCGGGGTCGTCTCTGCTGCGGCGCTCGGGCTGCGGCGGCCGCGGATCCGCACGATGCGCACCTCTGGTTGTTCCCGCTTCGTACGGGCATAGGCCTTGACGATGGTTTTGTCGACTCTCGCGACGTCGACCTCTGCGGCCTTCTGAGTGATCAGCAGCCATGTAGCGAACAGGGCGGCTGCGGGGTGGTCGGCATCGATCAGATGTCGCTCGGTGAGGTGGGCGGCCGTCATGGGTACGAGCCAGCCGACTTGCTCCCGGAGCCGTTGCAAGGGCTTACCGTCGAGTCCGCCGCCGATGGCGCGGTAGAGGACCACCTGCCAGCCGTCGGTGGCCAAGGTCCAGGAGGCGGCGTTGATCTGGTGTTGGGTCACGGGCCGCGACCAGGTGATGAGTACGTTGGCCGGCGGGCCGAGGTCGTAAGCGATGGTGAGGGCGGTGAGCTGGGTGGCGGCGTGTTCGGCGAGGTCGGTGAAGTCGTCGTCGATCCAGTACAGGCGCGACTGGTCAAGTCCGTCAGCGATCTGGCCGCGTGTTCCGGTGAGTCCGAGCGGAGCAGGCAGGTCGTCGTTGCCTCGGTAGAGGTGGGTGAGCCGGTCGCGCACCTTGGGCAGGTCCTTGGCTGCGATGGATGCCGCTGGCCAGGGGGTTGTGGTGAGGAGCGTGCGGCCGGGGAGGCGATCGTCGAGGAACGCCAGGTGCAGTTCCTGGATGCGCCCTCGTACTTCCGGGTTGGTGCCGACGTCGAGGGCTTGGACGGCTCGGTCGACGACCAGGTCTGGGCGGCCGTCGTCGATGTGGGTCTGGCAGGTGGCGCATGCTGCCCACGTCTCGCCGAAGTTCTGCACGAGGGTGGCGGTGGAGCCGATGGCGACGGCGGTGACGTTTGCGCCGTGCAGCGTCCAGATCGGGTAGGGGTCGCCGCAGAAGTCGCAGGTCCGGCGGACGGTGGCGAGTTGGCTGACCGGGACGGGCACGGGTGCGTGTCCGTCGGTTGCGAGATGAACCGGGTGGACGGGGGTAGGTGGTGTGCCCATGGTGTTGAGCGGGACCAGACAGGTGCGGCAGGCCATCTCTTCGGGTGGGGCGGTCATGCTGGGGCTCCGTCGATCGAGCGTCGGCGGTCGCGCAGGCGTGGTCCGCGGCGGTGGGGCGCGGGCGGCATGGTCATGCCCGGCTGGTAGGTGGCGTGACGGTTCCGCCCGTTGCGCTTGGCTTGGTACATGGCGACGTCGGCCCGGTGGAGCGCCACTTCCGTGAGCGGATCGGTGGCCTCGACGATGGCCAGGCCGATGCTCGCGGTGACGGAGCACTCGTCGGCGCCGACGGCGACGGGCTCGGCGATGATCGTCGCGAGCGCGTCGCCGATGCGGTCCGGGTCGCCAGCGCGGCTGGGTAGGAGGACGGCGTATTCGTCGCCGGCGAGCCGTGCGGCGGCGCCGCAGTAAAGGGCGGCGAGGTCGGTAATGCGACCGCCGATGGCGATGAGCAGGTCGTCGCCGTGGTCGTGGCCGTGGGTGTCGTTGACGTGCTTGAAGTCGTCGAGGTCGATCAGGGCGACGATGATCGGCTGGGCGGGAGCTTGTTCGGCGAGGGCGGCGTGGGCGGCGTGGAGGCCGGCGCGGTTGAGCATGCCGGTGAGCGGGTCGTGGAGCATCGAGCGGTGGGTGTCAGCGAGCTGGTGGCGTAGGCGGTGGATGGTCGGCCAGGCGGTGAGCCGGCCCAGAACGTAGGTCACCACGGCGGTGGCGATCATGAGCAGTGGTCGGGACACTGGGGTCCTCCTTTGATGGAGAACCCGGGACGCGGACGTTTCGAGGCGGCGCGTCCCGGGTCCTGATACGACGACGGCCCGCCAGTGGCGGGCCGGTTTCGGTTCTTGCTGCGAGGACTTGCGGCACTGGTGGCCGGAGCGTTCGGGCCAGGGTCGGGCCGGCGGCGCCGGACAGCGGCACGTCGAACCGCACTGCAGATACGACAGCAGCCAGTCACCTCGTGACTGGTCGCGAGATGGTGTCAGCGGCGTACCGGGTGTTTGGCCTGGTCGGCGCGGAGTCTGGCCGGGAGGCCGGCGGGGATGTCGGCGTAGGGCTCAAGGGCCGAGAGCACTTCGGCCGGGTCGAGGATGGTCTCGATCCGGCCGAGGTGGATGACGTGGGGTTGGAGATCGGGTTCGATCACCGGGTCCCAGGTGAAGTCGACGAGGGTGGCGACGTAGGTGCGGTGTGGGTTCCAGCCGACCTGGATCGGGTACCGGTCGAAGCCCGGCTTGGGTATGAGGGTGTAGAGGCTCATGGCTTCCTTTCGCGGAGATCTCGCGACGTTGCCGAGTCCACGCCTACGACGGCCTGCTAGCCGCAAAGGCTCGCCCGGAGACCGCCAGCGGCTCTGGTTCTCCGGTCCCGCGCTCCCCTGCTCTTGACTCCTGCGGAGGCTGGCGCTGCTCGGGCCTTTCAGGCGCGTACTGCGATAGGCGCGACGGGAGACTGACCTCCCTGGCGGCAGGCGTCGCGGCGAGCTAGGGCTCAAGCCGGACGGTGTCGGATGCGTTCCTCCGCTGCCTCGATGATCTTGTCTCGGCGTGCGGCGGGCAGAGTGGCGAGCAGGTCGACGTAGTGCTGTTCCTGTGGGGTGAGCGGTTCGGCGAAGGCCTGCTTGTAGGCCAGTCGGGCTGCTTCGTGTTCGGCCTCGATCGGGCCGCTGTGGTCGTAGGCGGAGGTGACTTCGCGGAGTTGCGCGGCTGCGGCGAGGGGGTCCCGGGACAGCGAGGTGTCGTAGAGACGGAAGTTCGCGGGCAGGTCGGCTGCGGTGATGGCGGTGATCAGGCAGAGGTCGGCTTGGACGCTGTAAGCCCACGAGTTGCCGTGGGTGGGTGTTTCGCCGCGGGCGCGCAGAGCGGCACGCTCGGCATACCAGGACAGCCGGGCTTCTTCTGCTCGGCGGGCGAGGGCCAGCAGGATGGCGCGAACGGGATCCATGATCGTTACTCCTGTTCCATCGGGTCGTCGGGCAGGGCGAGCGGTTCGGAATCGACGTCGGCGAGGGCCTCCTCGACGACGATCGGAGGAACCCCGGCCTGTAGGGCTTGAAGGACCGTCGCGGCGAACTGGTAGGTGCCGTCGATACCGAGGGCGTGTTCGGCGGCCATGGCGGCGAGGACACCGTCGCCGCAGCGCCAGGCGGTGACCGCGAGCAGCGTGGCTGGCGCCGGTACGAGCGGCTCGTCGGCGCGGCGGGTGATGTCAGCCCAGAAGTCGACGTGCCGGCTGTGTGGCTCGGTGAGGCCGACGGCGAGGTCCCGGATGTCCCGGTTGACCAGCAACGTGGTCAGCCACGCCACCTCGTCATCGGTGAGTCGCGCTCCCGCGTCGTGTCGACGTAGCGCGTCGCGGACTGCCCGCTCACCGGCCTTATACATCGCGGTGCCGCCGGCGACGTGCAATGCCTGCAGTCGGATGCGCGCCTCGCGGCTGGCCCGTTGGATGGCGTCGCGCGCGGCGCCGCTCACCGGCGTGATCTGGCCGGCGACCGACGTCCGGTCGGGTCGAACAACGACGCCCGCGATGGTCGCGCGGACCGCGACCGTTGATGCGATGGGGTCGAACGGGGTTCCCTGGGGCGGGCAGCAGGCGGGGTTGGCGCAGATCAGGCTGAACAGGCGATCTCCGGCGATGCGCAGCAGGTCGTATACGGGCAGTCCGGCGGCGACGAAGGCGTCGCTGAGGGCGCGTAGCGCCGGGTCGATGAGGTCCGGCGGGCCGTAGCCGATGATCACCGCGTGAGTGAGCGGTTGTTGCCGCTGCACGACGGGGATGAGCTGAGCGGCGAAGGCGTCCAGCTGGTGTGCGTACTCTGAGCCGGTCGGCAGGTCACCGCGGGCGGCGAAGACGATCCGTCGGTCGTTGCAGGCGATGACGACGGCGCTGCCGTCGCTGGGATGAAAGCCGATGAGGTAGGGCACTGCAGCGGCCAGATCGGCTGGCGAGCGGACTGTCACTTTGTTCTCGGGTAACGACACGATGACCTCCACGGTGTGACTCGGGTCGAGGGATGGGGTTGCCGACGGATGCGGGCCGGGCAGGGTGCGAAGACCTGATGCCGGCTGGTGGTGCCGGCGGCGGCTGCCGGCTGGTGACATCCGGCAGCAGACGGCCATCCGAGTGGTGGCCGCCTGACCGACGGATGGAGCGCCCGATCGCCAATGTCGCGAGTGGGCTTGATGGTTTGCGGTGTTCTGAGGCTGGCGGTGGCGGCCGACCGGAGCGGTGGGCGCGATGCCGTCGCGGACGCGTCAGACGGGCGCGAGAGAAAGAGAAAAGAAGGAGCCCTCAGGCTATTCGGGCTCCCGGAGGCAGGGCTCGGTGTGTCAGAACTGGCCATCTGTCAGGCCCTGACAGCCCAACCGCCGCGATGCCGGCAGCTCGGCGACAACGCCAGTGCAGGCGTCTATGGATGCCGTAGCACGAGGACGTCCTCATGCGCGATCAAGTGCATGGGAATGCCGTCGTCGCGGGCGCGGCGCACAGCCAGCAGCACGAACATGTTGGCCCGGTGGACGATCTGCCCGTCGCGGACAGCGGCGAGCATCGCCGCACACCGCTGCACCGGGATCAGCCCGACCGACCGGGCGACGGTGAGCAGCTCGCCAGGTAGATCTATCAGGTCGTCCCGCTGGCGGCGCACCGGCCGGCAGGTGATCACGACGATCCCGCCGGGGCGCAGAAGCTGGTAGCTGGCGGCAAGGATCGCGGCGAACCCGTCGAGTAGACGCGACCAACCGCCGTAGGCGAGGTTGCCGCTCTGCCGGTCCCCGTAGTGGTGGTGTCGCTTGCGCACGCCGGCGCTCGTCGTCTGGACCAGTCCGTGAGTGCCGCGTCCGTAGGGCGGCGAGGTGAGCACGAGCGAGACTTGGCCGACGACGGTGGCGGGCACCAGGTCGAGCAGTCCGGTGGCGTCGCCGGTGAACACCCGCGCGGTTCCGGGGGCGTTCTGCTCAGCGGCAAGAGCGATGTTGGCCTCGGCGATGGCGGTGTAGCGGGGTTCGATGTCGATGCCGAGTCCATGACGGCCGAGGTGCATGGCCTCGACCAGGGTGGTCCCGGCCCCGCACATCGGGTCGAACACCAGATCCCCTGGCCGGCTGTAGGTGTTGATGGCATGCGCGGCCGCGTGGGGCAGCATCTTGGCCGGATGGCTCGACGTCGTCGGAACGTACCGGCCGCGCCGCTGGTCCCGGGCGGGTATCTGGCAGGTCAGCCACACCGAGGTGATCGGAAGCGAGTCACGCATGGCCGTCGCCGCGCTGCGTGGTGCCTCGGGTCAAGATCAGCACGTCGGTATGGATATCGAGGTGCGCGCGTGCACCGCGCCGGGGCGGACGGTCAGCGGCCACGATGTGCTGCAGGTACATCAGTCCGGTGCGCTTGGCGGCGACGACCACGTCGACAGGCAGGGCAACGTCGTCGTGTGGCAGTAGCACCGCGACGCAGCCACCAGGCAGCAGACTCGCGCGGCAGCGGGTGAAGAACGCCTCCGGCGCGGTAGCCTCGTGGGGCGGCCAGCCGGAGACGATCAGCGTTGCCGGTTCCAGGCCCCGCTCTCCGGGACCCGCCAGGTTCAGATGGGCACGGCGCTGCGTGCCGATGATCGCGCGGGCCAACTGCGGCCCCACCGCCAAGTCGATGATCAGATCGGATGGGTGGCTGAGATTGTGGACCAGCCGCACGCCCATCGCGTTGGACATGGTCTCCCCCGCCTGCGGCGCGGGGACCGGCCACACGGTGATCGGCACGGGCGGGTCGCCGGGCACCACATCCCCCACAGGATCGGGTGCGCGACGCGGCTTCTTGTCGGTCATAGGCACGGTGGCCCCCGGACCGGCGGACGTACTGACGATCCCCAGTGCCACGCTGACAGGCCGATCGAACCCACCCCCGGTCTGACAGAACCCATCACCCGACGGCAAACGGCGCCAGGTCAGCAGGCACGACCTGCTCTGACCGGTGTGAACCTGACAGGGCCGGACACGAACCGTCCGACCCTGACAACCGACTCTGGTGTCAGGCCGAGCTGTCCCAATCGAGGGCCTCGGGAACGTCGCACCAGGCGACGTCCTCCCGTCGAGGGGACCTCACCGTGGCACCAACGACGCACACGACGCCGGCCCATACGGCGTTGACCACCGCCGAGAAGGCGTTCGAACTGCTGACCTGCGAACCCGCACCGCTGATGTTCGACGCCCGTCCGGTGGCGGGCCTGCCGGACAGGCCACTGCCGCTGGACGAGCTACGCACGTTGCTACTGGGCGAGCATCACAGCAGCGACACCACCGACGTGCTGTGGCGACAGTTGGCCCACCACGCCCGCGAGTGGGGACCGGCCTGGGTCGTAGGCGCGATCGGCGTCGCGCTCCCCGCACTGACGCACCTTGCGGCAAGGATCAGCCGCGGCAGGCCGAGGCACGCCGACGATGTGGACTCCGAAGTCCTCGCTGGCTTCCTTGACGCTCTCCGCACCGCAGACCTTGCACCGCCTCGGCTATGGCTACGGCTGTGCTGGGCAGCCTGGCGCGCCGCAGTCGCGGTCGTCAAGGTCGACGACGGTGAGGAACTGCCACCCGACCTCGCAAGCGGCTCGCGGACACCCAGAATGCCCTATGGGCATCCCGACCTGCTGCTCGGCCGGGCAGCTGCCGCTGGCCTGATCACCCCCGACACCGCCGAGCTGATCAGCGCGACCCGTTTCGGCGACGCCCTGATCGAGCACTTGGCCGGCGAGCAAGGCGTGACCGCACCTGCACTGCGGATGCGCCGGCGTCGTGCCGAGCACCTCGTGGCCGCCGCTGTCAGCCGGGGCGACCTGTCCGGCCCGATTCCTTCCAGGTACCGAGCTCACTGTCGCTGACATGGCTATCGAACCTTCCGAGGCTGGGGCGCCAGCGGCATGAAACCCGCCAGGAACCTACCCGCGCCTCGTCCGCGCGCTAGGCGGCATGAGCGAGCGCTTGGTCACTCGATCCGCATGGGCGTCCCAGGGTCCCAGGGTCCTCTGTGATAAGCGGAGGTAGTCCGCTCGCGACTGGAGGACGCAGAACAGATTGCCGCCGGGTCCACCATGACCTCCCAGCCGTCACCGCAGGTCTCTGCGCACGACAAGTTGATTGACAGGTACGACACTGGAGGCCGAAGCAGGAGAGGTAGCCATACATCACCGTGCGTCACCACCACCAATGAACGCAGCCCTCGCGGAGCGGCAGATCCGGATCCAGCGGCCTGGCTGCCTGAGCCGAACCGTGACCGGGTGTGTGCGCCGCCTTCGCGGGATGCCGCGGAAGCTCGGTGCGTGCCCCTGCTATACAGGCACCTGTGGATATCTCGCCAATCTTGGCGGCGGTGCTCGGACTCGGCGCGACGGCTGCGTCTGGCACGCTCGTAGAGTGGGCACGCTCCTGGCTGCGACGGCGGTCCCGAGTCGAGGTGCGAGTCGGCGATTCCACACTCCAGATTGCTAGCGCCACTCCCGAGCAGGTGCGCCATGCGGTCGAACTCTGGGTTCATGGAGCCGCTGAGCGGCGCGTCGAGGATGACGGCCGCGACATAGAGCTGAGTGTGGAGATCGAGAATGTGACTTCCGCCCTGCTCCGTTCAGCGGATCAACTCCAGAAGATCATGGCTCGTACCCAGCAACTCAAAGACACTACCGCCGAACTGATCGCCAAGGCCGAGCAGGCGGAGTCGTTAGCCGCGCTCCACGAAGACGAGGCGCGACGCATCGCGGCCGTCCTCGGCGAACAATCGAATGAGGCTTTCCAGGCCCAGGTAGCGGTACTGAAGGACGAAATTGTCCGGCTTCAGACCGAACATGCGGCCGAACTCAGAAGGGTCCAAGCTGCTTCTATCCGGAGTAGCTGGCTGTTCTTCGTCGGCGGCCTTCTCGCCGCCGTTCCAGTCGGACTTCTTGGCAGCTGGTTGGCCAAACTGCTTGGGTGGAACTGACACTCGACCTGTCGTAGCTTCGTTCTGCACTTCTTCGTTTATCGCGACCGACACCCCAATCGCCCATGATCCGGTGCACCGTCATCGGCACATCCGGACGCTGGCGAACGGCGCCGACGGCACTTGGATGACGAGCGCTTCGCGGCAGAAGAGGATGCGCGACGAGTAGGGGGCCAGCGTGATTGAATCGTGCTCTGCATCGGCGGAAGTAGAGGAACTCGGTGGCCCGTGATGGACGAGTTGGATGAGACGTGGAGGCGGGCCGTGTTGGACGATCTCGCCGTCATCTGGAACCGTGCCGCCGACTACGGGGCTGACGGTGAAGCGCCTGAAGGAACTCCGCTAGGGATTGCGCACCTTTCCTTCCTGCTACGTGTCTATAACTCGGCCATGGGCGGCGGCTTGGGCTTCGCCGTGGAGGTCAACGAACCTTTCCGCCTGATACGGGCGATCGACGCGATGCGCTATTTCCACCTGTCCGAGCTTGCCGACCTCCTGGCTGACGTCTTGAGCCATGGGTCGGATGTCGAATACACCGGATCGCGGGAACGCCAGTTCGATGATCTTCTCGGCCCAGCGGATGAGAATCTGCGCAAGGCTTTCAGAGCCAAAGCGGCGGAGGCTCCAAGCGACTTCGGTCTTCGATGAAACTCCGGGCTCAGGCCGAGTGTTATGTAATCTGTGGACTCACCTCGGCAGTTGAGCGCGTTGCAAGCGCATCAGCAGCCTGCGCTGAACCGGCGCCGGCTGGCCCGAGCAGGGCCAAGGGTCGAATGTTCGCCCGCTCGCTGACTGGTCGTGTCAGGGCGTGACAGGCGACAGGCGGGTTCGATCTGTCTGACAGCGCAGTTCTGGGCGGTGCATGTCCTGCATGGCATGCCCGCCCGGCGGGGTCGTTCGCGCGGCGGGTCTGAGGTGAGTTTGGCATGGCTGGCGCGGCGTACTGACACCGCGATCCCTGCGCTAGATCGCAAGGGAGGAGCGCCCCCACCGACTCACATCGTTCCCCCCGAGGTCCCCGCCGGGCGGCACACATAACCGGTTTGGAGTGCCGTCATGCACCTGACGCTATCCGTCCTGTCGGAGGTCGTCGCCGCGCCACAGCCGGTGGCGGTCAATTCCATCAATCAGGTCATCTCGAACATCACTGGCTGGATCATGGGAATCATCGCGTTGGTCGCGACGATGTTCCTGGTCATCGGCGGTCTGCGGTACATGGCCGCCGGCGGTGACCCGGCACAGGTCGAGCAGGCCAAGGGCAACTTCAAGTCCGCGTTGGTCGGCTACGCCTTGGCGGTGTTGGCCCCGGTGATCCTGCAGGTGTTGCAGGGCATCCTCGGCGGCTGAGGATGACCACCTGGTTGATGAACGATCTGGTCCGCTGGCTCGCCGAGCGGGTGATCGATCTTCTCGGCGGTCTGCTGGCTTTCCTGACGTCCTGGATCTTCGTGTCGCCGGATGTGACCGGGCTGCCGCAGGTGCAGTCGATCGCCGGGAAGAGCGCCCTCGTGGTCGACGCCTGCTTCATTCTCGCGATCGTCGCCGCGGGCGCCGCGGTCATGCTGGGCGACTCCGTCGAGACCCGCTACACGGTCAAGCAGTTGCTGCCGCGGCTCGTGGTCGGGTTCGTGCTGTCGGCGTTCGCGGTTCCGTTGACCGGCGTGCTCATTGAGGTGGCGAACGCGTTGACCACGTCGCTTGCCGGGGTGGACGCCCCGACGACCGAGGTGGTCACGTTCGTCAAGGCGCGGCTCGCTTCCGCGGTGGGGGATCCGAGTTCTGGTCTGCTGATGCTGATCATCGGGCTGCTGATCGTGGTGCTGATGTTCCTGCTCGTCGGCGGTTGGCTGACCCGCATCGCGGTGCTGGTCGTGTTGGCCGGTGTCGCGCCGGTGGCCCTGGCGTGCCACGCGACGCCCTGGACCGAGGGGGTCGCGCAGTTGTGGTGGCGGTCGGTGCTGGGCTGTCTGGCCACCCCGACGATCCAGGCGGTCACGTTCTCGGCCGGCGTCGACCTGGTGATCGATCCGCGGGGGAACGTGCCGGTCCTGCTCGGCCTGCCTGGCTCCGACACCCTGAACCTGCTGCTCGTGGTCGTCGTGCTGTGGATGACGGTCAGGATTCCGAGCCTGGTGCGGCGGTTCTCCGGTCAGCAGGGCCGCAGCGTCGGCATCGGCGGCGTCGTCCTGCGGACGGTGGCCCTGCAGGGGATGACCCGCAACCTGGGCCGACTCGGGCCCGGCTCGGGCCGCCGGACACCGCCGGCGTCAAGCAACCCCATCCGCGCGCCCTACCGCCGCCTGCCCGGCGTCTACCCCAGCCCGGAGTGATCGATGAACAGTCTGGATGATGCGGCGCCGCGTGCGGTGGTGCCGGCCAACGTCAACGAGCCGGACCGGGTCGCGTTCGGGCTCACCTTCCGTCAGCTCGGCATCATCGGCGGCGTCGGCTTGGCCGCTGCCGGTGTCTACCGCTCGTTCGGCCCTCTGCTGCCGCGGCCCGTGTGGCTCGTCGTTGGTGCTGTCGTGTTTGCTGTCGCGGTTGTGGTGGCGCTCGGCCGCCGCGACGGCCTGCCCTTGGACGTGTGGCTGCGGCACGCCTTCACGCTCTCGCACAGCCCGCGCGTGCTGACACCCGGGACGGCCCGCGCGGTCCCGGGCGCGGCCGTGGAGGGGAAGCCGATCGTGCCGGCGCTGTTGCGGTCGCCGGTGACGGCGGTCAGCCCTTCTGGTGTGCTCACCAGCGGGGGCAGCGACAAGGTGGTGATCGCCTGCGGCACCACCAACATTCACCTGCGAACCGGCGGTGAGCAGGGGGCGTTGCTGGACGGGTTCGGCCGGTTCCTCAACGGCTTGACCGGGCCGGCGCAGATCGTCGTGGCCGCGCAGCGCCACAACCTGGGCGCAAATGCGCAGGCTGTCGCTGATCACGCCCGGCGCCTGCCGCATCCGTCGCTGCTGGCCGCCGCCGAGGACCACGCCGCGTTCTTGCTGGAGCTTGACGGTGAGCGTGATCCGTTGCGTCGGCAGGTTCTGGCGGTCGTCACCGGGGCGCGAGCGGGCGACGCCGCGGTGCGGGCGTTGTCCGGGCTCGGCGTGCACGCCGCCGTGCTGGACGGGTCTGCGGTGTGCGCGGCGCTCGCGGGCGCGGTCGACCCGTTCTCCCCACCAGCGCCCGGCCCCCGCGCCGTACCCGGCGTCCCCATCACCCTGCGGAGCAGCACATGAACCTGCTGAAGACCCCCAAGAAGAGTGTCCGAGGCGCAGAGGGCATGCCGTCGCCGGCCGCGTTGTCGATCGCCCCGTCGCATGTGCGGGTTGGTGACGGGTACGCCGCCACCTACGTCGTGTGCGGCTACCCGGCGGAGGTCGGCCCGGCGTGGCTCGATCCGCTGCTGTCCTATCCGGGACGCGTCGACGTCGCCGTGCACCTGGACCCGGTGGTGCCGCAGTTGGCCGCGCCGATGCTGAAGCGGCAACGCGCCCGCCTCGAATCGTCGCGCCGCCTCGACGCCGACGCCGGGCGGTTGGGCGACCCGATGGTCGAGGCCGCCGCAGCGGATGCTGCGGACCTGGCGGAGCGTGTCGCCCGCGGGGCGGCGAAGCTGTTCGAGGTCGGCATCTACGTCACCCTCCACGCCCGCACCCTCGACGACCTCGCCGCCCTCACCGCGGGCGTGAAGTCCGCTGCGGCGAGCGTGCTGTTGGACCTGCAGCCGGCGACGTTCCGCCATCAGCAGGGCTGGCTCTCGACGTTGCCGGTCGGGGTGGACCCGCTGCGGATGCGCCGCGTGCTGGACACCACCGCCCTGGCGGCGGCGTTTCCCCTCGCCTCGCCAGACCTTCCCGCACCCACACCCGGCAGCATTCCCTTGGCGGAGGGGGTGTTGTACGGGGTCAACACGACCTCCAACGGGGTGCTGGTGTGGAACCGGTGGGCGCAGGACAACCACAACTCGGTCGTCCTCGCTCGCTCCGGGGCGGGCAAGAGTTACTTCGTCAAGCTCGACGTCTTGCGCAACCTGTATCAGGGCACGACCGTCAGCGTCATCGACCCTGAGGACGAGTACACGCCGCTGGCCGACCACGTCGGCGGCACGGTGGTGCAGCTGGGCGTGCCCGGGGTGCGCATCAACCCGCTCGACCTGCCCGACGACCGGCGGCCAGACACGCTCACCCGACGCGGCCTGTACCTGCATACGCTGATCGCGGTCATGCTCGGCGCGGCCCCGCCGCCGGCCGAACGCGCCGCCCTGGACCGGGCCATCACCGCCACCTACGCCCGCGCCGGCATCAACGCCGACCCGGGCACCTGGACGAAGCCCGCTCCCCTGCTGCGCGACCTGGCCGAGATGCTCGCCGGGGACAGGGACCCGGCCGCCGGGCAGCTGGCCGCCCGGCTCGCTCCCTGGACGGTAGGGAACTTCGCCGGCCTGTTCGACGGGCCTACCACCACCGTCCCGCACGGGCACCTGGTGATCTGGTCGCTGCGGCACCTGCCCGACGAGCTACGGACCATCGGCACGCTGATGGCGCTCGACTCGATCTGGTCGGCCATCGACACCCCGCCGGCCGGCACTAGCCGGGCTCGGCATCTGGTGGTGGTGGATGAGGCCTGGCTGCTGATGCGCGACGGCGAGGGCGCGCGGTTCCTGTTCCGGATGGCGAAGGCGGCCCGCAAGCGGTCGGCGGGGTTGTGCGTCGTCACGCAGGACGCGGCTGATGTGCTGTCGACCGACCTGGGGCTCGCCGTGGTGTCCAACGCCGCGACGCAGGTGCTGATGCGCCAGAGCACCCAGTCGATCGACGCTGTCGTGGAGGCGTTCAACCTCACCGCGGGTGAGGCACGGCTGCTGCTGGCCGCGCCCCGGGGCGAGGGGTTGCTCGTCGCGGGCAGGTCGCGGATACCGTTCCGCAGCGTCGGGTCGGCCGCGGAGCACACGATCGCCGTCACGGGCATCGGGGAGACCGAGTGACCGCCACCCCGGGCTGGCCCGCCGAGATGGGGCATTGGGTGCTCGCCCGGCCGTGGCTGGCCTTCGTCGCCGCCGCGATCGTTGTCGCGGCGGTGTTCGGGCACGACCAGGTGCTCGCCTGGCGGCACCGGCGGTTCACCGCCGGCGCGCGATGGCTGACCGTAGCCGCCCCACCGCAGGTCACCGCCGAGGCCGCCGCAGCGTTCTGGACCACCCTCACCGGCGTCCTCACGCCGTCGGTGTGGCGCCGCCGGGTGTTCGGCTACCCGCATGTCGGCTGGGAGTACACGTGGACCGGCCGCGCGCTGACCATCCGGGTCTGGGTGCCCGGCACGGTGCCGCCCGGCGCGGTCGAGGCCGCCGTCCGCGCGGCCTGGCCCGCCGCCACCATCACCACCACAGACGCCGCCGCGCCGATCCCGCCGCAGGTCGGTGAGGGGGTGGGTGGGGCGCACTGGCCGCAGCACCCCGATGGGCTGCCGCTGCGCAGCGACCACGACACCGATCCGCTGCGGGCGCTGCTCGCCGCCGGCGCCGAGGTCGGCCCCCGCGAGCACGCCTGCGTGCAGATCCTCGCCCGGCCGGCGCGAGCCCGCCGAGTCCGCGCCGCCCGAAAGGCGGCGGCAACGGCCGCCACCCACCCGCACGGGCGGCCGGATCTGGCCGCGCGGGCGGTGTCGGGTATGGCGAGGCTGGCCGTCGAGCCGCTGCTGTGGCTGCTCGACGTGTTCACAACCGGCCCGTCCAGGCCGTCGCGCGGCTCGGCTGTGGTGGGTCGGGTGGCCGAGCGGGATCCGGTGGCCGCGGCTGAGGCCCGCACGGTCGTGGACAAGGCGGTGCGGGTACCGCACTTCGAGATCGCGGTCCGGTTCGCCGTCGCCCGCGACCCGGACACCACACCACCAAACACGGAGCGGGCCCGGCAGACCCGTGAGCGGCTGATCGGGCTGGGGCACACCATCGCCTCGGCCGCCGCCACGTACACGGGACCGAACCGGCTGCGGCGCATGAAGATGCCCCACCCGGTTGCCACCCTCGCCGGGCGCCGGTTGCGGCGGGGGTTCCTGGCCACGGTGGCGGAACTCGCGGCCCTCGCCGCGTTGCCGCAAGACCTCGCCGTGCCCGGCCTGGACCGCGCCCGAGCGAAGGCTGTGCCGGCGCCCGTGCAGGTCCGCGGCGGTGGGCGTGGCGTCAAGATGCTCGGCCGCGCGCAGATCGGCCGCCGCAAGGTCGGGTTGACCGTCACCGACGCCCGCCAGCATGTGCACGTGGTCGGCAAGACCGGCGTCGGGAAGTCCACGCTGCTGCTGAACATGATCCTCGGCGACATCAAAGCCGGCCGGGGCACGGTGGTCATCGACCCGCGCGGAGACCTGATCACCGACATCCTCGACCGGCTCCCCGCCTCCCAGGCAAGCAAGATCGTGATCATCGACCCGGACCAGGAGAACCCCGGCTGCTTCAACCCGCTCGATGACCGGGGAGACCCGCACCTGGCGGTGGACAACCTGGTGGGGATCTTCGCGAAGATCTTCCAAGGGCAGTGGGGCCCACGGATGGACGACACGATGCGGGTGGCGTGCCTGACGCTGATGCGCCACGCCAAACCGACGCTGAGCCTCGTGCCGTCGCTGTTGCAGGACAAGGACTTCCGGGCCCGGTTCACCCACGGCCTGGACGACCCGGACGGCCTCGGCGGGTTCTGGGTCTGGTACGACGGCATCAACGAGCAGTTCCGCGGGCAGGTCATCGCCCCGGTCCTGGCCCGGCTACGCGCTTTTTTGCTGCGCGACTTCGTCAAGTCGGTCATCGGCAACGCGCACAGCTCGTTCGACATGGGTCGGGTGCTCGACGGCGGGGTGCTGCTGTGCCGGCTGCCCAAGGGGGTGCTCGGGGAGGAGACGACGCGGATCTTGGGCTCGCTGATTGTCGCCCGCGTCTGGCAGGCCGCCATCGCCCGCGCCAGCATCCCGGAGGACCAGCGCCGCGACGCCGTGCTGTACGTCGACGAGTGTCACAACTTCCTGACCCTGCCCGGCTCGGTCGGGGACATGCTGGCCGAGGCACGAGGGTTCCGGCTGGGTCTGGTGCTGGCGCACCAGGACCTGGCGCAGCTCCCGAAGGATGTCGCTGCAGCGGTGTCCGCCAACGCCCGGTCGAAGCTGTTCTTCAACGTCGACCCGGCCGACGCCCGGGAACTGTCCCGCCACACCAAACCGGAGCTCGACGAGCACGACCTCGCCCACCTCGACGTCTACACCGCCGCCGCGCGGCTGCTGGTCGGCAACCGGGAGCTGCCGTCGTTCACGTTCACCACCAACCCGCCGGCGGACCTGGTAGGTGAGGCGACCGCGATCCGTCAGGAGTGCGCCGCCGCGCACCGCCGCGCCGACGGTGAGCCGCCGATGCAGCAGGTCGCCCGCTCGGCGATGAAACGGCGGATGGCCAGCCGGGAGCGCTGAGCAACGGCCTGCTCGTTTCGGGCCTCGTCCGGGTGCTGCGGTGAGGGCTCGTTTGGGGGTGTCGGCGAGACGAGACCGCACCCGAGCCCTCCCCCAGCCGTCTGTCAGGTGCCTCACCTGCCCGTGCCTGGCCTGCCTCCGGTCTGTCCGCGAGATCAACTCGTCCAGACTCCCTACCGGGACTCTCTCTGCAGGGGTACCCATGCCGCAATCGCGCTCTGCTGACCTGCTGACCATCTACCCGCACATCACCAGCCGGGACCGGCAGCTGCTCCACCTCCTCGACGACCATCAGGTCCTGACCACCGATCAGATCCGCCAGCTGTTCTTCCTGGCCCGACGTACCTGCCAGATCCGCCTCAGCGAGCTGTACGGACTGGGCCTGCTGGACCGGTTCCGGTTCGCGCGCACCGGCGGCGGCAGCCAGCCGTGGCACTGGACCCTCGGCCACAACGGACACCGGTTCCAGGCCGCCGCCCACGAACGACCCGAGCCGACCGCCCGGGCGAGTCGGCAAGCCGTGCAACGGGTGTCGGCCAGCCCGACCCTGACCCACCTGCTCACCGTCAACGAGTTCTTCGTCCGGCTCAAGACCCACACCCGGCGCCATCCCGAGGCGCGTCTGGACCGGTGGTGGTCGGAGCGCACCACCACCCGGCAGTTCCGCACCATCACCGCCGACGGCCACGGCATCTGGACCGCCGCCGGCGCCAGCGTCGGGTTCTGGCTGGAGGCCGACACCGGCACCGAGCCGCTGGGCCGGCTGATCGGCAAACTCGACCGCTACGCCACCCTGACCCGACGCGTCGGCATCCGGTACCCGGTGCTGTTCTGGCTCGGCAGCGCCGCCCGGGAGGAACACCTGCACCGGCTCCTACGCGGGCGACGCGGCGACGTCCTCGTCGCCACCGCCACCCACGAGACGGACCCGGCGCAAGCGGTGTGGCTGCCGGTCGGCGCCACCGGCCGAGTCGGGCTCGCGCAGCTACCCACCGACCACGGTCAGCCGGTGGCGGACAACCCCAACTTCGACGACGGAGTCCTCGTCCTCTGACACGACCTGTCAGCCGACCCGCCGGAACCTGTCAACGCAGGTGAAGCACATGATCACGATTACTGGTCGAGGGCGTGCTGTCAGGTCACGACGCTACGGTGGAACTTCTTCTCTTTTGTTCGCACCGCAGCCCGTCTGTTCTCCCCGGATCTGCCCGCGCCAGCGGGTCACCCCTCAGCCCACCATCCGGTCGGCCCCGTGACCCCGCCCCGCACCTTTCCCGGCAGCACTCCACCACAGACGCCGCATCCCGGTGGCACCACCACACCCGCAGTCGAACCGCGCCTTCGCGAAGGGAGCACCCCGTCATGCCCGCACCCACCAACACATCCCTCACCGACCAGGTCATCACCGTCTGCTTCGCCCCCGGCCAGGACGCCGACTGGTTCGCCGCCTCCGAAAAGGTCCACGACCTTCTGCAAGCCAACGGCACGCCGTCGCGCCGCTACCGCGTCCGACACCGCCGCCTCATCGGCTGGCTGACCCGCTTCATCGGCTACTACCTGCTCGACGCCGCCCGCCGCTTCGGCGCGATCACCATCGCCGCCGGCGGCCGCAAGAGCCGCCTCGACCTGACCGGCACCGCCGCCACCGCCGCACACGACGCCGCCCTGCGCTGGCGTACCTGGCACACCCACGTCGCCGCGACCACTCCCGTCGCCCGGCCGTTCGAGGACTACCTCGCCCAGCACCACACCGATCCCGCCAAGGTCAGCGCCCACGAGGCCCGCCGACGCTTCGAGCAGCAACCCCGCGTCCTGGCGATGCTCGCCCACCACCTCGACCCATACGAACTGCCCGCCTACCAAGCCGGCGAAGCCACCTACACCGGCCTGCACTGGCGCATCGCCCTGGTCGGCGACGCGCTGATCACCACCGACGGTCGCCTCCTCACCCCGGCAGGCGGCTCCGTCGCCGACCGGTTCCGCTTCCTCAACGACGCCTGCGCCTACCTGCGCAGCCTCGACCCACGCGCGAGGCTGTGCGCCGTCACCATCGCCTGACACCCCCCGACCCGAAACACCACGGCCGGTCGCAGCCCCGCTGCGACCGGCCTTCGCCATGTCCACACCGTTTGGAAGGAGACCCCTGATGTTCCTGACCGATCCGGTGCTGCGGCGCATCGCCGCCGACACCAACGACGTCCTGCCCGAGCAACAGTGGCGCCACGACACCGCCACCGCCGAACCGATCGGCGACCTCGCCCGCCTCCTGCACAAGACCGCGCTCGACTTCACCGACAGCACCACCAACCTCGACCAGGCCCTCACCAGACTGGCTGCACTCGCCGAAACAGGCCGACGAGGACTGGCTGCGCACGCCGGCCTGTACCTCCCCGGTCACCACCAGGTCGTCACCGATGCGCTCGCCGCCCGCGAGCGGCACACCGTCCTCGGCGTCACGCTCACTGCCTGCTACCGGGCCTGGCGCAACCACCGGCCGATGAACGAAGGCGACGAGCGACACCTGCTTCTGCGGCGTTGCGACCCGTCGCGTGGCGTGGCGACCCTGCAGCGCAAGGATCCGGACACGTGGCTGGTGATACCCGACGCCGAAGCCGCCGCCGCCTTCGACATCCCCTACCCGCAGCGCATCGTCGGCGAGGTCACCCGCACCGAACGCGGATGGGCGCCGACTGCCTACGTCGCCCGTGCGCATCAGGTCCCGCTCGCCACGGTGTATTCCCTGCCGATCCGGGGTGAGCTCACCTCGGCCTGCCGGACGCTGCTGCGCTGGTGGAACCTGCGCCACTCCGACGCCTGGCACAACCGCACCCCCGCACAGCTCACCCCCGCCGAACTCGCCCACCTCACCGACTGACGCGGGGCAGCGTGATGCCGCACCTCAACCTGGTCGAGCGGTGGATCACCGCGGCGACCGGCCGCACCCTCGACCAACACGCCGTCGACCCCATCCCCGCCGCCGCGCACCTACCCGAGGCCGCCGACAATCTCCGACACCTACGCGACGAGCTGCTGCTCGCCGTCGACCACCTGCGCACCAGACTCCTCAACGAAGACGACCTACACGCATCCGCCGCCGCCATCACGGGATCGGCGAAGACAATCCAGAACCTGGCCGGCGAGTACGGCAACGCCCGCGCTCGGATCGACGCCCTCATCGGCGACGAGACGCGGACCGCCTACGCGCTGACCCACCCTGGGCAGCAGGTACGTCGGCGCTACGTCGACCCCGGCGACACCGTGCTGGTCGTTCTGCCGCACACCGACTCCTGCCGCGCGCAGAACCTCGCCGGACACACCGCCCACATCAGGGTGGGCAGCTCCGACGCCCGGTTTCGGCCGCCCGGCAGCATCAGCTCGGTCCGGCTGTCCCACAGCGACGCCGGCATCTACCGGGACCGCACCGAGGGCCGCCTCTACACGCTGCAGCCCGCGGCAGGCGCGCCCGCCACCTCGGGCCGGTAATCGACCGGTCGCATCGCGGCGCCCTTCACCGGGCGACGAATGGCACACCTCGCACGGCACGGCGCTCCCAACGCGCGCCTGCCGCCCCGGCTATCACCCGCGACCCGGCTCACCATCCGGGCGGCCTCACTCGCGCCGCTATCCGAACTACGTCCCCAAGAGAGGAACCCCATGAAAGACCTGTCCCTGACGCCTGCAGCACAGGCTGTCCTCGACGCCCTGACCGACCTTGGCCAGGGCGACGTGCACGAGTTGGCCGACCGCGCCGGAAAGGCGCGCTCGACCACCGACAAGGCACTCAAGACCCTGGCCGACGCCGGCTTGATCGTGCCGGTGGACACCGACGCCGATGCGGCCGACAGCGCGTCCACCCGGTGGGCCCTGCCCGCCCCGGACGGCGCCGCCGCTGCGGAACCGGACGCTGCCGTCGATCTCGGCGACCAGCAGACCGCCGCCGCGGACGAGAGCGAGCAACTCATCGGATCGGATCTCGACACCTCGGCGAGCGAACCTGCCAACGGCGGCGCAGCTGATCCATCCCGCGACGACCACGCGGACAAGGCACCGGATGAGGCGGGAGACGAGACCGACCAGCACGACAGCCGCGGACGCGACGACGACAGCAGCGAGACCGGTGAGAGCTCCGCCGTCGTTGCGGTCCAGCCGGCGCGGCCCGGCGACCGCAAGGTCATGGCCATCAAGGGAGTCCTGGCCGACTACGGCGACGCCGGCGCCACCATCGACCTGATCGTGGCCGAAAGCGGCATCGGACACGCCACCGCGTCCCGGCTGCTGACCGCGATGGAACAGGCCGACGCCGCCCGTCGACTGCCCGGCCTACCCGAGCGGTGGATCGCCGGCCCGACCAGAGCCAGCGAGGTGGACCCGAACCCGGAGCCGCCCCGCTGCCCGCTGTGCTCCCAGGTCATCCGCGGCCAAGCGAGCATGCCGATCGCCGCAGCGGCGGTGCTGCCCCTGATCCGACCGGACGGCACGCTGCACGTCGTCGACGCAGACGGCGAGACCCACGTCGTCGCCATGCCGCTGCGCGCATCCGGCCGCACGCCGCGCGTCGCCCGCAGCACGGGGCCGCGCGGTGACGGGACCGTCAACGCCGACGGCAGCCAACCGTTCGGCCGCGGCGAACTGGAAAGACTCACCCTCGACGTCCTGGCCGCCAACCCCGGCCAGCAGATGACCCCGCAGGACATCGCCACCGTGCTCGCCGGCCAACTCGGCCGCGCGATCAGCTCCGGGGCCGTGCGGAACAACTGCACCAAGGCCGCCGCCGGCGGCCGGATCGTCCTGGTCTCGGACGCGCCGCTGGCCTTCGTCCACCCGGCGCAGCCCGACAGCGGCGACCCCGTCGAGGCCGACGCGGGCAGCACCGACCGGTCCTGACCAACGCCACTTCCCTGCGGGGGCGGAGCCGCGTGCTCGGCCCCCGCCAGCACATTGAGAGGAGCATCCCCGTGCCGCACGAACTCGAGACCTACACCGACGGAACGACTGCCTTTGCCAGCGCACGCCTGTCGGCCTGGCACCAGCTCGGCACCGTCACCCAGGAAACGATGAAGGCCGAAGAGATCATGGCCGCCGCCCGCCTCGGCGACTGGGGCGTGCGCACTATCCGCACCGTCGGCATCGACATCGTCAACGGCGTCGAGGTACAGGTCCCCGCCGACGACAAGCGAATGACCGTACGCCGCAACCCGGTCACCGGCCAGACCGAATACCTGGGCATCGTCGGTACCGACTACACAGTCGTCCAGAACGAGCAGTGCGCCGAGATGCTCGACCGGCTCGTCGATCAGGTCGGCGGCGCCCACTTCGAAACCGCCGGCAGCCTGCGCCGCGGCAAGAGCGTGTTCGTCACGATGAAGCTGCCCGACGCGATGGAGATCGCCGGGGTGGACCGCCTCGACCTGTACCTCATCGGCACCACCTCCCACGACGGCAGCGCCGCCCTGCGGGTAGACGCCAGCCCGATCCGGGTGGTCTGCGCCAACACCCAACGCGCCGCCTTCCGGCACGCCGTCGGCCACTACACCTTCCGGCACACCTCCAACGTCAACTCCCAGATCAGCCAGGCCCGCGAAGCCCTGGGCCTGATGTGGACCTACATGGAGACCTTCGAGAAAGCCGCCGAACGGATGCTCAACGCGGAGCTGACCATGCGCGAGTTCGAGAACGTCGTCGCGCAGGTATGGCCGGTCAAGGACACCGCGTCCGAGCAGGCCAAGAACAACGCCAAGCAACGCCTCGGCACCCTCAAGTACCTCATCCGCGAGGCCGACACCCAGAAAGCCATCACCGGCAGCCGGTGGGCCGGATACCAGGCCATCACCGAATACCTCGACCACTACCAGCCCGCCAAGAACGACCTCGTCCGCGCCAACCGGGTGCTGACCGGCAACACCGGCGACCTGAAAGTCGCCGCCTTCGACCTGCTGAAGATCTGACCGCCACACCCACAGCCGCCGGGCAGCGGTCACCCGCGCCGCTGCCCCGGCACCGAAGGAACGGACACCTCAGATGACACAGCCCCGCACCCGAAGACTCGGCGCAAACCAGAGAACCCGCCGATGACTGGCCATCTCCGCCACCCCCGCGACCTGCGACAGTCGGTATGTGGCCTACCCGCCACCGATGTGCAGCGGTGGGAAACCGACCACCCGCCGCGCATCGAGGACACCTGCGAGGACTGCTACACCCTGCTGCCCGAGGCCGCCCGCCCCGACGACGCCAACCACCCGCCGGGCGACGCCACGCTCATCGACACACTGCGACGCATCGTCGCCGCCCGGCAGTACGCCAAAATCGACGGCGTGCTTGTGGACGTGTGGTCCGCCAGCGTCACCGTCCTCATCTGGGACAAGCTTCGCGAGGACAAACGGCAGCTGCTACTGACCCTGCCATCACACGAGCTGATCCTCCGATGCATCGCGATCTACCGCCGCGTTACCGAGGACCAGACAGTCAAGGACCAGTCCGGGCACAACCGAGGTACAGAGGTCGGAGGTCAGCCGGTGTTGACGCGCCTCGCACTCATCGGCCGATCGAGCAATTGAGGTGGGTCGTCCACGTAGGCGGCCCACGGTCATTCTCCGCTTCATCACCTTCGAAGGCCCTCCATGCACCGCGCCTACCGCGCCGCCGTTGAGCCTGCTCACGAGGGCTCCTGTCCGATCTGCCATCCCAGCTATATTGAGAGGCCGCCGCCATGACCAGAGCCATCGCCGGCATTGTCAGCCTCGTCGTCGTTGCCTGCCTCGGCCTGCCCATGCTCCTGCTGACGGCCGTCATGGGCGGTGGCTCCAGGTGGTGCGGCATCGCCGCCACACCCACCATGCGTCCCTCCGGGCGACCGCCTACCGTCGGCGCCTGGGATGCCGAGCAAGTTGACGTAGCCGCGACCATCATCGACACCGGCGTCACCAAAGGCGTCCCTCGATGGGGCTGGGTCATCGCCGTCGCCACCGCCATGCAGGAATCCCGCCTCCGCAACCTGCCCCATCTAGGCACCCGCAACGACCACGACTCCATCGGGGTGTTCCAACAACGCCCCAGCCAGGGATGGGGCACCGTCGCACAACTGTCTGAACCCGCGTATCAGGCCGGCAAGTTCTTCGACAAGCTCCTCACAATCCCCGGCTGGGAGTCGATGCCGCTCACCCAGGCCGCCCAGGCGGTCCAAGCCTCGGCCTTCCCCGATGCGTACGCCACATGGACCAACGATGCCCTCCGCCTGATGGAGCAACTCACCAGCACCCTCGCCGACTGCACCCCCGATGCACTGGCCGCCCTACCTGCCGGATTCACGCTGCCCTCCGACACCTCGCCAGCGGTGACAACCGCGGTGTTCTGGGCCGCTGCCCAGCTCGGCACGCCCTACCACTTCGGCGGCTCGTGCACCGACCCGCACTCCAACGACCCCCACAAACAGTGCGACTGCTCATCCCTGATGCAAGCGGCCTACCGAGCAGCTGGCATCTCCATTCCGCGTATCACCACCGACCAGGCCAACGCCGGCACACCAGTAGCCAGCTCGACGCGCCTGCTACCCGGCGACCTCATCCTGATCCCCGGCAGCAACGGCACCCCGGCCCACCCACGCCACGTCGGCATGTACCTCGGCGAAGGACTCATCATCCAAGCACCGCAGACCGGCGACGTCGTCAAGATCACTCAGCTGAGCAGCTGGAACGACCAGATCGCCAAGATCCGACGGATCGTCCAGAAGCCTGCTGAGAAGGGCACGATCCTACGTTCGGGGCAGTCGATGCCGCCGGATGCCGCTTGCCGGGCGCCGTGGCCCTCGCATCTGCTCAACCTTCGGCTGATGTGCGACTCGACGATCCGGTTTCGCCACTCACGACGGATGATCGGTAGACGCGGACTGGCACCCGGATCGCGGCATGAGAGTTGACCACTGACGCGCGGGGATTGTGCATGCTCGTGAAGGGACGGAATACTAGCGTTCTCTCCCGGCAGAGCGAGCTTTCGCCAAAGGAGGCGCACTTTGACGACGAACCATGAGGGTAGACGGCGGCCGTACGAGACGCTCGAAGCCAGCTTCCAATCTGCCTGCGATGCTGCGGTGAGCGCATGTCGGCGGCTCTCGCCGCCGTATAACCCGACGGCGTGGATCGGCATGTCTGGAAGGCATGGAGCTGCGGAGGCCGCGCGACGGCTCGTAATCAGCGGAGACATCCAGACCGGTTTCGAGAGACTGGTCCAGGCGGGACGGCCAGAACTAACCATTGAGTGGGCGATACTCGACCCCAGATGGAATCCCTTAATCAGCGAACAGCACCGCGAAGCCGCCCAGTGGCGTCTACGTCAGGCAGGGATCCAGCCACCGGCTTGATTCCGTAAGGTTTCGGCAGTCAGATCGGTCGCACTGCGACGTGCCCACTGCGGGCGACACGCCGGCCAGCCACATGAGAGTGCGGGCCGCCGAACTCGGCAGAACAGACAGATGGAGTGCCTTCTTTGCTGAGCGATAAGGGTGCGGAGCAGCGCGTGGACTATGAATACTATGAACCGGATGACGATTTCTGGGACTTTGACGAGCTCACCCCCGCCGTTACGTACGCTGACGCGGTCCAACAGTTAACGACACTGGCGTCACTTCGCTCTGACCTCAGAGTTGAATGGTCCGGTGGTCGTGGGCCGCGAGGGGATGCCCGCCTCGTCTTCCTAAACAAGAGCGGCGACACGATTCTCAGAACCAGGTTCCGGTCCGCAACCGACCTGCCTGCGGCGCGACAACTGGTCGAGCAAATACGTCCGATTCCTGAACATCGAGCCCTGTGGATCGAGTCGGAAGACGTCATTGAAGCTTGGTTGGCCGGACCCCGGGACGAAACCATTTACGCCCTATCTCGCCAATTACGGCCGAAGCTGAAAAGGAGGGTGCACTTTGATGGGCGTCCGGTAGTCGATGACGTGTACGGCCTGTTGAATTCGACTGGTCTACTTATCGTAGAAGACAAGCGGTCGCAGGGGGGAGGAGCGCGAACTCTCCGGATTGCAGGGGTGGGCGACAGCCTCCTTGTTGCCTACGCCGGAAGCCGTCGCGGGGAACTCCAAGGCGTGTCGCTCAAACTCGGCGGCTTCTCTGTGGCGGACCTCAGCGAAGCGCTGGAAGCACTCGAGTCTTACGGGTCAAGCTACTTGCATACGCTGGCTTCAAGCCTGGATCTGCCGGTCAGACTTTGGAGCCCAGCATATAAGCAAGTGCCGGCCGCGCGCGCCACCTCACGTAGCAAGATTCGTTTTCCGTCTCGGCGCCACGATCCAATTCCCGCAGAGCTATACGGCGCTGCGAACACGCCTGGCCGGGACGCCTTGGAAAAGTACATCAAGTATTACCAAGTCCTGGAGTACTACTTCCCGCGGGCGGCATCGTCATACTCGGCATCGATCGGAAAGTCTGGCAACCAAGGTACCACGCCTTCCGGGAAGCAGTTGAGCGTCGAGCGTGGGCAGATCGAAGCACTCCTACGCCTAGCTGTGCAGCCGAGACAGCTTGAAGGCTTCTTCTACGGAAGCGACGTACTTGCGGTAGCGTCCAATAGAAGCGCAATCGTTGACGTGACGACCCTCGAAAAGGACATAAACGGCCAGCCGAAACCTGGGTTCGATTATCAATACGCTGTCGCCATGAGGATCTACGGCATCAGGTGCAGAATTGTGCATGCCAAAGAGCCGGGTATGAGCGGCAAGCGAACTAGCCAGCCACTCCTTCCTTTCAGTCGAGAGGCGCGTAACCTGCAAGCTGACATCCAGCTCGTGAGGTTCGTCGCCGAACGAGTAATGGACTATTGGGCAACGCCCTTGCCCTGAGCATCCGGAGATCGGAGTCCCAACTCTCATCGGCAGATCCGCGCATGCTCAGCGGCAGATCCGTGAACCCGCTGTGCAGCACGACAGTGGGTCGCCCACGGACCCGAGGCCCGCCGATCGCCGAGCTGCGGGCGTGCCGCAGCACCCGGGCGAGAAAGTCGGCTTGGTACTTGCGGACGGCCACGGTTGATACGGGAGACTTGAAGTGCATGACATCGGGACGGGAAGGTGACCTTGTCAGAGAGAGATTCGGCGTTCCTGGAATTCGTCACGGGAAAGGCCAACGAACTACTCGAGACCACGGGAAAAACTCCTGGGCGGGACGACATCGCTCGCCTGCTGATCGAGCACCTTCTAGAAGTTCTCACGCTCCGCCCCGACTTGAGTGATGATCTTCGGTCCCAGGTGACTGACCGGGCCGCCGAACGGCTTGCCGCCGAGAAGACCGCCATGACTGGCGACACCGTGATCGACGGCGCACTTCAGTCATTCGACGACATGTTGGCCGCCGGCGAGGCGGCTAATCAGCGACTGATCGAAGCCGTGTGTTCTCGTGCGCACTTCTGGAATTTCGATGATGCGGTCGCCGACGACAGGATCTTTCTTCCCGGTCACGCGATTCACGCATTATTGCTATTCTCTTTCCAAGCGCGCGCTTTGATGGTGGCGAAGGAGATTAAAGAACTCTCCAAGCTCGCTCTTTACGACGGCGCGGCAGCGCGGATCAGGACTCTTTACGAGATCGGCATTATTTCGCGAGCAATTGCAGCTGATCGAGATTACTCCTTATCCGAGCGATACCACGCTTCAGGGGTCTATGAACGCCTAAGGGACATCCGCGCCTACAATGAGACATGCGCCGAACTGGGCTTCCCGCCTCCCAGTCTGGACGAAAGGGCTGAGTGCGAGACCCTGATCGCCCGAATAGAGGGCAAGTTCGGGAGGGATATCCGTGAGCCCTACGGCTGGGCGTTGCCCATATTCGGCTCGGAAAGACGACGAGTCACATTCGCTCACCTAGATCATCGATACGGCGGCGACGAGCTGCGCGCCGTGTATCGCCTGTTGAATCATTCGATCCATGCGGGAGCTTCGGTTGCGACGTTGGGGGTGGATTTCAACAGGAAAGAACTCACTCCAGCTCGCCCCATCTTCAACCATGACAAGTCGCTTCGCGCACTCCGAATCTCGTCGATGTTGCTCGAAGCACTTAACTATGCGATTTTCGAGTCACTGCTCAGGCCGGAAGAATGGGACGAGCTCTCCTCGATTGCCCTGATGAGAGAGTGCCGATACAAGATCGGGTGAACTATCATCGGCAGATCCGGACGCCACCTGAGCTCCATGAGCCGCCGAGGCCGTGGCTCGAGTCGTTAGGTTGGGCGGCGAGTCCGCATCGGCCGGCTTCCCGATGCGTCATGTCGTTGTTCCTGGGCACGGATCGTGGGGTTGTGAAATGTTGAGGTCAGGTATGGTCCAACTCCGCCTCGAGGCGGGCGGCTAGGGCGATAGTGTCTTCGCTCGGTTCAGCGTCGAGGTCGGCGAGCACTCTCGTCAGGGCGCGCAGAAGGGTACGAATGCCGTCCGCATCGCCGAGGGCGTACCGGGCCTGCATAGCCTTGGTGTAGAGGGCTTCGTTGTACCGGTCTAGGACGATGGCTTTGTTCAGCAGGTCAGATGCGGCCTGCGGGTCTGGCTTAAGCAGGTCTTCGGCGAGGAGTAGGTGGGCTTCGGTACCCCAGCGGCGCACCGTCTCTCGGTTGGGCTGCAGCCACTCGTAGTCCTGCCCCTCGGCCAGTGGCGCGTCGTAGAGCTCGCAGGCGGCGGTCAACAGTTCGTGGCGGCGCAGTCCGGAGGCGATGGTGGCGCGACGCATGAGGTCACGGAGAGTCCACACGTCGACGTCGACCGCCGTCGGGTCGAGTCGATACCGGCCGGCGGTTTTGATGACGTAGGCGTTTTTCGTCTCGGCGGTGCCGGCACGGCCGAGGACATGTCGCAGGTTTGAGGCGTTGGTGTGTACGCGTTGGTCGGCTTGGCTGAGGCGGGCGTCGGGTTCGAGGTATTCGCCGATGTCGCGGGTGGTGACGCCGTCGGGGTGGCAGGCCAGGAAGACGGCGAGTTCGAGGGCTTTGGCGCGCAAGGGCCGTCCCGGTTTGGTGATGTCCTCGATCCGCGGCGGGCCAAGCACCCGAAGTCGGGCCTTCCCGACGACAGCGGCGGAGGGAGTTGCAGTTGCCGCGGGCTGATCCTCAGATGCCGCGTCGTTCCGGCTGGCGTGCAGGGCAATGACCGTGGCCGGTACGCGTGGCGAGGTTGTCGCTGGAGGTTCTCCGGTTTGCGCTTCTCGCAGCGTGGTCAGAATCTGGATCGCTGTGGTGGGTTCGAGCACGGGTAGGCGCGGCGGCAGTGGTTCGGTTGGCTGACCGGATATGAGGGTGGTCTGTCCGTCTGGGGCTACCTCGATGGTGACGCCGGGGTGCCACTCACCCAGTAGTACCCCGAACACCTGCCTGCTGGCGCCCGCGGCTAGAACCGCTTTGACGCGGGCTTCGGCTGCTGCGGCTGGTGTCTGGGCGATGAGGACGACCGGAGGCAGGACCTCTGCTTCCGCAGCCTTGGGTTGTTGCTGCCTTTCGGGGTCGGTCAGCGTCTGTTCGTCGAGTAGGCGGCTGCGGTGCAGCAGCTGGGTCTCGATCGTGGTGAGTGCGTCGTCGAGGGTGTCGGTGATGTGCAGGCGCGGCCATGAGCTGACGGTGGTCATTTCGGTGCCGAGCAGCGTGGTCAGGGTGGCGGCGTCGATGACGACCTCGCCACGCGCGTCGGGGTGTTGCGGGTCGCCGGACGCCAGCGCTGCTACGAGGGTGGCGCGTGCGGCGGGAGCTGCGCCGTCGCCGACGAGGCCGACGCCGCCGGACGGCAGCGGGACAAGGGCGGCCACTGGTGCCCCGTCGTCGGGGTGCGGGAGTTCGGGGTTTCGGGCCACGGCACGGCGTAGCTCGGCCACCGAGGGCGGCAGGTCGGTGGGTGGATCGTCGTGGGGGTAACCGGTGTAGCGGCGCCGGCGCTGCCGCCACACCAGGGCAGCCGCCGCGCTGATGGCGGCGGCGAGTGACCAGGGAAGCCACTCCGCGGAGGTCAGCTGCAGACCCCGCTGGTGGTCGGTGTCCTGCGGGCGTTGCGCGCTGTCGGCTTCCGGCGAGGACGAAGGCCGCGTGGGAGCGTCGGTGGGTGACCCGGAGTCCGGTGCGGTGGGTGTGGTCGGCGAAGAGCTCCTGGGCGTGGCGGCCGTCTCGTGGATGTCCGGTGTGGGTGGATCGGTGGGCTGCGGGGCTTCCGGCGGGTTGCTCGGCGGTGGGGATGGGGCGACGGTGCCGGGTCGCGGTGAGCGCGGGCGGCCCGGGATGGCGGTCTGTGGGGGTTGGGCATCGGCGGGTAGCCGCAGTTCCCAGCCCGGGTAGATCAAGTCGCAGTCACGCAGTGTGCCGCCAGCCTGGGGGAAGTGGCGGTGCTTGTTCATGCGGCAGATTTCCGGCCAGCGGCCGGCGTCACCGAGCCACTGCTTGGCGATTTTCGACAGGGTGTCGTGTCGTTCGACGGTGTACAGGTAGCGGGTGTTGTCGACCTGAATGAGTGCCGGCCCCTGCGCGAGGGCTTGCTGAGGAACAGCTACTGCCTCGGCCGCGTCGATGGCCGCCGGTGGTCGAACGCCGCCGGTGTTCAGTTGGCCGACGGAGGTGACGGCAATGGCCGCGGTGCCGGCCAGGCCGAACACGAGCCGGTGCAGTGGTGCGGGAAGCCGTAGCCTCGGGATCCGCCATCGGGTCGCCAGCGCGATCAGTTCGGCGATCAGCAGCAGCGCGAGCACGGCCCACAACAGCCACACCGTCCACACAGCCGCGCCGGCCAGGACGGTCGAGGTGAACCGTTCGTTCGGCTGATCGAACCATGCCACCACCTGCGTCCCCGACGGCCACCTCCGCAGCGGGTTCCCGTCAAGGGACACCAGCAACGCCGGTACCCCGGCCAGGAACACGACCGTGGCTACGGTGGCCCGGACCGGTCGGATCACGGAGGACACCCGCCCCGCCGTGTGGCGCGGCGGTGTCGACGCAGGCGGGACATACACCGTGGGACGCGCGTATTCGGCTAGCCGGTTGCCGCTGTCCGGGGATTGCTGCGACATCCTGTCCGTCCCCCCGCTTGGTAGATCCCTTTCCTCTCGCATACACGGCGATACCCATCGAGGGCCATCTCCTCAGGAAGGATTCTCACCATGCGCGCACAATCGATCACGGGACGAGAACGTGGTTGACGATCTACTCCCCGGTCGGGAGAGACTGCCTCGCATGCCAAGCGGGGGCACGCGACTATCGATCGATCTCACGTCGTCGGTAATCGCCGCCACCGTCGACCTCGATGGCACCCGGATCCCCGTGCTGCTCAACGGCCGCATCGTCATGCCGCACGGCATCGTGATCGACCCCGCCGGTCAACTACACCCCGGCGTCAACGGGCTGCCGGAGCCCTCGGTAGGTCACCGGTTCATCCGCGACCCGGTGGACCTCCTGCACGCGGCTGACGCCGAGCCGCCGGTGGACGCCGTACAGCTGCTCGCCGGGCAGCTGTGGTACGTCGCGGACCAGGCAGTCCGCCAAGTCGCCGTACCGGTCGCCGCTCTGACCGTGACCATCCCGTCGGCCTGGGGACCGCGCCGACGGGGGCATCTCACCGACGCGGCAGCCCGGGCAGGCCTGCCCGCACCGGCCATGGTCATCGCGCCAGCAGCACTCGCCGCTTACGCGACGACAGGCCACGTCCCGGATGGCACATGTCTGCTGATCTGCGATGCCGAGCGGCGTCCAATCACGCTGACCGTCCTGCAAGTCAGCCCCGACGGGTACCGGGAACTCGCCACCCGCCAGGTGAGGCCGAGCCGCGACCTGGACCGAGACCTCGCGCAGCACCTCTTGACCCGCAGCATCACGGACGACCCCTCACACCGCACCGAAAAAGAGGCCACACCCGAGCCAGCCGACGCGGCACTGCTGGAGTCCATCCGCCAGGCCAGGACCGCCCTCTCAACTCAGGAACGCGCACCCGTTCTCCTGCCCTCGCCCCGCCCGCCGGCCGTTCTGACCCGCGACGACGTCACCGCCGCAGCGCAGCCCCTCCTCGACGAGACCGCCAATGCCGTGCAAGACATCTTCGACGCCGCCGACATCGGCCAGCAGCACCTCAGCCACGTGATCCACCGGGAAGCCAGAGCAATCCCGGGCCTGCAGGAACGCCTCGCGGCCGTCACCGGGCACACGCCGACCGCCCTCGACGGTCACTCCCACGCCCTCGCTGACGGCGCCCTGGCGCTCACCGCAGCCCATCACCAGACAGCAACTACCGCCAACGACACCGCACTGCCACGAGTTCGGCTCCGCGTCCGTGACCTGACCAGCGCCATCATCCTCGGCGTCTGCTCGCTCACCGTGCTCCTACAGGCCATCCTCACCGCGGACATCGTCACGACCTACTCCGTCCAGGTCGTCGGCGTTCGCCTCTCCCTGCCTCAACTGGGCATCGCCGGTGCCCTCACCATGCTCACCGCATTCGCCGTGGCGCACCTCGCCCCCACCACCTGGCTCGCCGGCACCACCGACGCAGCCACCAGACCCACCACCGGCCACCTCATCAGACGCGGATACCTCGCCGCCGCCGTCGGCGGATCAACCGCCGCCGCCCTCTACGGCCTCGCCACCGGCACCGCCGTCCAGTTCGGCTACGAGCCATACCTGAAATGGACCCTCGGCTCCGCGCTCCCCCTCGCCGCCTGCGCGGCGATCATCGCCGCCACCGCTCCCCGCATCGCGGCTCCGCAACTGTCCAACTGGCTCGCGCGCACCCGTCCGGCGGCCCTGCCCGCCGCCGTAGCCGCCACCGGCATCTGCCTCATGCGCGCGGCGATCACCCTCACCCCACCGGTCGACCTGACCGGCATGCCCGGCCTCATCGGCAGCGCCGGAGCAGCACTGCTCGGCATCGCCACCGCCCTGACCACCAGCCGAAGCCGCACCACCCGCACCATCACGGTCCCCGGCCTCGCCATCGGCTACGCCATCGTCTTCACCAGCGACACCAGCAGCGCCCTGCTGGTCGGTTACCTCGTCGCCCTCACCTGGTGGGCCGTCCAACTCGCCGCTTACACATTGCGGCTCGCCTACCCCGGCGCCGGGCAGGCATTGCGCCGACTCGCGGGCAGCAGCCACACAGCCTGACGAGTCGTCAGAGCAAACAACGGCGCCAAACCTCGGGACTCACCGCTGTCCGGCCAATGACGGCGCCACCGGCGTGAGCACCAGGCAGCGCTCCAACAGATGACGGCCCGCCGATCTCGGCGGGCCGTCCATTCAATCCAGCCAGCCTGCCGAGCCTCTCTGCTCGGCGGGCCAGCCACGCATGCCCTCTGACGCAAGGAGGTCACCGGTTCCACGCGCCCGGATATCGCAGACCACGACCAGCACCAACCCACACATCAGCCTGACCGAAAGGCAACTGACGATGAGAACACTCCAGAACTTCCCAATCTGCATCGAGATGACCGGGCGCACAAGCACCGCGCCCCGGATCGCACGTTTCCACACCCAGCTCGGTACGGGGACGCACCGCGTCTCGCAACTGGCGAGCGAGGGCTCGACTGACGCCCTCTGTCCGCCATCCAGCGGTCCGCAGGACCAGGGGGACGCCGTCCGTCTGCAATCGACACCGAGCCTGCGATGCCTCTTCGAGGACAAGCCCAGCCCTTGGCTTGACCCCTGGGGGACACAACGGATGGATAGACGGCCACAGCTGTCAGATGCCGCACCCGCGGGTCGTAGCGACGACCCCGTTCACCCCCGGCCCCAGCAACGCCGGGCCAACGAAAGGAAGCACGATCCATGCCCGCCCCGACCCCGAACCGGCCCGGAATTCAGACCAGGTGCCGACCCACGCCGGCCGACTGCCAACCGCACGACGCGGCGCTGGCAGCCCGGTTCGACCGACGTCCTGGACGGGCGATGAACGGCCCCGCCGCCTCCGAATGGCGGCCAGACCCGCTCCTGACCATCGACGACCTCGCGGCCTGGTTGGGCAAGCCCAAGAACACCCTCTACGCCTGGCACAGCCGAGGCAAGGGCCCTCGCGCCATCCGCGTCGGCAACACCCTGCGCTACCGGCGCAGCGAGGTCGAGCGCTGGCTCGAAGACCACACCGACGCGGAGCGGTGAACCATGGCCCGACCTGAACTGGCCATCGGCACCTCCGGAAAAATCCGGATCGAGAAACTCGGTCCGAAGAGATTCCGGGCACGCGCCCGGTTCCGCGACTACGACGGCATCACCCGCGACATCGAGGCCACCGACACCACAGGCCCGGCCGCCGAACGGGCCTTGAAGGTCAAACTCCGCGACCGTGCCACCCCCACCGACGACGAGATCACCCGCGAAACGCGCATCAGCGCCCTCGCCGAACTGTGGGTCGAAGAGATCACCGCCGAGGAACGCATCGCGCCACAAACCATCCACCGATACGCGACCAGCGTTCGCACCTCGATCCTGCCAGCCCTCGGCAACCTCCGAATCCGGGAAGCCAGCGTCGGACGCCTCGACCGGTTCCTGCGCGACATCGCCAAGGACCGCCCTTCAGCCGCCAAAGGCGTGAAGGTCGTACTCAGTCAGATGTTCGCTCTGGCCGTACGTCACGGCGCCATGCCCACCAACCCGGTCCGCGACACCGGCCGGCTCCGCAAACCCCGCCGCGCCGTCGTCGTCCTGACTGCCGAGCAACTCCAAGCCGTCCGTACGGCGATCCGCGAATGGCAGCGACCGATCCCTGGTAAGCCCGGGCCTCGGCACAGCGGTGACCTGGCCGACGTCGTCGGCCTCATGCTCGCCACCGGCGCCCGTATCGGCGAGATCCTGGCCCTCCGCTGGGAGGACCTGGACCTCGCCGCCGAACGACCAACCCTGACGATCTGCGGAACGCTGGTCTTCATCAAGAGCCAGGGCTTCTTCCGACAGCCCTGGACCAAGAGCGACGCCGGCTACCGGAGGGTCGTCCTCCCCCGGTTCGCGGTCGGCATGCTCATGGCCCGCAAACCCACTGCCGCGGACAACCCCCACGACGCGATCTTCGCTTCCCGACGAGGCACCTGGCTCTCCCCCAACAACGTCCGCCGTCAGTGGCGCCAGGCCCGCGCCGAAGCCGACCTCGACTGGGTCACCCCGCACACCTTCCGAAAGACCGTCGCCACCCTCATCAAGGAGGAGATCGATACCAAGAGCGCGGCAGCGCAGCTCGGGCACTCCAGCGAGGAGGTCACCGACACCTACTACATCGCCAAGCCGGTACAAGCCCCAGACGTGTCCGGCATCCTCGAACGGCTCGGCAGCCACCCGAGCAACCAAGGATCGTCGCCAGGAGAGAACGATGCACACCGATGACGAACTTGGTTGCCGCACCGCGTAAATGGGGGGTTATCGGGGGGCGGTTCAAATCTCCATCGAAGAAAATCAAAGCCCTGACCAGTGTTCCCGCTGGTCAGGGCTTTTTCTTTGTCGGGACGGCCGGATTCGAACCGACGACCCCTTGACCCCCAGTTTGACAACGATTCTGTCACGGCATGCCGGAACAGGCTGAAACGTCGGCGGAATCGGACATAACGACGCCCCAGAATGCTGTTCCGTACCGCGCCTTGCCGTCTCATCCGCCCGCTGCAATGCCCTCCGTTACCGAGCTCGTTACCGCGGATCGTCAAGGACTTCCTCTGCCAGGCAGTCCGGCCGGCCTGCGGCGTCGCGCGACCGCCAATGGGCCGATCATCGATGTCAGGCTGGATGGGGTCCGACACAGTGCCGCGAGCCCTTCGCCCGTCGCACCGTCCACTACCGTGGGCCTTAACGTTGTCGTCACGCAGCAGCCTGAGGAGGCTGGTCGATCATGAGTGGTGCCAACACCGGCGGAGCCCCCGCCGGTTCCCGCTACGCCGACCAGCGGCCCTACGTCGTCGCCGACCGGCTCGACGATCTACGGGGACCAACGAGCGGCGTCGTGAGCCTGGATCGCCGGCTCGACTGGTCCGGGCGGGCCCGCTACGACACGAGCAGACCCAGACGCCTGGCCAGCATGTACGAGACCGTGCTGCGCGAGGCGACCGCGCACGATGACCTCACCCAATGGCTGGACGGCGCGACGTTGCTGCGTCTGTGGCCGAGCTGGGTGTTGCCTCCGCAGGTTCGCCATCTGTGGGAAGCGCGGTTTCCCGAACTGGCCAGAGCGCGCCGGCACGCCGCATAGTGGCCGAGCAGACCCCGCCGATCCATCGCCGCCTGGCGCAGATCGCCCTGCAGGTCGGCGGCCAATACGGGTTCGCGTTGGCCGGCGGGCATGCGATCGCCGCCCATGGCATCCTCGACCGCCCCAGTGAAGACGTCGATCTGTTCGCCGACTGGCAACGCCGCGCCGACTTCCCCACCGCCGTCGACGCGGTGATCACCGCCTATCGCGCCGAGGGCTTCCGCGTCGACATCGACCTGCGGCTCGACACGTTCGCTCGGCTACACGTCACCGAACCGGCCCACCCGGACCAGCAACACCGCGTGGAACTGGTCGCGAACTGGCGCGCTCAGCCGCCAGTCCAGATGGACATCGGTCCGGTCCTGCACCCCGATGACGTCATGGCCGGCAAGATGGACGCCCTCTACAACCGGGCAGCCGCCCGCGACTTCCTCGACATCGACGCCGCCATCAGCAGCGGCCGGTACACCCTGACCAGCTCTGCGACCTCTCGCACGCCGCCGACGACGGATTCGACCGGAGCATGTTCGCCACGATGCTTCGCCACGTCGACCGCTCGACGACGAAGACTTCACCGACTACGGTCTGGCGCCGCATGAAGTCGCCGACATGCGGGCTCGCGTCTCTGCATGGCGGACCGCCCTACTCCGAGCAGTCGAATAGATTCGATCAGGCTGCTCTGCTGCCTCCGTCTCCCCGGCCTGCTCGACTCATGGCACGTCCGGGTCAGGGTGCTCGGTCCGACAGCGGCTCGCGACAACGTCATCGATCAGGCAGCTGTCGAGCAGCCAGTCAATGGCCCGGCGGGTTGCCCGAGCCTGATGGAAGGCGTGCCAAGCCATCAGCAGGTGCGGATACTCGTCGTGCAGTTCGTCCCTGAACCGTCGGAAGGCACCCCTGCCTTGGACGGCCCGCAAGAGCCTGCGACCCGCCCGCTCGTCGCTGACTCGCTCGGCAAAGTCGACCATGTCGCGGTGCCAGACGGAGGGCGGTAACGCCTCGATCAGGACCAGGTCGAGTTCATCCAGGTCCACCGGCGTCTTCCCGTCGATGCCGCCATCAGCCGTCCACATCAGGATCTCCCCGCTGGCCGGATCGATGAGCCAGCGGTACTCGTACGCGCTCTGGTCCTGCAGCGCCGTGGCGATCCCCTCGAGATCGAGGTGGCGTACGTCGAGCATGATGTCCACTCCCGTTGCCATGGTCGTCGGCAACCACGGTAGGTCCGCTTCCCCCTCGGCCGCGAGACTGCCGGCCCAGTCGATTATCAGCACGGGGACCGAGGCCATCAGGCAACTACTGCTCCAGCAACCCGCAATCGGGAGACCGGTCAGCTACAGCCCGGCGGCGTCGAGGGTCTTGAGGAACGTCGGTCGGCGCTTGTGCGTGACGCGCACACCGGCAGCCACGGCGCCCAGCCCACCACCCGGCGCGTTGTTCGCACAGCGCCAGGCGACCGTCAACCGGGCCCGCCTACCGACCCCTGAACTCGCCGACTTCGCCAGGCCATGGCTCGGCGCCGTCGCCGGCTGCTCGGCCGAGGCCATCAGCACAGTCCAGCGAGGCAACGGCGAGACGAGCCGCACCCGCTGCACGGCCGGCATCGTCACCAGCTACTGGATCACCTACCGCACCCGGGCCGACCGCGACGCCGCGCAGGCCCGCTACCGCATCCAAGCGAGCACCACGCCGGACCTCGCGGCAGGCGCGGCCGGCCCGACGCAGCAGCGAACCGTTGCCGGCCGGACCGTCCAGTACATCGAGTACGCCTACCGGATCCCGTCCGGTGACCGAGCGGGACAAATCGTGGCCGCGATCTGGTGGAGCGACCCCACCACACCGATGGCCGGAGTCCTCACCGGCTACTGGCAGGATCTGGGCTCTACGTGGATACCGCTGCGCGACCTGTGGACCACGACCGCCGCGACGCCCGGTCAGCGATAACCAGCCAGCGCCGGCAGCCGCCCCGCCGCGATCTCCCCAACGGCGGTGTGCACCGCCGCTGCCGGCACGACGACCTCCCGGCCCGCCCACGGCACGGGCAGAATCGCCTGCCCACAGCGAGCGCACCACGACCCCGCCTGCCACACCTGCCACGCCCGACCGGCCAGCGTCGTGCCACGGCGGGACCAGTGCACGCGAAGCAGCGCGAGGGCTGCCGCCGGCGCACCCGCCAAGCCTGCGAAACCCATCATCAGCGTGCACGCGGCGCGATCCTCCGGCGACCCGGCCACCAGCCCGTACGCGTGGAGACAGAACACCCCGGCGCAGACGAGCGCGACGACGGCCGGCCGGCGAGGTGACCGCGGCTGAGCCGGCGGTCGCAGGAGATGCGCCAGCCCGGACGCCGACGCGCGCGGCGGATACGCTAGCGGCGAGGTGGCGCAGGTCACCGCCCCGGGCCGAGTCGAACCGAAGAAAGCCTCGAACCGCTGCCACTGGACGCGGTCGAATGCGGATCATCCTGGGTGGAACGTCAAGTCTGGCGCTCCACCCAGAATCCCGCCTTACTAGCACACCTACCGGCTGAAGTCGGCCACGCTTCTTCTACGTAGCCGCTAAAGAGGCGAAAGGATTCTTCACTCTCCCACGCCTTCCGTAGTCGCAGGCCCTTCGCCTAACCTCCAGCACTCCCTTCTTATCGAGCACCAATAATCCTGACGGCACCTACCGGGTTAAGGCTGATCCAGACCTCGGCCGTCTCCCGGTCGACTCCGCGAATGTATACATCACCCTTAACTTCTTTTGGGTGGTGCTGCGAGGCCAGCATTTTCAGCGCAAGCCTTGCGGCCAACGAGGCAAAGGCCAGAACGAGGGCGATCAAAAGCGTCCACCCTAGATACTGCGCGTCGTTGCGCATTGAGTCGATGACGTGCGCCACGACGAGCAGCGACGCTAGAACGACAATCGCCGGATAAACCCTGCGAATCCACACCTTCTCCATTCGACAGGTCAGGGCGATTCGCTCCGCCGTCACCGTGTCGACCGGGATGGCCACTTCCACCGCACTCAGCCCGAAACGACCCAGACAGCGGGTCCGCACCACAGATGCCGCCGCACTACCATCAATGATGGATGCGCCGGGCGGCGTCAGCGTGCCGGCAGTCTTTCCGTCGAGCAATACGTCGACTTTTGGTCGCATTCGTTAACCTTTCAGATTCCACCAGCCTCCTAAGCGCAGAACTTATTGGTTAGCCACCCATATCCGTGCGAGTAGGAACGGCGCTTGGTCAGGTATCCGCGGAAAGTGCCATTAATGTAAGCGCCTCGCTTCCGGGAGCATCTGTCATTGTATTCCCAGGCGATCCAACCGATGGCGGCGGCCGCAGCCGCGAAGCCAGCTGCTACAGGCGCGGCCCAAAAGGTGAGCGCTGCGATAATCGCGTATGCGAGGCCGAGTCTCGTAACGTTCCTCGTGTCGTTGTGCGAGAAATAGCACTGCCAGTATGCGTCGACGCGATAGCCCCCCCAGCCGCCCCACCAGTAGTACCACTTCCGTTCACTGGATCTGTATCGATAGCAGTAGTACTTACCAGAGATGTCGTGCTTGTTAATCGAGTCCCCCGTGGCGTATTCGTAAGGATTCGCGTTACCGCCATAGACGGAGTCGACTGAGTTGAATCGGCTGGTGGCAGGGTTGTAGAGGCGGGCACCCATAAGTATCGAGCCATCAGGGGTGTCAGCGGCGCGTTGATGGGTGCCGAGCCAGCCGTAGCGGCGGGTGCCGGCGTCGGCGGAGTTACGGGCATTGCCGTGTTCATCGTATTCGCTGGTGTAGGCGAGTCCCGCGCCGGTCTCGGCCATTCCGGCGACAAGGTCACCGTGCAGATTGGTGATCTGCCAGACGACTCCGGTGGTGTTGGTGAACACGCCGGCGATGCCGGCGAGGCCGACGATGGCCCGGGAGTGCTTGCCGCCGCCTTCATCGGTCCAGCTCGGGCTGTCACCATCGGCGCTGTAGTGGTTGATTCTCGTGAGGTTGTCGGTGGTGTCGGTCCAGGAACGGATCCGTTCGGGTGCGACGTCTAGCGTGTAGGTGGTGGTGCGCGGCCCCTGGTTGATGCTGCGCACCATGTCGTTGACGTGGTAGGTCATGGTGCTGCCAGCAGCGCCGGGAACCGCAGAGTCAACGGCCGGTTGGGTCAGCGTGCGACCTAGAGCGTCGTAGGTGTAGCCGACGCTGCTGATGCGGTCGGCACTGTCGTAGTTCCATTCCTGACTAGCGGTGGTCGCGGTTGTCTGGCAGGTGCCGCCAGCCCCCGGGCCGTATGTCACTTGGTCGGTACGGTTGGTGGCGGCGTCAAAGGTGTACTTGCGGGTGGTGCACTGACCAGCGACGGTGTCCCGGACATCGGTGAGCCGAGCAGCGTCGTCATACGTGTAGGTCTGCCCGGACAGGGTTGATGTGCGGCTGCGCCACTGATCGTGGACGCTGGATATGACCGTTTCGGTGTAGAGCGTGCAGTCGGTCGGGCCGCAACCAGGTTTGGTGTAGCTCGTGCTGGTGGCTGCCCCGCTTTCATCGATGATCAAGGCAACCGCGAGCCCGTTGGGCCACGTCTGGCTGACAGTCGCCCCATCGCTGTCGTAGGCGCCAGTGAAGGTGCCCGTCTGGGTGTCCGCCACTGACGTCGGTAGGCCACGTCGCTCGGCGCCACCATCGTAGGTGTAGGTGCGGGTTCCCTTGCCATCATTGATGGTGGCTGGACGGCCAGCGATGTCGAAGGTGCTGGTAGTGACAGTCCCGTCGGCATCGGTGTATGAGGTCATCTGACCCAAGCTGTCGTAGGCGCGGATGATCTCGGCCGTTACCGATCCCGAACCGTTGATCGTCTGAGTGCGGACGGCCTGCCCGTTGGTCTGGTCATAGATGGTGCGCCGCTTCTCCAGCCCGGTGCCCAGCCCGGCTGCGGTCACCGAACTTTCCCACTGGCGGCCCGCGGAGTCGTAGGTGACTTCGATCCGCCGCAGTTCACCCGATCCTGTCTTCGTCGACTGCACGCGTGGCTGCCCGTACATGTCGTAGGTGGTCACCGTCGCCGGTAGCTGCGGGCCGGATTCCGGCTGACCGCCGGTCTGGGTACGGCAAACCAAACCGTGCCACTCCGGCCGGTTGCCGCATTCGGCGTAGCTGGCGTTGGCCGCCGCCGTGTAGTAGACGGCCACCCGGGTCGCCGGACTGGTGTCCACGCTGCCACCGGCCGGGGTCGTGGTGCGGACCACGCGACCTTCGCTGTCGTAGCTGGTGCGGGTGACCAGATCCAGAGCGCCCGGTGCCACGGTCACCCTCACCGGCTGACGCAGAGTCCAGTCGTAATCGGTGGTCGTGGTGCGGCTGTCCGCGTCCACAGTCTGGCCGGCGTTGACGTAGTTGACCGAAAGCCGTTCGGTGGTTGGCAGGGAATACGGCCCACCACTGCTCGGCGCCCCTTCGTCGTAGGTGAGCCGGACGTGCCGCCGACCGCGCACAATCGTGCCCGAGTCGAGCATCACGTCATGTTCCGGACCGAAGGTCTCCAGCAACTGCTGCCCATCGCTGGAGTAGACGTTAAGGGTGGCGAGCTTGGCCGCAATCTGAGCCTCAACGGTGGCGTCGTCGCTGGGTGCCGCCACCAGGGCCCGTTGGCGGTTCCCGGGAGTCAGCTCGCGAGCAACGTTGCCGTACTGGTCGTACCAAGTCGTGGTGATGTGCCCGCCCGGTGCGGCCATGTTCACGGTACGAGCGTTGGCGTCGAGGTAGGTCACCGTTGCCCGCTCGTAGGAGCTGGGCAGCGTCCCGGCCGCCGGATTGCCGGTGGGCACTTGAGTGGGCGGGTAGACGGCGGTCGCCTCGGTCGGGGGTTCAGTCTGAGCCCACCGGGCCGTCTGAGGGCCCGACAAATCGTATGGTGCACCAGTTCCGGAGGTGGGGACGCGGTAGACGACGGTCTCCACAGCCGTGCCGGCGGCCAGCGCCGAGCGGGTCACCTTCGAGAGCCGACCCTTGCCCGGGTCGTCGGGCAGGGTGGTGTAGGAGAGCTGCATCGGCTGCTGAGCCGGCGGCGTCACCGTGGCAAGGATGCCATCGGCGTCGTAGTCGTAGACGGTGCGCAGCGAGTGCGTCCCGCTTCCGTTGGTGTAGTCCAGTCGCGGATCCCACCTCGCCCGCAACCGTCCAGCGTTGTCGTACGTGTAACGGGCCAGGACGACCGTGCGCATTGCCGGAGTGGACAGATCAGGATCCCAGGCGGTGTACGCGATCTCCTTGATCCGGCCGAGGTAGTTGCCCCAGGCGTTAGCCGCAGTGCCGGTAGCCGTCGTCGCGCTGGCGTACGTGAAAGTCAGCGCCTGGCAGCCGCGAACCATCGTGGTGCAGGTCACTCCTGACGGTACGGGCGCGAGCAGGCGCGTCGGCCGCATCACGTCCTGGGTGTCGAGGGTCGCCTTCTGCCATGAGTATGTCGACGAGTTGGTGGCGCCAGCCGCACTGACGGTGGTCGGTGCATAGACCCCGGCCGGGTCGGTGGAGCCTCGGGTGAAGGTGGCGCTGTTGCCGTCAGTGTCGGTCAGCCGGAAACTGTTGGCCGTCGAGTCGTAGGTCAGGCTGTACTTCTCCGCACCAACCTGCGGCTGGTACGCCGTCCCGGTGCTGTCGACCTTGGCGAACCCGAGAGTCGACCCGTCCGGCAGGGAGACCTGAACCAGACTGTCGTAGGTGGTGAGCTTGGTGTACGGAGCGTCCGCGATGCTGAGCACGCCGGAGACCCAACCGGGACCGAAGAGCGGGTCGGTCCCACCGGCCTGCCGCGTGTTAAAGGTGCGCCCGACCGACAGGCCACCTACCGAGACATCCGGCTGTGAGATCTGGTAGTTACCGGTGATCAGGTTAACCGATCCGAGGCCCACCTCGGCGGTGTCGGCGCTGGCGAGATTGCGGTCGAAGGTGATCCGGATGGCCGGCTCACCGACGTTGTCGTACTGGCCGCGGAACTCCAGTGGTCCGTCTCGCGGGATGCCCTGCGGGTCGACCGCAGCGAGGGTGGCGGCCACGTTCCAGACGACCTTCGGGATGGCGCCGTTGGACGCCTTAATCGGCCAGGCGGCCACCGTGCCACCGCCGACTGCGTACGTCACGTCGGTCGTCGGTAGGACGGTCCAGGTGTCGGCACCGGCTCGGCGCCACTGATAGCGAACGCCGACGATGGTCGGCGAGATCACCGAGGTGATCGACACCTTGGCGGCGGTGATGTCACCGACCTGCGGCGAGGTGACCGCCGCGGACCCCACCTTGAACGGGTACCCGCGCACGTTGGACAGGTTGCCCGCGGTGTCCCGGCTACGGACGTAGATTGTGTGCCAACCGGCGGTGGGCGGGGTCAGCGTCACCGACGCCTGCGCGCCCAGGCTGGGGGCGTTGACCACCTTGGTCGGCGGGTTGACGTCCATCTCGTACACGTAGGCGGCAACATCGCTGGCGCCGTTCGGGTCGAAGGTGAATACGCCCGGAACGCCCGCGTCACCGCCCCACTCGTTCTTCGGGTAGGTGGTGGAACTGGTCCACGGCGGGCTCGCGTGCGTGGTGTCGACCGAGAACTCACAGAACGACGACCAGGTGCCGTCGACCGTGCCGTCATTGCCGCGCACCCGCCACTTATAGGAAGAACCGTTGGCCAGGACACCGGGCGGGACCGTTGCGCTCAGCGTCGAGCCGGAGGCCGAGGTCGCGGTAATCGTGCTGCCGAGCTTGGTGGTGCCGTTCAGCGTCCACCACTCGAACTCCGCCTTCACCGAGGACGCATCACCGTCGGAGATCACGACCTTCAACTGGGGTGTCAAGCTGTTGAGCTGGGGACGACCGGTTCCGGTGACGCAGGCAGAATCGGGGACGGTCGACCGGGTGCCGACGGTCGGGTACGAATTGTACGTGACCACCGCGTACGGCACCTGGGAGGTATCGACCGCGTTGCGAGAGCGAAACTGCTTGAAGCTGTTGCCAGTCGTCTCGTCAGTGCCCCGCACACCCATGTAAGCGGTGGACTGTCCGGCCGTGGCCGCCCGCTGGAAGAAGCTGGTGCCGCTGATGCTCACCCAGCCGTCGTCACATGCCGACGAGAACCCCTTGGTCTGGGTGGACGTGGCTTCCTTTTGGATCCAGGCCGGCTGGGTGCCCCACCGGGTCGCGGAGGAAGCCCCGCCGGTAGTCCAGATCTCCCACGAGTTCGCGGTGCAGGTGTTCGACCAGAAATTCCAGAAGTTTATCGTCGCCGAGGTGATCTGCTTTCCGGCCAGGGCGGAAGTCGGCCAGCTCACGAACGCGCGGGACTTGGCGTTCGGAGAACCGGGCAGGAGGCCCAACTGCAGGTCGTTCGCCCCGCTGCGGTCGACCGTGTCACCCTCCCGGACGTAGGTGTCGAAGGAGGTGTACAGCGGGTTGATCTGCGGGTCGATGGTCACCGGGTACCGGGTGGCGGGATCCTTGAGCCACTTCAGGTCGGGTGTGAGCCGCATCGTCAGGCCACCTCCGCCGCGGGCCGTGCTCGTGCCCGGCCGGTCGGCTCGGGTGGCGATGACCGCCCGCCGGGTCGGCTCCTCCGTGCCCGGCGCCCGCTGGGCATCCCACATCTCCGGGGCCGGCACCGACGCGATTGGCTTGCCCTTGGCGTTAATCAGGGTCAACCCGCCAGAGCGGTCCTGCGTGAACGACGACAGCCCCTTGCCGGTGACCGGCAGAGCAAGCGCCGGGATCCGGTCGACGGCAGACCGGTCCTTGACCGTCAGGTACTCGGAGAAGCCGATCCGGGTCGCTTCGACAACCAGGTCGATGCCGGGTACCACGTCGGAATAGGTGGCCCGGTTCTGATCGAGGGTCGGCGCGGGCAGGGCACCCGGCCAGCCGAGGGCGAGTCGTCCATCGTCCTTTCCAACCGCCGCCAGTTCCCCGGCGGTCGAGCGAGCGCCGGAAATGCGCAGGTCCAGCGGGTGCGCTAAGGCACTCACCGAGCCGTCGGCGGCCGACTGGAGGGTCAGGTCGATCGGTACCCAACGGTCGTCGCGGCGCATCCGGACCGGACCGGCGTGAACCGTCGCCTCGACGTGCCCGTTCGGGTCGGCGATGTACTCGGCCGAGTCGGTGGTCATGTTCGTGATCCTGACCCGCTGCCCGGTCATCCGAGCGGTAATCAGGGCGGCCATCTCGTCCGGCCGCTCCAGCAGCCGGTCGAGCTCCTTTACCGGTGCCGCCTCCACCCGCTGAGCGGGAAGCCCATTGGCCACCGTCGCCACCATGACAGCGGCCATCCCGGCGGTGAGCAGTCTGCCCCACCGGGTGTTCGTCATCTTCGTGCAGCCACTGATCGAGCCGGCTGTTCGTGCGCGTGCAGGAGCCACTAGCGGCCATCCCCCGTAGCTTCGAGCCAATAGTGGCGGAGACGTTACGGCCGCGCCTGAAGATCGTCAATAACGACTTCGGGTCACCGCCCGGGGCCCGGAGCTTGAAGGGCTGAGCAGCGCGAATGGTGTCATGGCAACGGTGTGGCCCGGCAGAGCCGTGGCTGACATGTGAGCTTGACACACCGACAAGCTTTTCTCAGACGGGGAGGTAACAGTTCGTGAGACGATCTCTGCCGCACATGCGGCGATACCTGGCGGCGTCAGCGGCCACCGTGATCGCCGCTATTGCCGCCGTGGCGCTGTTCGCGTCACCGGCCTCAGCGCAGGCGACACCATCGGCGCCCGCGACCGCCACGGTCGGCACCGACGCACCGAGACCGCAGCGGTCCCCGGCCGGCACAAAGCTTTCGGCCGCGCCGGAGCCGGCCGACACCGGGGCTCCCGACCCGACCGAACCACCGCCGGAGCCGGACCCCACTACTCCCCCGCCCGATCCCACCACCCCGCCGCCCGGCCCTGACCCCAACACCCCGCCGCCCGACTCCCCTCCTACTGCGAAGCCGACCCCGACACGTCCTCGACCGTCGAGCAGTCCGTCCAGAAGCGGGGACACGCAGCCTCAGCCCGGGGTCACGTCCCGTGGCGTGGTGTAGATCGCCTGCGTGAGGCCCTGTGTGCTGTTCAGTTTTCC
>NZ_JBAKHP010000036.1:0-54575 GCF_036902745.1 Micromonospora sp. CPCC 205554 | reverse complement strand
ACCTTCGCCCCCAGCACCAAATGGCACGACTACTTCGGCCTCACCAGCGAAACCACACTCTGACCCCCAGGAGGAACCCCCATGTCGCACGACCGGAACGTCTCCCCCACGGTGAGCCGCCGGCGGCTGCTCACCGGCGCCGCCGCGGTCGCGGCGACCGGCGCCCTCGCCGGTGCCTTCACCGCGCCGTCCGCGGCCGCTGCCGCCGTCAACGGGTACGGCCTGCGCATCGTCGACCGCAACGAGAACGGCGGCCGGTTGCAGTACTACCGTTTCGCCACCGACGCGATCGAGTGGGATCCGGCGGTGAACGTGCTGCTGCCCGACGGCTACCACACCAGCCGCAAGCGTTACCCGGTGTTGTACCTGCTCCACGGCGGCAACGCGGACTTCCGCACGTTCCACCTCCAGGACAACATCATCAACCTCACCGCGGGCCGCGAGATCATCGTCGTCATGCCGGACGCCTCCACCGGCTGGTACAGCAACCCGGTCACCAGCAACACCGGGCCGCGCAACTGGGAGACGTTCCACATCGCCCAGTTGCTCCCCTGGATCGAGGCCAACTTCCGCACATTCCCCGAGTACAACGGCCGCGCCGTGGCCGGCTTCTCGATGGGCGGCTTCGGGGCCCTCAAGTACACGGCGAAGTACTACGGCCACTTCTGCTCGGTCAGCTCCCACTCCGGGCCAGCCAGCCTGCGCCGCGACTTCGGCCTGGTCGTCCACTGGGCGAACATCACCTCGGCCGCGCTCGACCTCGGCGGCGGCACCGTCTACGGCGCGCCCCTGTGGGACGAGGCACGGGTCAGCGCGGACAACCCGATGGAGCGCATCGAGAGCTACCGCAACAAGCGGATCTTCCTGGCCGCCGGCACGTCACCCGACCCGGTCAACTGGTTCGACTCGGTCAACGAGGGCCAGGTACTGGCGGGCCAGCGCGAGTTCCGGGGAGCGCTCAGCCGGGCTGGCATCCCGCACGAGTGGCGCGAGGTGCCAGGCGGGCACTACTTCCGCCACGAACTGTTCGTCCAGGACCTCGCCGGCATGCTCGGCCGGCTGCGCCGCGCCGGCTGACCCACCGGACCTGCGGCGCGTGGCAGGCCGCCACCAATCCGGCGACGGCCTGCCACGCCCGGTCGGCGGACCGCACGCCGCGCGTCCAAGGGGGCTCAGCCCGATCATGAAGTCATCCTCCGCCACCGCGCCGAGGCTACCGACCGCTCAACACGCCTTCTCGACACGGCGGGCCGGGTCGAGAAGTTCCGCGCCAAGTACGCCCGTCGCGAGCCCCGGGAGCCGCGCTGACCGAGGCGCGCATGCTGCTGCGCGCCGGGTACGCGATGCGCGGCGTCCGTCCGTCCACGACGAGGTTGCTGGTCGAGATCGTGGAGAGGTATCCCCGCCCCTGGTACGTGGTCGCGGCTGACGCGACGCCGGCTGGATACTGCCCAGGTGCGGGCTCAGCGGCCGGGACCACCCAGGTCGAGCCGGTCCTCGCGCACCCGGTCGGCCAACTCCAACTTCGTCCGGGTCGGGCGGCCCACCTCGGCATACTTGCGTTTGACCCGTTCCAGATACTCGCGCGCGGTCCCGTAGGCCACGCCCGCGCGGCGCGCGGCGGCCGCCAGGGTGGCCCCGGAGGCGTACGCGGTGAGCACCGCGCGCTCCTGCGGGGACAGCCGCGGCCGGTCGGCGCGGGCGTCGCGGCTGAGTACGAACGCGAGTTCCGGACTGATCGCCGACCCGCCGGACGCCACCTCGCGGATCGCCTCCACCAGCACGTCCAGGGGATGGCTCTTGGTGAGGTAGCCGGCCGCCCCGGCACCGATCGTGGCCAGCACGCCGTCGGCGTCGGGGACCGCCGAGACGACCAGCACCCGCCCGCCGCCGGCCCGGACACGCGCCACGTTGTCCGCCGGGTCGGATCCGTCGCGCAGGTTGAGATCGAGCAGGACCACCCGGGGCGCGTCCGCACCGCCGAGTCCGTCGAGATAGCCGTCGACCGTGGCGGCGACCTGCACCAGGCGGACGTCCTCGACCGGTGCCAGCCAGGTACGCAGCCCGTCGAGCAGCATCCGGTCGTCGTCGATCGCGGCGACAGTGATCATCCGGCCCTCTCACCCAGCCGCCGACGTCCACGCGCCGGGCGGCCAGCTCATCTCGACGGTGGTGCCCTGACCTGCTCCGCTGTCCACCAGCACCTCGCCGCCGGCCTCACCGATCCGCGCGCGCACCGACCGGGACAACCCTAGCCCTGGCCGGATCCGGTCCGGGTCGAAGCCGCGCCCGCGGTCCGCCACCGTGACCCGCAGCCTCGCCGGGTCCGGGTCGTCCGTCCCCGCCGCCGGGCCGGCCACCGTCACCAAGGCGGTCGAGGTGCCGCTGTGCCGGATCACGTTGTTGAGCGCCTCCCGGACCGCGCCGGTGAGCGCTCGCACCACGGCCGGCGGCACGTCCGGCGGGACGTCGGTGACCCGCAGGTGCACCCGCAGGCCGGTCGGCGCCAACTCCCGGATGACCGTGGTGAGCTCGCCGACCAGCCGCATCCCGACCGCGGAACCGGCGGACGCGATCAGGCCACGCAGATGGTCGGCGTCAGCGGCGAGTCGACGCCGCACCACCGGATCACCGGTGTCGACCGCGCCACGGGCGACCGCGTCCAGCGTGGACAGCACGGTGTCGTGCAACATGCGGTGCTGCTGTGCCACCTCCGAGGCGTAGGCGGCGTGCGCCGCGATCCGCTGCCCCGCCTCGGCCAACGCCGCCTCCGCCTTCACCGCCCGTACGGTCGCCCGGTCGGCGCGCAGTGCGGCCTGCCGCAGGGCACCCACCACCAGGCCGGCGGCCGCCGGCACACCCACCAGTGCCAGCAGGTTCCCCGCCGCCCCGGACAGCGCCGCCGGACCCAGGGAGACCGTGGCGTGCACCCCGAGCAGGTAGCCGACCGCCAGCGCGGCGTACCAGGCGAGGGCCTGACGACGCGACAGTGCCAGCGCGACGGTCAGGCCCGCGCCGATCGCGGCCGGCAGGGCCGGATGGCTGAACCCGGTGCCGTGGCCCGGCCGGGTGAGCAGGCCGCCGGCCACGAGGGCGACCAGCGCCACCGTCGCGTCCAGCCCGGCGACCCCCCGGCCCACCGCGCCCTGTCCGTGGACGCACACCAGCACGCCGACCACCGCGAGAGTCTGGACCGCGTACACCGTCACCGCCGCCGGCACCGACCGCAGTCCGGCCGTGCCGCCGGTGAGGACCGCGACCGGCCAGGCGGCGACCTGGCAGATCCGCACCACGACGAACAGCCCGATCAGGCCGGTGGTCAGCGGAATCGCCGGGGAAGGGCCGGGACCGGAGCGGGAAGCGGGCGGAGCGACGGCGGCCGTGGCAGTCATGGCACTCAGCATGCCGGACCGGGCCGGACCGCTGTCGGCAGGACTGCCGACAGCAGTTCGTCCGTCGTGCGGGGGTGCGACCGCACCAGGCATGATCGGGACGGCTCCACCGAATCCTGGTACGACCGGAAGGACAGGCAGATGAGATGTCTCCAGCGGAAGCTACCCGCGCTGGCCGGGATCGCGCTGCTGATCGCGGCGCCCGGTTGCGGCAACCCGGCCGTGCCGGTGAGCGGACCGGACAGCGCCACCCCCACGAGCACGGCTGCCCCGGCGAGCCTGCCGGGCAGCGACCAGGGCGACCGGGTCGAGGTGGACGGCCGGACTGTCGCCGGGGTGGCACCGGGGCTCGGGTTCCCCGCCGGCAGCAAGGTCGACACCGCGTTCGGCGACCCTGGCTCGGCCACGGTGATCCTCACCGCTCCTCCGCCCGAGCAGGTGCTCGCCCACTACCGCCAGGCGGGCCCGCCGGCCGGATACCCGGTGGGCACCGACACCGGTCAGACTCTGCACCTCGACGGACGCGGGTGGACCGTCGAGGTCATCGCCACCTCGCGCGACACCACAGTCACGTTCGCCCGCAACCGGCCGGCCGAGCAGTCGACCGCGCCGCCACAGGCGGAGGAGCCGGCGCTGACCGGCCGGGATCTGGGCGTGACGAACCTGCCGTTCAACTTCCGGTTCCCGCCGGGCAGCCAGGTGCGCGACCTCTCCGACACCGCCGCCGGCGCCCGGCTCACCCTGGTCGAGCCCGACCCTCAGCGGGTACTCGCGTTCTACCGCACCGCCCTGCCCCAGGGATTCTTCGACGTCACGGGCGACCGCACGACCGGCGGGACCACCATCATCACGTTCGAGAAGGACGACGGTGAGTGGACCGGCACCATCGAGGCTACGGACGACCGGGTCACCGTCAGCACGGTCCATCGTCGATAGGACGACCCTTCCGGCGGCCGGCACGTTCCCGTCCGACGGGCTTCGACGACGAACCGGGGCGGTGAAGGGCAACCGTCGGTGGCGTCAGCTGCGGGGGCCCGGAACGGCCACCTGCGTACCCTGGTCGCGCCGTACCCATCTGGCATCCTTCCGGGACACCCTGCGATCGACGAGCGCCAGCACCGTTGCGGGCCGGGCGAGGGCGAGGGCGGTTGGTCGAGCCGGTGCTCATGCTCTGGCCTGCGAACGATGGCGTCGCCAGACGGCAACAACCCCCCGATGTGAGCCCGATCATCGATGCACGAGCACCCTATCCGACTGGGGAGTCGAGGAGAACTGGAGCGCTCCGGGTACGCGCTGCCCTCGAACCGGCGGCGTTCGCCACCGGTCTGGGTGTCGTGACCGCACCGCACGGCCGGCGCGTCCCGGCCGGACGGGGCAGGTCCGGCCGGGGGTCACCACGGGTTCGCCGGCGCCACCAGCAGCAGGCCGGTCGCGGGCAGCCCGGTGGTACCGCCCGTGGTACGGCCCGCCGTTGTCGCGCCGGCCTGCCGGGGCCGGTTGGCCTCACCCGGCTCGACGGCGTGCCCACGCTCGTCGTCTTCTGATCGTCCGCGGCCGTGGGCCGCTCTGCCTGCTCGGCTCCCCGCTCGCGCCTGTCCAACGTGTGTCATGCCGACTCGACTGTGAGGATGATCGGGTGCTGCCCGGTGCTCGGGTCTGACTCGCGTTACGGCCGGCCTTCAGTGCCTTGAGTTTGATCTGTCGGCTCGAGTCCCGGGGGGTGTCCCTATGGGTTCGTCAAGCGGCGATCGGCGTCGTGGGCGGGGTTGGTAGGGGATCTTGTCGCGGAGCATGGCGTATAGGACGTCGCAGCGACGGCGGGCGAGGCAGATGAGGGCGGCGTTGTGGCGTTTGCCTTCGGCGCGTTTGCGGTCGTAGTAGGCCCTGCTCACGGGGTCGGCCAGTCCCTGGACGACGCCGCCGCGGCCGTCGCCGGCGACGAGCCGGTGGAGACGAACCCGCAAACCTGGGATGTCATCACCGGCTACCGGGACGCCCTGATCTACGTGCAGCAACTCGCCCGCTCACGCGAGTTCACCTGGCAGCACATGCTGCTCAATGCACTGCACTTCATGATGCTCCGGCATGAGCTCGGCAAGTGGCCGGGCCGCTACCGTCCGGGTGACATACATATCGACGAGGCGCACACCGGCCGACGCGTCTACACGGGGCCTGACGCCGACGACGTTCCGTCGCTGATCTCCGAGCTGATCGACTGGCTGGCCGACGGCGAACCGGAGACCCCGCTGCTCGTGCGGGCCTCCATGGCCCACCTGAACCTGGTCAAGATCCATCCCTGGCGAGACGGGAATGGACGGATGGCGCGCTTTCTCCACACCCTCGTACTCGCCCGCGACGGTGTCCTCGCCCCGGAGTTCTCCTCCATTGAGGAGTGGCTCGGCGTCGGCCGGAACACCTATGCCTACTACGACGCGCTCGGCGAGGCGGGCGGTCCGACCTGGCAGCCTGACAACGACACCAGCAGGTGGATCCGCTTCTGCCTGAGCGCCCACCACCAACAAGCCCAACTGGTCCGACAACGCCTCGATCAGGCCGCGCAGCTCTGGGAACTGCTCGACACCTGGGTCCGACGCGCGGCGCTACCCGAGCGGGTGGTCAGCGCCCTCTACCTGGCCGCCACCGGCGGTCGAGTGCGCCGCATTGTCTATCAGCGCGATGAGGGCCTCACCGATGACCAAGCAACCCGTGACCTTCGCGCCCTCGTCCGGGCAGGCATGCTCGAGCAGCACGGCGAGACCCGAGGCAGGTTTTACCTCACCTCGCCGACGCTGCGCGACCTCGCCGCCCCCGCGCTGCGCCCCAAGGAGATCATTGACCCGTACCGACGCTGAGGCGCAGACCCGGCATGCTCACCACCGTGAATCTGTGACGTCAGCGCGCGGGAGAGACGCCGTTTCCTGCCACCGAATTGGAGAGATGCGGCCAATCATAGCCAGGCAGCCGCTTCCAAGATTTACAACATTTGGTTCTAAGTAAGCCCAAATAGGACAGCCATTCTGTCCCATTTATCATGATTTCCACGAAATTTGGTGTCCGAGGGGGGACTTGAACCCCCACGCCCTATACGGGCACTAGCACCTCAAGCTAGCGCGTCTGCCATTCCGCCACCCGGACCTGCACTGCGAGCCTACCCGGTCGACCAATGTGAGCTACTCAGCGCATCGGTCGGGCCTGGCGGGCCGCACGGGGCATTACTGTACACGGCCCGGAACGATCATGCACATCAGCTCCAGCGCGGCACGTTTGCGCAGGTCAACGGCCACAAAGATCGGGTGGGTAGCGCGCAACAGGCGATTCCGGGCAGCATTGCTCACGTGTCCCACCCCTCCCCGTTGATCGCCACTCAACACCAGGCCCTCGCGCTGCGCGCCGCGGGTGACCTGACAAGCGCCCGCCGCCTGCTCGCCGACGCGATCATCGCGGCCCGCCCGGCGTACGGCGAGGACCACCAGGACGTCCTGGCCACCGGCCACCTGCTGGCCCGGCTGCACCGCGAGGCCGACGACCCGGCCGCCGCCCGGCGCGTACTCGAAGAGGCCTACGCGGCCGGCGAGCGCCGCCGCGGTGAGGCCGACCCGCTGATGCTCGCGCTCAGCTTCGACCTCGCCGGGGTGGCCGAGGAGCTGGGCAACCGGCACGAGGCCCGCCGCAACTACAGCCGCGTCGCGACCGCCGGGGCCGCTGTGCTCGGTCCCGACCACCCCGCGGTACGCGCAGCCCGCCAGTACCTCGGCGGCTCCGCCGCCGCTCCCGCGGGCTATGGCCCCTCCCCCGGCGGCTCCGCCGCCGCTGCCGGAACGCACCCCGCTCCGCCCCTGCCCGGCTACCCGGGTCCGGGCCGGCCCGGGCACTCCGATCCGCCCCCGCCCGGACATGCCGACCCGGCACCGCCCGGGAGCCCTGGCCCGGCCCGGCCCGGTCAACCCGGTCCCGCCTCCTCCGGGTACCCCGGGCACGGGGTGTCCGAGCCCACCGTGTCGCTGCGGGCGATCACACCGCCGCGCCCGCCCGCGCCACCTGGACCCGTCGCGCCGGGAACGCCCGCCGCGAATCCGCCGGTACCCGGTTCACAGTGGGCTGCCCGCCCGGGTCCGGCTCCGCAGCCGCCCCACGCCGGGCAGACGCCTCAGCCGATGCCGAACCCACGGGCCGTTCCTCCGGTCGCGCCCGCCCCGCCGTACCACCCTCCCGCCGCCGGGCCCGCGAGTCCGTGGGCGCCGCCCTCGCCACCGTCCGCGGAGGCGACGACCCGGTTCGCGCCGATCGCGGAGGAGGCCACCGCCCGGTTCCCGGTAGCTCCCGTCGAACCGACCGCACCAGCGACGCCGCCGACTGCCGGGGCCGCCCCGCGGATTCCCGGTGTCCGCCCGGTGCCCCCGGCCCACGGTGTCACCCCGGTCTCGCCGGCTCAGGGCATGACCGCGGTTCCGCCGGCCCAAGGTGCTACCCCGCTTCCGCCGGGAACGTACGGCCGGCCGGCCGCCGCTCCCGGCGTGACGCCGGTGCCGCCCCGCGCGCCGGTTGCCGCGCCCCCACCCCCGTCGACCTCCGGCACGTCCGTGCCCGCGCCGGCACCCGGAGCCCCGGCGGTAACGCCGACGACGGCACCGACGGCCGGGACGCCGGTACCCGCGATGCCGACGGTGCCTCCGATGCCGGCCCCGGCGTCCTCGACCGCCGCAGCGCATGTCGCGCCCGTCTCAGCGCCGTCCGCCCCCGCAGGTCCGGTCCCGCCACCACCGGCGCCGAGCGCGGCCGGCGCGCCTCCGGTCCCGCCTCCGCCGGTGCCGAACACCGCCGGTACGCCGCTCCGGTCTCCGCAAACGCCTGGCACTGTCGGCGCCCCGCTTCCGCCCTCGCAGACGCCGGCCACGGCGGGTACGCCGCTGCCGCCCCCACCGATGCCCGGCACCGCCGGTACATCCCCGTTGCCGCCTCCGCCGGTCATCCTGCCCCCGCCCGCAACGCCGGTCGTAGCGGCGCCGCCCTCCACCGGAGGCACCTCGCCGGCGTCGCGGGCGCCATCGGCGGGAGACCTGCCACCACCGCCTCCTCCGGCCGTCCTACCGCCGGCACCGCGCCTCCCGGCCCCGGCCCCGGGCCCGGCGAGCGGTGTCCTGCCACCTCCGCCCGCCGTCACGGTCGCCCCGCCTGCGTCGAACCCGTCTGTCCCGCACCCGGTCGCCACCGCGGGCTCGATGACGTCCCCGGCGCCCGCGTCCCGGCCGGTGACGGAATCGACGCCGACCGCTGCCCCCGCACCGGCGTCGGCCTCCGTGCCGCCCGGACCGGCGCCCGCCCAGCAGGTGGCACCGGCTGCTGAGGCCACCCCCGCCGTCCCGCAGCCCGGCGCGGACCGGGCGGCCGATACCGAAACGAGCAGGCCCGGCATCACCGCCACGCCGCCCGTCCCCGGTGGACCTGGCTGGGACAAGCCGACGATCCAGGTGCAGCAGATCGGCCCGCTGCTGGAAGAGGAGGCGGAGCGCAACGCCGCGCAGGCGGCTCGCGACGCTTCGGCGAAGCCCGCAGCGGCCCGCTCCGCGGGCGAACCCCCGGTCAGCGCACCACCCGTCAGCCCATCGCCGGCCGGCTCGCCCGGGATGATCACCCCCGCAGCAGGCGCACCGCCGATGAGCACGTCTCCGGTCAGCGGGCCGCCGGTGGGCTCGGGTACGAGTGAACGCGACGCTGCCGCGAGCGCACCGGCGCCGGCCGCTACCTCGGCAGGCGCGTCGGGCGCCCTCGACGCGTCCGGCGCCGGTGCGCCTCCGGCAGGCGGAGCACCGCTGCCCCCCGCACCCCGCATCGGCGCGCCACCCACCAGCGCCGCGCCCGGAGATGCAGCACCCACAAGCGCACCACCCGTCAGCGCGCCGTCCACCGGCACGCCCTCGGCGTCTCCGGTCAGCGCGCCCCCCACACACCCGGTCAGCGGCCCTCCCGGGCAGCCGGTCAGCGGCCCGGCAGGCTACCCGGTCAGCGGGATCCCGGTGAGCGGTTACCCGCCGCCGGTCAGTGGACCGCCCGCCGCACCGGTCAGCGCCGCACCGGCCGTGGGCCATCCACCGCCCGTCAGCGGAACGCCCGGACCCGGCTACCCACCGCCCGTCAGCGGAACCCCCGGACCCGGCTACCCGCCGTCCGTCAGCGGGACGCCCGGATCCGGCTACCCGCCGCCGGTCAGCGGACCGCCCGGTGGATACCCGCCGGTGAGCGGTCCCCCCGGCGCCTATCCGCCGCCCGTGAGCGGACCGCCCGCGGCACCGGTCAGCGCCGCGCCGGTCAGTGCCGCGCCGGTCAGCGGTTCCTCCGTGCCGCCCTGGGGCATGGTCGCGCCGCCGTGGAGCAGCGCCGCCCCGTCCCAGCCGGTCGACCGGCCCGCCGACCCCGATCCTGAGCCGGACACGGACGAGCCGGCATCGGCCGACGGACCAGGCGAACCGGAGCCGGAGCCGGACGCGCCGGAGCCGAACCGGCCGATGACGATCTACGAGGATCTGCTGGACTTCCCCGAGTCCACGCGACCGGAGCCGCCGGCCCAACCCGAGCAGAGCGCTTGGCCGGCGACCCCGCCGATGTTCCACCAGCAGCCGGTCGAGCAGCAGCAGGGCGCGTACCCGATGGAGCCGGAGCGCCCGGGCCGCAACCGGACGGTGCTGGCCCTGGTGGCCGGGGGTGCGGTGCTCGCCGTGGTGGCCGTCGTCGGTGCCGGCGCGGTGTGGCTGAACCGGGAGGCGGCGCCGCCGCCGGCTCCGGCGCCCGCGTCCGGCTCCGCGTCGCCGAAGGTAGCGGGCCCGCCGCCGGGTGACCTGAAGCTGCGCGACGACACCACGACCGTGACGGTGACCTGGACCGATCCGACCAACGGCGGGGTGCCGTTCGTGGTGGCGGGTGGCCGGGCCGGGCAGAAGCTCGGGGTGATGGCGACTGTGGACGCCGGGCAGACCCGCTACACGGTGAACGGGCTGAGCGCGAAGCTGGACTACTGCTTCACGGTGCTGGCTGTCTACTCGACCGACTCGTACGCCACCTCGGGTCAGGTCTGCACGGACCGGGAGGGCGGCGGCACGCCGAACTGAGGACGACACGCTCGGTGTCCACAGAGGGACGGTGCGGGTTTCACCGGCTCCCGACGGCACCTATGATGGCTCCCGGCTCTGGGGAGGGTCGGCCGCGCTCGGCGACGCTCCCCGCACCGACACGGGGAGGCAGCCGGCAGTGACCACCATCGAGGACGTCACGGGCACCGGGCCGGAGCCGGCCCGTCCACGGTCGCGGATGCGCGGCGGGCTGGTGACCATCGGCACGGTGGCCGCGCTGCTGGCCGCGATGGGCTTGACCGTGCTCGGGCTGGGCGCGGCCGACAACGCGGTGGCGAGCTTCGACGCGTCCTCCTGGTTGTGGAGCACCACCCGCAGCGAGCTGGCCCGGGTCAACGGCGTCACCGCCCGGGTGGACACCCGGATGGAGGTGCCGGGTGGGCGGCGGCACCAGATGCAGGTCGCCCAGACCGACCGGCTGCTGATCCTGCGCGACCTCAACACCGGCCGGGTCAGCTCGCTGGACCTGGCGACGTTGCAGATCACCGCCACCACGCCGACCGCGCCCGGCCTCGGGGTGAGTGTGGCGCTGCACGAGGACGCGGCGTTCGTGGTGGACGCGGTGCAGGGCATCGTCCGGCAGCTCGACCCGCGGGCGCTGACGCCGGTGGGCGAGCCGGTCCGCTACCCGCCGGGCATCACCGGCGGCACGTTCGACGGCGCCGGCAAGCTGTGGATCGCGGTGCCGAGTGAGGGCACCGTCTCGGCGGTCACGGCCGCCGAGCTGCCGGAGACGCCCGGTGACGCGCCGCCGGCCGGGCTCAGCCCGAAGCGGGTCGGGACGTACGACGTGGCCGAGCCGGCGCACGAGCTGGTGGTATCCACGCTGGACGAGGGTGTCGCGGTGCTGGACCGCACCTCGGCGTCGCTGGTGACCGTGGTCGGCGGGCAGACGCAGCGGGCGGAGCTGAGCATGACCGCGCCGGGGAACCTGCCGACGCGGACCAGCGGGCCGCAGGTGCCGGTCACGGTCCCCGGTGACCGGTCGGTGCACGTGGTGCGGGACAGCCGCGAGGTGAAGCGGTTCACGGTGCCCGGCACGGGCGCCCGGCTGAGCCCGGCGGTGGCGTGGGCGGGCCGGTTCTACTGCGCCGACGAGAACACCGGCACGGTGTACGCCTTCGACACCGAGGGGCAGCTCGTGCAGACCGTCAAGGGCTCCGGCCGGCCCGGCCCGGTCGAGCTGGAGGTGCGCGAGAACCATCTGTTCATCAACCCGCCGGACTCGTCCACCGCGCAGGTGGTCGACGACCGCAACCAGGTGCGTGAGGTCGACAAGTACGCGAACGACGTGCTCGGCGGCGACCCGCCGCCGGTGGCTCCGCCGCCGCCCCCGCCGAAGAAGCCGAAGGTGTCCAAGCCGGGCGCGCCGAAGTCGGTCACGGCCGCCGCCGGTGACGCGTCGGCGCGGGTGAGCTGGCAGGCCGCCGCGTCCAACGGCGCCGAGATCACCCGGTACGTGGTGGAGGGCGCCGGTCAGACCCACCAGGTCGGCGCGAACCAGCGCGCGCTGGAGATCACCGGTCTGACCAACGGTGAGACGTACACGTTCTCGGTGCACGCGGTGAACGCCAAGGGTGAGGGGCCGGCGCGGCGCAGCAACCCGGTGGTGCCGACCGCCGAGGTGCCGGACCCGCCGGCGTCGGTGACCGCCGAGGCGCGGCCGGACGGCACGGTGCGGGTGAGCTGGCCCGAGGCCGACGGTCAGGGCAACAAGATCGCGAAGTACGCGGTGACGGCGACCTCGGCCGGTGCGAGCGCCCCGGCAGGTGAGTCGGCGAAGACGGAGCTGGTGGTGCCGGCCGGGCAACTGGAGTACGGCACCCAGTACGCGTTCACGGTGACCGCGGTGAGCGACCAGGGCGCCGGGTCGAAGGCGTCGCCGGTGAGCAACACGGTGGTGCCGTTCACCACGCCGAAGGCGCCGACCGAGCTGCGCGCGTCCACCGTCGCCGACAAGCCGGGCACGATCGCGGTGCAGTGGTCCCCGGCGGTGGACAACGGCCGCCCGGTGACGAAGTACGTCGTGGAGGCCGCCGGGAAGTCCGTCGAGGTGACCGACGTGCAGGCCACCGTCGGCGGGCTGGGCAACGGCCAGAACGTGACGGTGAAGGTCAAGGCCGTGAACGAGGCCGGGCCGGGACCGGAGGCGAGCACCACCGCGCGAACGGTGGCCGAGCCGCGGATCACGGTGACCGGCTCGTCGGCGGACGCCACGTCGGTGACCGTGACGTTCACTGTGGACGCGGGTGGCGGGCGGGCCACCTGCACGGCGGCGACCGGCGGGAAGACGGCGAGCGGCAGTTGTTCCAGCCTGCGGGTGACCGGGCTGACGCCGGGCACCGCGTACACGGTGACGCTGACCGCGTCCAACGCCGCCGGTAGGGGCACCGCGTCCCGGGCGCAGACCACCGATCCGGTGTACGGCATCGCCACGTGCAAGAACGGGCCGGACGGCGACCAGCGGACGTACTGCGACAAGGACGTGCCGGGCCGCAACGGCAACGAGATCTTCGAGGTCCCGCGGCAGGACAACGACCGTCAGGCCGGCTGGGTGCCGGACGGCCGGCGGCTGCGCACGTACTGCAAGGTCAAGGGCGAGGACGTGGACGCCTGGATCTACAACAACAACAAGCAGAGCACCTGGTGGATCCAGGTGGAGTACAAGGGCAAGACGTACATCCCGTGGGCCTGGCTCAACCTGGAGGGCGGCGACGACCTCAACGTCCTGCCCGCCTGCTGACCGCACCCGAGAGGCGCATCCGTGAACACGCACGAACCGCTGAGCCAGCCGGAGGTGCAGGGCTTCGCCGCCCTGGCCGCCCGGCTGGCCGACAACGTCAACGCGGTCGTGCTGGGCAAGCCGCAGGTGGTGCGGCTCGCGCTCACCGCGCTGTTCGCGCAGGGGCACGTGCTGCTGGAGGACGTACCGGGCGTCGGCAAGACCACGCTGGCGCGGGCCGTCGCGGCCACCGTGAAGGGGCAGTGGCGGCGGATCCAGTTCACGCCGGACCTGCTCCCCTCCGACGTGTCCGGGGTGACCATCTTCAACCAGGCCGACCGGGGCTTCGAGTTCCACCCGGGGCCGGTGTTCGCCAACATCGTGATCGCCGACGAGATCAACCGGGCGTCGCCGAAGACGCAGTCGGCGCTGCTGGAGGTGATGGAGGAGCGGACCGTCACCGTGGACGGCGTACGGCACCCGGTGCCGCAGCCGTTCCTGGTGGTGGCCACGCAGAACCCGGTGGAGATGGACGGCACCTACCGGTTGCCCGAGGCCCAGCTCGACCGGTTCCTGGTGAAGCTGTCGGTCGGCTACCCGGACGAGGCGGTCGAGGTGGAGGTGCTGCGCGGCGCCACGGTCCGCTCCCCCGACTCGCTGACGGCCGTCACCGACACCGCCACCGTGGGCGAGATGGTGAAGATGGCCCGGCGGGTGCACATCGCCGAGCCGCTCTACGCGTACGCGGTGCGGCTCGCCGCGGCGACGCGTACCCATCCGCAGGTGCGGGTCGGGGTGAGCCCGCGCGGGGTGATCGCGCTGACCCGGGCGGCGTGCGCGTACGCGCTGATCGACGGCCGGGGCTGGATCATGCCGGAGGACCTGAAGGCGCTCGTCGAGCCGGTGTTCGCGCACCGGCTGCTGCTCACCCCCGACGCGCAGGTGCGGGGTGTGACGCCCGCCGAGGTGCTGCGCCAGGCGGTCGCGTCGGTGCCGGTGCCGCTGCCGTCGGGCCAGGCCACAGCGGTGCACGGCTGAGCGTGGGGATCACCGCCCGTGGTATCGGGTTGCTCGTCGCCGCCCTGGTGCTGCTCGGCGCGGGGTTCCGGTACGCGTACCCGGAGCTGACAGTGCTCGGCGCGGCGGCCGGCGTGGCGGTCGGCTACGCCGTGGTGAACGCGGCCTGGCGGCCCCGGCTGAGCGTGGAGCGGCGGGCCGACCCGGACCGGGTGGCCCGGGGTGAGCCGGCGGCGATGGAGCTGACGGTGCGCAACACCGGCCGGCTGCGGGCGGCGAACCTGGTGGCCGAGGACCGCTGCGCCGGCGCGCTGGTGCCGGTGCCGCTGCTGCGGTTGCGCCCGGGACGGGACACGGTGGCGCGGTACGAGGTGCCGACGCAGCGGCGTGGGGTGGTGCCGGTGGGACCGCTGCGGGTGGTGCGCCGGGATCCGCTGGGGCTGGTGGCGCTGGCGCGCGGCTACGGCGGCACGGTGCCGGTGTGGGTGCACCCGCGTATCCACCCGCTCTCCGCGGTGCCCACCGGCGCCGGGCGCAGCCTGGACGGGCGCACCGACAGCGTGCCGCACGGGTCGATCACGTTCGACTCGTTGCGGGAGTACGTGGTGGGCGACGAGCTGCGTCGCGTGCACTGGCGCACCAGCGCCCGGGTGGGTGAGCTGATGGTGCGGGAGAACGTGGACACCAGCCTGCCGCGCCTGGTGGTGGTGCTGGACAACCGCGCGCCCGCGCACCCGGACCGGGCCGGTGGTGTCGCGGAGTCGTTCGAGGCGGCGTGCGAGGCGGCGGCATCGGTGGTGGCCGCCGCCGTGCGGGAGGACCTGCCGGTGCAGCTGCTGCTCGTCGTACCGGCCGAGGTGGAGCCCGCGGGCGCGGCCGGGCCGCTGGACCGGCTGGCCGCGGTGGAGCTGACGGACGCCGGGCCGGGCGTGCTGCCCGCCGCGACGGGCAGGCTGCGCCGGGACCGGCTCGGCGACACCCTCGTCTTCCTGACCGGGCCGGGTGGCCGCGACGACCTGGGGCACGTCGGCGCGCTGCGCGGCGCGTACCCGTCGGTGGTGGTCGGGATGTTCGGCGCGGACGGTCCGACGCCGGCCGGCGCGGCGGGGCTCACGGTGCTGGACGCGGCGGACGGCGCGGCGTTCGCCGCAGAGTGGGACGGGGTCCGCCGGTGGTGACGCCGCCGCGGACCGAGGCGGCGGCGGACGGGCGCGTGGCCCGGTTGCTGCGGGCCGCGCCCGTCCCGGCCGCGCTGGTCGTGCTGGTCGCGCTCTCCGGCGTGGTGCTGGGCCGGGTGTACGCGGATCCGCTGCTGACCCGGCTCATGGCCGGCGCGGCGGCCGGGTCGGTGCTGGTCGGCGTGGCCGCCCGGCGGCTGCCGTCCTGGCTGGTCGCGCCGCTGTCGATGGCCGCGCTGGCCGGGTGGACGCTGCTGTCGCTGCGGCTGGCCGCCGCGCACGCGGCGATGCCCGGCGGGCTCGCCGAGGTGGCCGCCGACGCCGCCCGCAACGCGATCCCCCGGCTGCTCACCGCGATGATCCCGGTCGAGCCGGCCCCGGACACGGTGCTGGTCCCGGTGGTCGCGGCGTGGCTGGCCGGGCTGACCGCCGCCGAGGTGGCGCTGCGCGCCGGGCGGGTGCTGCTGGGCTACCTGCCGCCGGCGCTGCTCTACGCGGGCGCGCTCTACGTGGTGGGGCCGAACGCGGATCCGGCGGTCGGCCCGACCGTGCTGTTCGCGGCCGTCGCGGCGGCCGGCCTGGCGACGCCCGGGCGCCGCGACGGCCCGGCGCCCGATCCGGTCGCCGGTCTCACCCCGGCGGTACGCGCGGCGGTGCGGCTGCGGCTGGCGGCGGCGAGCGCGGCCGGGCTGGCGGTGGTGGTGGCGCTGGCGGCGCTGCTCGCCCCGGTGGTGGCCGCCCAGGTCGACGAGCGCCCGGTCGACCCGCGCCGCTACGTCGAGCCGCCCCGGGTGGAGTCGCTGGACGAGAACCCGCTGATCCGGATCTCCGGGTGGGCGCTGAACCCGGACCAGCGACTGCTCGACGTACGCACCGTCGCGGGCGCCGGTGATGGCGGGTCGCCGCGGATCCGGCTGGCGGTGCTCAGCGACTACGACGGGGTGACCTGGCGGGTCGGCGCCACGTACCGCAACGCGGGGCGGATCCTGCCCGCCGCCGAGCCGGCCCCGGGCGCGCCCACCGACGAGGTGCGCCAGGAGATCACGGTCGGCGACCTGACCGGGCGGCTGCTGCCGGCGATGCCCACGCCGCGTGAGGTGACCGGGGCGCGGGTGGCGTACGACCCGGCGACCGGGACGCTGATCCGCCCGGAGGGGCTCGCGCCGGGCCTGCGGTACGAGGTGTTCTCGGTGCGGGAGCGCCCGGACGCGAACCTGCTGCCCACGGCGAACGTGCCCGCCGGGGACGAGGTGGCCCGGGTGCTGCGGGTGGCCGACGGCGCGCCGGAACCGTTGCGGAGGCTCGCCACCCAGCTCGCCGAGTCGAACGGCGCCCCGTACGCGCGCGCCGACGCGATCGCCACGTTCCTCGCCGAGCACTACCGGGTGACCGCCGACGCGCCCAGCGGGCACGCGTACCCGAACCTGGCGTTCTTCCTGTTCGGACCGCGCAACGGCGGTGGGCAGCGGGGCACCTCGGAGCAGTTCGCCGCCGCGTTCGCGGTGCTCGGCCGCCTCGCCGGCCTGCCGACCCGGGTGGTGGTCGGGTTCGAGCCGAAGGGCGACGGTCCGGTGCGGGCGGCCGACGCGTACGCCTGGCCGGAGGTGCTGTTCGACGGTGTCGGCTGGGTGCCGTTCGACCCGATGCCACGTCCGGACTCCGAGCCCCGCCCGGTGGAGGAGGACTTCCGGCCGCAGCCGGAGGATCCGCCGCCGTCGGAGGTGCCGGCGCCCACCGAGGAGCCGAGCGCCACTCCCCCGGCCGCCGCCCCCGCACCAGGCCGGGCCGAGGGCGGGCTCGGGACGCCGGTGCTGGTCGGTGGCGGCGTCGGCGGGCTGGCGTTGCTGGTCGGCGCCGTGCTGGCGGCCCTGTACGCGGCGCGCCGCCGGTTGACCCGCTCCCGTCTGGACGCCGCCGACCCGGGCGAGCGGGTCGCGGGCGCGTGGCGGGAGCTGACCGACGCGCTGCGGCTGGCCGGGCACTCGGCCGGGCCGGACCTGGCGGCGGCGGAGGTGGCCGAGCGGGCCCGCCGCACGCTCGCCGAGGCCCGCGCGGCGCGGTCCGGGGAGGGCGCGGCCGGGCCCACGGAGCGGGCCGGGGAGGGTGCGGCCGGCGGCCCGGACGAGGCGGCGGTCGACGAGCTGGCCGCTCTGCTCAACCAGGCGGGATTCGCGCCGGGCAGTGTCACGCCGGCACAGGCGGAGCGGGCCGCGCGGCTGAGCCAGGGCTTCGGCGACGCGCTGCGCTCGGCCCGCTCCCGGTGGGGCCGGTTGTTGTGGACGGTCCACCCGGGGCCGCTGCGCTGGCGCCGCTGACCGGAAGGGCCGGGGCGTCGGCGCGCGGCCCGCTGGCGGCCAGGTCCGGAGGAAGCTGCCGCGACGCGCCGCGCTCAGCGGTCGGCGGCGCGCAGCTTCCGGACGAGCTTGCGCAGCCCGGCCTGCCAGCCGTCCGGGTCCTCCGCCCGGCGGCGGGCGTAGTCGGCCACCTCGGGGTGCGGCAGGATCAGGAACCGCTCCTCGGCCAGCCCGGCGACGACCGCGTCGGCGACCTGGTCCGGGGTGAGGATCGTCCCGGACGCGGCGATCACCCGGGCGCCCAGGTGTCCCTCGGCGAGGCCGTCGGCGAGCATCGGGGTGTCCACGCCCTGCGGGCACAGCGCGCTGACCCGGATACCGGCGTCCCGGTAGGTGATCGCCAGCCACTCGGCGAGACCCACGGCGGCGTGCTTGGTGGCGGTGTACGGGGCGTCGCCGACGGCGGTCAGCAGGCCGGCCGCCGAGCAGGTGAGCAGCAGGTGTCCCTGGCCCCGGCTGAGCATCCCGGGCAGCACGGCGCGGGCGCTGTGCAGGTGCCCGAGCACGTTCACCTTCCAGGCCCGGTCCCAGTCGGCGTCGGGCGCGTCGATGCCACCGCCGGTGGCCACGCCGGCGTTGGCGCAGAACAGGTCGATCCGGCCGTGACGGCGCTCGGTCTCCTCGACCAGCGCGTGCACCGCCGCTTCGTCGGTGACGTCCAGCCCGACGCCGCTCGCGACCGGGCCGATCGCGTCGGCCGCCGCGCGGGCCGCGTCGGCGGCCAGGTCGGCCAGAACGATCGCGGCGGCGCCCTCGGCGGCGAACCGGCGGCCCAGCGCCGCGCCGATCCCACCGGCCCCGCCGGTGATCACCACCACCCGGTCGGTCAGGTTCATCTCAGGCCACCTTTCCGGGGCCGAGCCGGGGCAGCAGGTCCATCCAGGCCGCCGCGCCGCCCTCGGTGATCTCCGGCGTGGGCAGCACCGCGATGACCGGCACGTCGACGCCGTTGTCGGCGTACCGGCGGACGGATGCCACGCACTGCTCGGGCGAGCCGTGCAGCACCAGCGCGTCGACCACCTCGTCCGGTACGGCGGCGGAGGCGCCCCGCCGGTCCCCGGCGGCCCAGGCCTCCCACATCGGGCCGAGCGAGTCCTCGCGGCCCAGCCACCTGTGGAAGGCGGCGTACGCGGGCACGGTCAGGTAGCCGGTGATCATGCGGCGGCCCAGTGCGCGGGCGTAGGCGGCGTCCTCGGTGGGGCAGACGAAGATGCGGGCGGCGACGTCGAAGCCGGGCCGGCGCTCCCCCACCTCGGCGAGCGCGGTCGGCACGTCGTCGGCGGCCAGCCAGTTGAGGATCACCCCGTCGGCCTCGGCGGCGGCCAGGCGCAGCATGCCGGGGCGCAGCGCGGCCAGCAGGACCGGCGGCGGCACGCTGGGCGGGCGCTCCAGCGTGAACCGCCGGACGGCGAACGTGTCGAACGCCCCGTCGACGGTCTCGCCGCGCAACGCGGCCCGCAGGAACCGCAGCACGTCCCGGGTGCGCTTGAACGGCTCGTCGAACGCGATCGCGTTCCAGTCGCGTACCAGCACCGGCGAGGAGGAGCCGACGCCGAGCGCGAAGCGGCCCGGCGCGGCCTCGGCCAGCGCGGCGGCGCTCATCGCGAGCAGTCCGGGCCCTCTGGTGAACACCGGCGTGATCGCGGTGCCGAGGCGCAGCCGTGGCGCCCACGCGGCGGCCAGGGCCAGCGGGGTGAACGCGTCGGCGCCGGCCACCTCCGACGACCAGACGTCGGTGAACCCGGCGTCGTCCAGGGCCGCGTAGACAGCGGCGTGGTCGGCGAGCGGAATTCCGCCCAACGGCACGGTCATTCCCCATCGGTTCGTCACCCGTCGATGGTGCCCGTCCGGCAGCGCCCGGAGCAAGATCCAGGCAGATATGGGTGATCCGCTCCGAGTTGCCGGGAAAGAGTGTTACGACTGCCGCATGAGTCGGACCGGGGACGGGGCCCGGCGGTGAGGACCGCCGAGCCGGCCGCGCTGCGCAGCTCCGGCGGCGGACCCGACCGGGCCACGTTCCTGGAACTCTTCTTCGACCTCGTGTACGTGTTCGCGCTGACCCGGATCTCGGCGCGCGCCTTCGAGGACCTGGTGCTGGAGGGCGGGCAGACCGGCTGGACGGCGGTGACCGGCGGCGGCAAGACACTGCTGTTGCTGCTCGCGCTCTGGGCGGTCTGGCAGGGCACGGCGTGGACCACCAGCCGCTACGACCCGCACCACCTGTGGTTGCAGGTCATCGTGATCACCGCGTTGATCTCGGCGATGGTGATGGGGGTGGCGATCCCGCGCGCGTTCAGCCACAGCGGCCTGATGTTCGCCGCCGCGTACGTGGTGGCCCAGGTGAGCCGGCCGGCGATCCTCGTGCTGGTGCTGCACAGGCAGCAGTACCGCCGGCTCAAGCTGCGCATGCTGATCACATTCTGCGCCACGGGTGTGCTCTGGCTGGCCGGCGCGCTGCTGCCGGGCAGCGCCCGGGTGGTGCTCTGGACCACGGCACTGCTGCTGGAGTACCTCGCCGCCCGGTTCGGCTGGCCGATGCCCGGTCTGGGCCGCTCGACCGTCTCCCGGTGGGACATCCACGGCGAGCACCTGGCCGAGCGCTACCAGCAGATCTTCCTGGTCGCGCTCGGTGAGACGATCCTGCTCGCCGGCCTGGCCTTCACCCGCTCCCCCACCAGCCCGGGCATGGTCGCCGCGTTCGCCGTCGCGCTCGCGACCTCGGTACTGCTGTGGCGGATCTACGTGCAGCGGGCCGGGCAGATCCTGGGCGAGGCGGTGACCCGGGCCGCCCATCCGGCCACCGTCGGCCGGTCCGCCGCCGACACCCACCTGGTCATGGTGATCGGGGTGGTCGCCACCGCGATCGGCTACGAGCTGGTCATCGAGCACCCGGCCGGGCACAACGAGCTGCCCTGGCTGGCCATGATCCTCGGCGGGCCGGCCGTGTTCCTGGCCGGCCGGGCCCGCTTCGAGTACGAGGTGTTCGGCCGCGTCTCCCCGTCCCGGCTGGTGGGGATCGCCGCGCTGCTGCTGCCCGTACCGCTGCTGGTGCGCGTAGCGCCACTCGTCGCGGCGATCCTCGCCGCGGTGGTCCTCACGGCGGTGGCGGTGGCCGACGCGCGCCGCGCCTGGGGCCGCCCGCCCGAGGAGGCGGCGACGCCGTTCTGAGCGGCGACGCCGGTGCGGCACACCGCGCCCGGGCTACGATCCGCGCGTGACCTTCTCGCTCGTCGCCCGCTCCGCCGACGGGCGCCTGTACGGGGTGGCGGTGGCCAGCCGGTTCCTCGCCGCCGGGGCGCTGGTGCCGGCCGCCGAGGCACTGGTGGGCGCGGTCGCCACCCAGGCGCACGCCAACCTCGCCTACCGGGCGCAGGCGCTCGCGATGCTGCGTACCGGCGTCAGCGCCACCGACGCGGTGGCCGGGCTGGTGGCCGCCGATCCCGGCCGCGACGACCGGCAGCTCGCCGTGGTGGGGGCGACCGGCGACGGGGCGACCTGGACCGGGCCGCGCTGCCACCCCTGGGCGGGTGGGCAGGCCGGCTACGGCTGGGCCGCGCAGGGCAACATCCTGACCGGCCCGCAGGTGATCGACGCGCTGCGCGACGCCTGGCTGGCCCGCGACGACCTGCCGTTCCCGCAGCGCATGCTGGCGGCGCTCACCGCCGGTGACGCGGCCGGCGGTGACCGGCGCGGCCGGCAGAGCGCCGCGATACTCGTGGTGCAGCGCCACGGCGGCTACGCCGGCACCGGCGACGAACTGGTGGACCTGCGCGTGGACGACCACGACGACCCGGTCGCCGAGCTGCGCCGCCTGCTCGGCATCCACCACATGCTGTTCGGCCGCCCCGACCCGGCCACGCTGCGGGATCTCACCGGTCCGCTCGCGGCAGAGGTGGCGGAGCTGCTCGCCGCCACCGGTCACCCGGTCGGCCCGGCCGGCCTGGACGACGCGCTGGCGGCCTGGACCGGCCTGGAGAACCTGGAGGAACGCTTCGTGCCCGGCCGGATCGACCCGATCGTGCTGGATCACCTGCGGCGGTGTGCCGGGCGCTGAGCGGAGATCAGCCGCCGAACGCGAGCCGGCCGATGCCGGCACGGGCCAGCTCGGCCTGCTCGTCGCCGGTCAGCGGCAGCCGCCCGGTGGCCTTGCGCAGCACGGTGAGCGCGTCCCAGCGCAGGCCCGGCGGCACCGGCGCGCCGCCGGTGAGCACGCCGGCCGCCACGGCCGCCGCGGGCGGGGTCAGCCACGGCGGCCGGTCCAGCGCGTCGGCCAGGTCCAGGCCGTGCACCGCGACCTCCACCACGCGGGTACGCAGGAACTCCCGCAGCGCCATCGCGTCACCGTGCCGGGTACGCACCACCCGGCCGGGCGGCGCGGCGGCGACCGCCTCGTCGGTGGCGCGCCAGGCCCGGCCGAACTCCCCCGCCACCTCGGCCGCGCCCGGGTGCTCCCGGGCGGCCCGCCGGGCGGAGTCGACGCGGTCCCGGTCGACCGGCGGGCTGAACTTGGCCGCGCCGAAGTAGGCGGCCGCGTCGACCTCGGCCCGGGGCGGCGCGGGTTCGGCGAGCATCAGGGCCAGGCGTCCGGCTCCGGTGCTCACGTGCGCGATCAGGTCGCGCACCCGCCACGGCGGGCACGGGGTGGGCCGGTCCAGCGCCGCGTCGTCCAGGTCGCGCAGCACCCGTTCCAGGCGTTCGCACTCGGCCCGGAACGCCGCCCGTACGGTCTGCACCGGCGGTCAGCCCTTCCAGCGGGGCACCAGCCGGTGCACCACGACCAGCACCAGCGCGGCCACCACGGCGGTCGTGCCGGCTATGCCGGCCGCGCTGCCCGCGTACCCGATGAACAGCGGACGGCGGCCGAGCGCCTCGACGGGGACTGTGGAGCGGTCGACGAGCCAGGACAGCGCCACCGCGGAGGCCAGCAGGGCCACCACGCCGGCGCCGCCGAGCACGGCGCCGGCCACCCGGTGCGCGTCGCCCGGCTCCACCACCGCCTGCTCGCGCTGGAAGAACAGCAGCACCAGCCCGGCCACCGCGGCCCACGCGCCGACCACCAGGTACGCGGCGACCGCGTCGCTGGGCCGGTGCCAGCCGGCGGAGAGCGTGGCGACGCCCGCGACGGCGGCGTACCCGGCGCCGAGGAACGCCCCGGCGACCCGCAGCTTGCGCGGCAGCACCAGGATCAGCGCGACCGCGACCGAGGCGGCCACCGTGGTGTGCCCGCTGGGCAGGCTGTTGCCGGCGGCGGCCCGTTCCGGGTCGATACCGAAGTCGGGACGGACCAGATAGTGCTTGAGCAGTTGCGTGGTCACGTTGGCCCCGGCGATCAGCAGCGTCGCGGTGACGGCGAGCGCCTTGCGCCCCCGGATCAGCGCGATGAAGCCGATCACCGCGGTGGCGGCCAGCAGCGACACCACCGACATGGCGTTGAGGATCGTGTTCACCGGACCGTCGATGCGGTCCTGGCCGATCCGGTTGCCGGTGAGCGCCACCGTGTCCAGCCACTGGCCCAGTTCGGTGTGTACGGCGAAGCGCCACACCAGCCCGAACGCGGCTGTCTGGATCAGGGCCAGTACGACCAACCAGACCGCCGTCCAACCCCTCGCCGTCTCCCGCACCCGGACAACTTAGCGGTAGGCACGCTCCGGCGCGCGGCGGAGCGCCATCGGCGGCGGCGTACGGTGAGGCGGGCGATTTCGAGGAGGTGGCGCGTGACCGGCACGCCGCAGCGGCAACCGGAGGACGGGCCGCGACCGGAGTCGCTGGCCGACCTGCTCGGCGGCCGGCGCGGGGCGGTGGACGCGACGCTTCCCCCGCTGGCGTTCGGGCTCGGCTGGGTGCTCGGCGGCCTGGGCGGCGGCGTGCTCGCGGCGGTGCTGACCGGCACGGCGGTGGCCGGCTGGCGGTGGCGGCGCGGCGACCGGCCCCGCTCGGTGCTGGTCGGGCTGCTCGCGGTCTGCGTTGCGGCGCTCATCGCGTTGCGCACCGGCCGGGCGGCCGACTTCTTCCTGCTCCAGATCGCCGCGAACACGGCGAGCGCGCTGGCCTGGACGGTGAGCATCGTGGTGCGGTGGCCGCTGCTGGGTGTGGTGGTCGGCACGGCGCTGGGCCAGCGGACCCGGTGGCGGCGCGATCCGGCGCTGCTGCGGGCGTACGGCCGGGCCAGCTGGGTGTGGGCCGCCACCTACGTGCTGCGGGTCGCGGTGTTCGTCCCGCTGTGGCTGTACGGGCAGGTGGTCGCGCTGACCGTGGCGCGGGCGGCACTGACCTGGCCGGTGATCGCGGCGGCGCTGGCGGGGAGCTGGCTGGTGATCCGGCGCTCGCTGCCGGCCGGTCATCCGGGGCTGCGGCACCCGGTGGAACCGGCGGGCGCGGACGGTGTGGCGGCGCGCACAGAATAATGGAGAGGCCGCCACGGGGGGAGCGGCCTCTCCGTCAAATACGTTACTCCGTCCAGGGCCCGGATGTGATCCCGTGGACCGCTGAATTTTCCGTGCCTTTTCGCGCCATGGGTCGTCGCCGGGCGGAGTGGTGGGCCGGCCGGTCCGCTGCGTCGGCCGGACGGCCGGCCCACCCGGCCTGACCGTGGGCGTCAGGCCGTTCGCCGACCCGGCCGCTCCGTTCCCCCATCGGCCGGGTCGGCCTCCTCCGCGGGCGGGCTCTCACCCGCCCGCGGAGGAGGGGTCACCTCACCCTTGCGGGAAGTAGGTGCCGTAGTCGGCGTACGCCATGGCGATGTCCGCCTGCGCCCAGAACCGGTGGTAGTTGAAGACCGGCTCGGGACCGCCGTCCAGGTACGCCTGCACCTTCGGCCAGTCCGGGTCGTTCTTGTAGAACGACCGGATGTCCAGGAAGCTCTTGCCCGGGGCGATCACGTCGCCGTTGGGCATCTTCCCGGTCCAGCCGTTGGGGACGTAGAGACCCTGGCCGTCGGCGGCGTTGTAGACGTCGTCGAAGCGCTTGTAGTCGCCGCGCTTCTCCGGCGTCGAGACGCCCTTGCTGTCGGCGGACGCCGAGAGCGCGTCCAGCAGGCCCTTGGCGGTGTTCTTCGCCGCGGTGTTGCCGGACTTGGCCGCGTACGCGATGAGCGTGCGGGCGTAGGCGCCGGCGACGCCGACGTCCTGGCCCTTGACCGTCACCTCGACGTGCAGGTTGGTGTTCGGCTGCGGGCTGCTCGGGTTCCAGTTGGCCGGCTGGCCCGTCCACTTCATGTCCGACGGGATCGACCAGTTGGTGCCGACCGTGGTGTTGGCGATCGCCCACGGCACCCACTTGTCCAGCAGCGCCTTGGCCTTCGCGTTGCCGGTCTCCAGGTACAGCTCGGCGATGCGCTGCATCGACCAGGCCTGCATGCCGAACCACTGGTTCGACGGCGGGTCGTTGTAGACCGGGTCGACGTCGTAGAACATGCCGTAGAAGGTGGCGGTGCCGGCCGGCGGCTGGGCGTAGCTGCCGTCCCAGCTGTTGGTGGCGCCACCGGCGATGCCGCCCTCGGCGGACTGGAGCCAGGTGTAGAACTCCAGCTGCCGGTCGAGGCTCTTCTGCCAGTCGGAGACCGCGGTCGGCGACTTCGGCTTCAGCTCCGCGACGTTGGTCATGGCCCAGGCCGCGAACGGGTTCTGGTAGCCGAAGTGGCTGTGGCTGGAGCCGATCCGCCACGACCAGTTCTGCGAGGCGTCGTACGCGCCGCCCCAGGCGTAGTACCAGGACAGCAGGTAGTGCGCCGAGTCACGGCCGCTGGCGGCCGGGCAGGTGGACGCCCCGACGCAGTTGCCGATCTTCTTGAAGTACTTGTCGAACAGCGCGTAGCGCAGGTAGTCGCCCATCTTGGCGGCCTTGGCCACGGTGGCCGCCACGTCGGCCTGCTTGCCCTGCGCCTTGGCCCAGGTCAGCGCCCAGTAGGCGGCCTGGACGGCACGCGCGTCGGCGTCCGGGGCGTTGGTGTACTTCCACTGCTTGGCCGGGGCGCTGGACTCCTTGACGAACAGGTCCAGGTAGCCGTTCGGGCCGCCGTGCTTGAACGTGTCGCAGGACGGCTGCGGCACGGTCTCCCACACCGACTCCTGGGTGCCCCGCTGGAAGGTGTTGATGTACGCGGGCCGGGTGGTGCCGTCGCCGCAGCGGCCGTAGCCGTAGGTGTTGTCCACGTCGAGCAGCCAGTGCATGCCGTAGATGTCACCGGTGCCGTAGGTGGACTGCAGCTCCGAGCGCAGCGGGTCCTGGCCGACCGGGACGTTGGCGTCCAGCGTCGACGGGTACTGGCTGGGCAGGTTGTGCTCGGCGGCGTACTGCGGGGTGCCGGGCGAGCCGGCCGTGGCCTGGTCGGCGTGCGACGGGATGATGTACTTCTCCATCACCGTCCAGGCGTTGTTGAACGGCGCCCAGTTCTGGGTGACCCGGCCGTACTGCGCCTCCAGCCAGAGCCAGAAGCTGAACGCCTCCGAGGTGGTCTCGTGGCCGTGGTCGGGCGCCTCGACGATCAGCGTCTCGATCGAGTGGTACGGCACGCCCTCGGGGCTGAAGTAGCCCGAGTTCTTGATCTTGCCGTACTGGTCGAGGAACTTCGTGATGTAGGCGTTGTCGCCGCCCGGGGAGTCGTTGTCCGCCTCGGTGGCGACGACGGAGATCGGGGCGTAGCCGGTGGCCGACGCGGTGATCGTGGCGGTGCCGCCGACCGTGTCGGAGTCCTCCGCGGCCGACACCGTGGCGGTGACGCCGGTGCTCCAGTTGCTCGAGGTGAGCGTCAGCGAGGCCGGCGAGACGGTGATGTCGCTGTCACCGGTGACGGCGAGGCTCACCGGCACGTTGGCAGTGGGCGCGGCGCTGAGCGTGTACCGGACCGTGGCGCTGCCGCCCTCGGACACGGTGACCGCCGACGGGCTGGCGACCAGCTTCGGCCCGCTCGCCGCGGTCACGGTGAACGACTTCTCCGATACGGCCGTGCCGCCCGCGTTGTCGTACGCCTTGGCCTGCACCGTGTAGCTGCCGGCCGGCAGGTCGAGCAGGTCGTAGCCGTACGGCGCGGTGGTGTCGGTGTTGACCAGCAGGCCGTTGCGGTAGAACTCGACCTTGCTGATGGTGCCGTCGGCGTCGCCGGCGGTCGCGGTCAGCTGCACGTCCGCCGGTGCCTCGAACGGGCCGGACGGCACGCTCAGGGAGACCGTCGGCGGCTGGTTGGTCTGCGCGCCGTTGCAGGCGACCCCGTTGAGGGTGAACGCGGTGGGCTTCGGGTTGCTGCCGCTGTAGCTGCCGTTGAAGCCGATGCTGGTGGACGCGCCGGTGGGCAGGCTGCCGTTCCACGACTCGTTCGTCGCGGTGACCTCGCTGCCGGACTGGCTCCACCGGGCCGACCAGCCTTGAACCACGCGCTGGCTGCTGTTCGGGAAGGCGAACTTCAGCGACCAGTTGTTCAGCGCGTCACCCAGGTTCTTGATGGTGACGGTGGCGGTGAACCCGTTGTTCCAGTCGCTCGTCGCATAGGTCACGTCGCAGGCGGGCGCGGCCTGGGCGGCGCCCGCGGGCAGGGCCACCCCGCCTATGACGAGGGCGGTGGCGGCGACCATCGCCGTGCGGCGACGTCTGGCCAGAAGTCTCATGTGGGCGGTGTCTCCTCGGACCGGGCCGGGACCGTGGGCCCCGGCGGGGCGCCTCCACGCGCCGACGGGGCGTACGCGGGGGGACGGAGGCGTCCGGAAAGGTGGTCGTCCCGGCCGTGCCGGGGATCGGGGCGCCGCACCGGTTCGTCACCGGGTGCCCTCGGCGGCCCGCGCTCGCGTTCACTGGCTCCGCGTGGCGTGACGAGAGTGTGACATGGAAGCGCTCCCACCACAACGGCCAGCGCAGATACGCGCTTCCATGTTTCGATCTCGTTTAGGGGCTTTTCCAAACCCGTGACGGGCGTTACAGTCGCAGCATCGCCGATGGGAGCGCTTCCATCGACGGAGATGCAAGTACTGGATCGCCGGGTACACCCGTGCCCGGCGCGTCGGCCCAGAGGCCGACGGCGGACCAGCCCGGACGCCGCCGCCGGCCGTCACCCGCCAGACGGAGGGAGGTGGAACCAGAGCCACTCGCGTGGCCCGGCTCCCGCGCGACGCGCACGACGGACGCCAATTCCACTTCGTGCGTGTGTGCACCATCGGTGGGGACGGGGGTTGCCCTCCCCCGTCCCCACACTAAACCCCCGTTGTCGACGGCAAAAGAGGCCGACGGGACAGGCGTGACACGCCACCCGGACGGCCTTTCTCGCTATCTGCCCCACCCCTCGCCGCTCACGCCGCCGCGAGCGACGTTCCCGAGCGACGCCCCCGCCCACCCACATTCCGGCCGCCCGGCGGCCGCGCCGCACCTCGCCGCGACCGCCGGATCGGGCCGGCCGCTCCCTGGCTATGATGGGAGCGCTCCCGGCCCAGGGCGGCCCGTCACTCCGAGGAGAAACCTCATGTCGTTACTCACCCGACGGCGCCTGCTCCGCCGCGCCGCCCTGTCCGCGACCGCGGCCGGCGCGGCCCGGACCGGGCTCGCCGGCGCCACCGCGGCCGGGATCGCCGCGTCGACCGTCGCGCTCGGCGGCTGCGACAGCCCGCCCGAGCGCACCACCGACCCGGAGCCGGACCGCGGGCTGCGTTTCCCGGACGGCTTCGCCTGGGGGGCGGCGACCTCGGCGTACCAGATCGAGGGGGCCGCCAAGGAGGACGGGCGGGGTGAGTCCGTCTGGGACACCTTCAGCCACACGCCGGGCCGGATCCGCAACGGCGACACCGGCGACGTCGCGGCCGACCACTACCACCGGTACGCGCAGGACCTGGACCTGATGCGCGACCTGGGGCTGCGCAGCTACCGGTTCTCCATCTCCTGGCCCCGCATCCAGGCCGACGGCTCCGGCCGCCCCAACCAGCGCGGCCTCGACTTCTACCGCCGCCTGCTGGACGGGCTGCACGAGCGCGGCATCGCGCCGATGGCCACGCTGTTCCACTGGGATCTCCCCCAGGCCCTCCAGGACGCCGGCGGCTGGGAGAACCGGGACACCGCCGAGCGCTTCGCCGAGTACGCCGACCTGGTGTTCCGCGCCCTCGGCGACCGGGTGCCGGTCTGGCTGACCGTCAACGAGCCGAAGACGGTGGTGCAGAACGGCTACATCTGGGGCCACCACGCACCGGGCATCCGCGACGAGGACGCGGCCTACCTGGTCGCCCACCACCTCCAGCTCGGCCACGGCCTCGCCGTGCAGGCGCTGCGCGCCTCCGGTGTCACCGGCCGGATCGGCCCGGCGCTCAACCTGCACCCCTGTTACCCGGCCGACGACTCCGCCGAGTCGGCCGCCGCGACCCGCCTCTTCGACGGCTACGAGAACCGCCTCTACCTCGACTCGATCTTCAAGGGCGAGTACCCGGAGGACGTGCTGGACGACCTCGGTCCGAGCAGCCGGATGGTCCGCGGCGTCCGCGACGGCGACCTGAAGATCATCTCCAGCCCGGTCGACCTGCTCGCCGTGCAGTACTACACGCCGATCTACGTCACCGGCGACGGCGGCACGGTCCGCAAGTGGCCCACCTCCGAGGCGGAGTGGCAGCAGATCTACCCGGAGGGGATGTACGACATCCTGACCCGGGTCACCCGCGACTACGGCCGGGTGCCGATCACCGTCACCGAGAACGGCCTGCCGTGCCCGGACGTGCCCGGCGCGGACGGCAACGTCGACGACGCCGGCCGGGTCGCCTTCCTGCGCGACCACTTCGCCGCCGCCCACCGGGCCGTCGGCGACGGGGTGCCGCTGGAGAGCTACCACGTCTGGTCGCTGCTGGACAACTTCGAGTGGGCCGAGGGGTACGAGCAGCGCTGGGGCCTGGTGTACGTGGACTACGCCAGCCAGCGGCGGGTGCTCAAGCGCAGCGCCCACTGGTACCGCGACGTGATCCGCCGCAACGGCCTGTGAACTGGTGCGCCCGGCCGGCGGTGTGCCGGCCGGGCGCGTCCGTCGGCTGGATCAGCGCGGCAGCGCCTGCTGGAGTTCGGCGCGCAACGCCGGGGTGAGCATCTCGCCCGCCTGCTTGGCCAGCCGCGCCATCTCGTAGCCGACCACGCCGATGTCGGCGTCCGCCCCGGCCAGCGTGGCCAGGATCGAGCCGTCCCGGATCTGCATCACCAGGAAGTAGCCGCGCCCCATCTCGACCACCGTCTGCTTGACGACGTCACCGTCGAACATCTGGGCCGCACCGGCGGTGATGCTCATCAGGCCGGAGGTCACCGCGGCGAGCTTGTCCGCGTGGTCGCGCGGCAGGTGCGCCGAGATCGCCACCAGGAGCCCGTCGGAGGACACCACCACCGCGTGCGCCACCCCGGGAACACGCTCCGCGAACGCGTTCACCAGCCAGCTCAGGTCGCGTGCCTCCTGGCTCAACGTCGTCACTGTCGTCGTCCTCCTTCATCGCGCGGCAGGTACATCTCGGTGGTCTCCTCGGCCTCGGCCCGCCGTACCCCGCTGTAGAGACGCGACAGCATGCCGCCGACCGCCTCCGGGTCCGGCTCGTGCCGCACCACCGGGCGGTCGGCCGGGGCGGCCGAGGTGAGCTGGGCCATCGGCACGCGTACCGGCAGGCCCCGCTCGTTCGTCCCTCCGGTCACCGGCGTCGCCGCCGGCACCGGCGTCACACCCGGGGCCGACGGGGCCGGCCCCTGCCGGCTGAACCACCCGCCGCCCGCCGCGCCGGCGGCCGGCGTGAGCACGTCCTCGGCCCGTCCCGGACGGGGACGCGGCGCGGTCACCGGCGCGGCAGCCGGCGCCGGCGCACCCGCCCCGGTCTCCGTCCCGTCACCCAGCGGCCGGCCGGTCAGCGGGGACACCGGCAGCGCCGCGGGCTGGCCCGGCGCCGGACGCCATCCGGCCACCGGCAGTTCGGCGGTCGCCGCGGCGAGCGCACCCGACGCGGTGACCGGGCCCGTGAGCATCGGCTGCGCCGGCCCGCGCACGAGCCGGTCCGGCGCCGGCCGGCCCACCTCCGGCGCGGGCGCCTCGGCCAGCAGCTCGACCGGAATCCGCACCCGGGCCACCAGGCCCTCCCGGCCAGGGCTCAACCGCACCCGTACGCCGTGCCGGGCGCTGAGGTGGCTCACCACGAACAGGCCCATCCGTTCCGAGGCCGACACGTCGGCAGCCGGCGGCTCGGCGAGCACCTCGTTCGCCTCGGCGAGCGCCGACGGGCTCATGCCCAGCCCCTCGTCCACGATCTGCACGAGCGCGCCCCGGCCGTCCGGCTCGACGACCACCCGCACCGCGGTGTCCGGGCGGGAGAAGGCGGTGGCGTTCTCCAGCAGCTCCGCGAACAGGTGCACCAGGTCGCCCACCGCGTGCCCGACGACGTGCAGGTCCGTCCGGTTCTCGTGGCGCACCCGCTGGTACTGCTCGATCTCCGCGCTCGCGGCCAGCAGCACCGCGCCCAGACCCACCGGGCGGTTCCACCGCCGGGTCGACTCGGTGCCGGCCAGCACCAGCAGGCTCTCGTCGTTGCGGCGCATCCGGGCGGCGAGGTGGTCGAGCTTGAACAGGTTCTCCAGCTGCTCCGGATCGCTCTCCTCGCGTTCGAGCTCGTCGAGCAGCTCCAGCTGCCGCTCGACGAGCACCTGGCTGCGCCGGGCCAGGTTGACGAACATGGCGTTGACGTTGCGCCGCATCATCGCCTGCTCGACCGCCACGTCGACGGCGCTGCGGTGCACCGCCACGAACGCCTCCGCCAGCTCACCGATCTCGTCCTGCGAGTCGATCACCGACGGCGGTACGTCGATCGCGCCGATCGGACGGTCCACACTGCGCAGCCGTTGCAGCGTCAGCGGCAGGTCCACCTGCGCGATCCGCAGCGCCTGGCCGCGCAGCTGCCGCATGGCGCGGGCCACCGACCGGCCGACCAGCAGCGAGATCAGCACCGCGACCAGGAGCACCGTGGCGATCGCGCCGGCCACCAGCAGCGTGTCGCGCAGCTGGCGGGCGCTGGCGTCGTCGGCCTGGCGTACCGCGTCGGCGACGATCTCGCTCTCCATCTGGCGGAACAGCTCCTGCCGTTGCTCGCTGGCCGCCCACCACTGGGTCGCGTCGAGCACGGCCGGCTTCGCCTCGCCGCCGCCGGGCAGCGTCCGCTCCTCCATCCGGGTGGCGGCGACGAAGGCCGGATCGACGGAGGTGCGGTCGTAGCGGCGGATCTGGTCGGCGGTCGCCGCGACCCGGAACGCGCCGAGCGCGGTGAGCTGCTGGGCCCGCAGGTCGCTGAGCGTCACCTGGTCGTCGGGCTCGTACCGGCCGGACCGGGCGGCGGCGTAGAGCTCCGCGCGGATGCGCGAGGACAGCTCCTTGACCCGGGACAGCTGCGCGTACCGCAGCACCGCCTCGGTCAGCTCCTGCCGGCCGCCGCCGGGCGACGGCTCGGCCAGCAGGCTCAGCAGCGCCGCGATCGACCGGTGGTAGTTGCTCAGCACGGTGTCGCTGGAGAGCACCGCCGGCGCCACCGCCGCCCGGATGTTCACCACCTGGTCGTACGCCTCGAGCGCCTCGGAGTAGGAGACCCGCCAGGCGGCGTCGGCGTCGGCCAGCGGCGCGGCCGCGGCGCGCAACTCGGCCATCGCCCGGTCGGTGGCCTCCTGGAGCGGTTTGAGCGCGGCGACCGCGGCGTCCCGGTCGGCGCCGGTGCCGGCCCGGCGCAGCGCGGCCAGCTCGCCCGCCGTGCGGTCCCGCTCCTGCTGGAGCCGGTCGACGGTGGTGGAGATCTGCCGCCCGATGCCCACCTGCTCGGCGAAGGCGCTCAGCGTGGTGGTCTGCCCGACCAGCCCCCGGGTCTGGATGCCGGCCAGGACGAGGAACGCCAGTGAGGGGATCACCAGCACCGTGGCGAGCTTGGTGCCCATCCGCCAGTCCCGCAGCCGGAACCCGGAACGCCGCCGGTGCGGCTGAGGGGCCGCGCCGCGAACCGGGTCGGGACCTGCGCCCACGGTTGCCTCCTCGTCCCGCCCCACCACGTCGGGGAGCGGAGTCCATCCAACCAGGCCGTCGGTCGGTGTCAACGGCCGCCCGGACGGCATGACCAGGACGGTCAGCGCCTCGGGTGGACGGTCACGCGTGCGAGGCGGCCTCGTCCGTCCGGCCGATCCCGGCGATCTCCTCCGCCTCCGCGAGCCGGCCGAGCGCGACGAGCGCGGCGCCGGTCGCACCGATCTCCGGGTTGCGTTGCCAGCACACCCGGCGGGGCGCGAGCACGTCGAGGAACGCCCCGCGCCACCACGGCGAGGCGGTCAGCGCCCCACCGCCGAGGACCACCTCCATCGGCTCGCCGATACCGGCCTCCAGCAGCGTCAGGTCGTCGGCGACGAGCCGGCACAGTCCGCTCATCAGCCCGGCCAGGATGTCCACGGCGGTGGTGCCGAAGCTGAGCCCGCGCAGCTCCCCCGAGCCCGCCGGGGCGACACCCGGCGGCCGGTCGCCGCCGAAGCGGGGATTCGCCCGTACCGAACCGGCGACGCGGTCGAGCGCCGCCTCCAGCTCCGAACCCTCCGGCAGCCGCAGCTCGCGTGCCGCCCAGGCGAACAGGTTGCCGCCGCTGGAGTACGCCGCGCCGGTCACCACGTGGTTGTGGTCGACCCGGTACCGCCAGAGCTGCTCGTGCAGCGGCGGCGGCTCCGTGCCGGCCGGCACGGCCTGGATCATGCGGACCGCCGCGGAGGTGCCGACGGTCACCGCCGCGCGGGTCGGGTCGACGCATCCCGAGCCGACGTTGGCCGCCGCGCCGTCGCCCACCGGCGGCGCCCACCGCGCGCCGGCCAGCTGCGGCCAGCGCCGCGCGTACGCCGCGTTCAGCCGGCCTTGCCAGTCGTCCGGGGCCAGCGGCAGCAACCCGTCCGGGCGTACGCCGGCCAGCTCGCACGCCTCCGGATCCCAGTCCATGCGGCGCAGGTCGAGCAGCCCGGTGCCGGAGGCCAGCGAGATCGACATCGGCGCGTCGTCGAGCAGCGTGCCGAGCGCGTACTCGGTGAGCCCGGTGAAGCGTGCGCACCGGTCGACGCGCTCGCGCAGCCAGGGCAGCCGCACCGACCAGTAGCAGCGGTGCCACCAGGTGCCGGTACGCCGGTGGAAGTCCACCGGGTCGGCCGGCCCGGTCGCCCCGGCCGGCGGCTCCGGCCGGGTGTCCAGCCAGGTCAGCACCGGCCCCGACGGTGTGCCGTCGGGCGCGAGCGGCAGCACCGAGTGCCACTGCGCGGAGGTGGCCACGAGGCCCACGTCCCGCAGGTGCCCACCGGCGGCCAGCTCGTCCAGGCACTCCACCAGGCACGCCAGGTAGGCCGGGCCGTCGAGCGTCCCGCTGCCGTCGTCCCGGGTGACCAGGTGCACCCGGCGCCGGGCCAGCGCGCCCGGGCGCGGCACGGCGTCCGCGTCGAGCACCAGGCCGCGCACCGAGGAGGTGCCCAGATCCAGAGCGAGAATGTCCATCGCCGGTCAACCTACCCGGCGGGACCGGCGGCCACGCCAAGATCCGCACCCGGTGACGCGTGATCGGGTTCCACGGCGCCGGTCCATCGCGTACAGTGACCGTCATGCCCGCGCACCTGTCCTGCTGGTGGCCCGCCGACCCGGCGGCCCACCCCCGCGCGTAGCTTCCCCACGCGGCCGCCCGACGAGGCGGCCGCCGGTCCTCCCCGGCATCCCGGGTCGCCTTCACCGGCGGCCACCGGCCCACCGAGGAGACCCGATGACCCGCCTGTCCGACCCGCTCGCCGCCGTCGCGGCCGGCCGCGACCCCGGCCCGTTCGCGCTCGTCCGCCGCGAGGGCGCCGACCACGTCGACCTGTTCACCGGCCCGGTACGCACCGCCGGCGAGCTCGCCGACCTGCCGCTGCCCGAGGACGGTGCCGGTCCGCACACGCTGGCCCTGGTGCCGTTCCGGCAGGTCACCGAACGCGGTTTCGAGTGCGTCGACGACGGGCTGCCGCTGGAGTTCCTGGCGGTCGAGGCGCACCGGCGGATACCGCTGGCCGACCTGCTCGACGACCTGCCCGACGCCGAGGTGCGCACCCGTGACGCCGGCTTCGACATCGCCGACGACGAGTACGCGGCGATCGTGGAACGGGTGCTGGCCGACGAGATCGGCCGGGGCGAGGGGGCGAACTTCGTCATCCACCGCACCATGCGCGCCACGGTGCAGGGCGACCCGCTGGCCGCGGCCCTGGCCGCGCTGCGCCGGCTGCTGCTGCGCGAGCGGGGCGCGTACTGGACGTTCCTGGTGCACACCGGCACCCGGATCCTGGTCGGCGCCAGCCCGGAGCGGCACGTCAGCGTCGCCGACGGGCTGGTCGAGATGAACCCGATCAGCGGCACGTTCCGGCACCGGGGCGAGACCGTCGACCGGGCCGAGCTGCTGCGCTTCCTGCACGACCCGAAGGAGGTGGAGGAGCTGTACATGGTGCTGGACGAGGAGCTGAAGATGATGGCCGTGGTCGCCGAGCACGGCGGCCAGGTGGTCGGGCCGTACCTGAAGGAGATGGCGCACCTGGCGCACACCGAGTACCTGCTGGCCGGTCGCTGCTCCCGGGACGTGCGCGACGTGCTGCGGGAGACCATGTTCGCGCCCACCGTCACCGGCAGCCCGATGGAGAACGCCTGCCGGGTGATCGCCCGGCACGAGCGCACCGGCCGGCGCTACTACGCCGGGGTGCTCGCCCTGCTGGGCCGCGACGAGCAGGGCCGGCAGACGCTGGACGCGCCGATCCTGATCCGTACCGCCGAGATCTCGCCCGAGGGTGCGCTGCGGGTGCCGGTCGGCGCGACGCTGGTCCGGCACTCGACCACCGCCGGCGAGGTGGCCGAGACGCACGCCAAGGCCGCCGGGGTGCTGGCCGCGCTGGGTCTCGGCCCGGACGCGCCGCGCTCCGCCACCGAGCCGGCCGTCCGGTACGCCGACGACCCCGAGATACGCGCCGCGCTTGCCGCCCGGAACGCCCCGCTGGCCCGGTTCTGGCTGGAGCAGCGGGAGCCGGGCGCGATCGCGCTGTGCGGGCTGGCCGGGCGCCGGGCGCTGATCGTCGACGGCGAGGACACGTTCACCGGCATGCTGGCCCACCAGCTCGGCGCGCTGGGCCTGGCGGTGACCCGGCGGGACTGGCCGGACCCGGGCCCGCTGGACGGCTACGACCTGGTGGTGGTCGGCCCCGGCCCGGGTGACCCGCGGGACGCGACCGCGCCGAAGATGGTGGCGCTGCGGGCGCTGCTGACCGAGCTGCTCGCGTCCGGCCGGCCGACGCTCGCCGTCTGCCTGGGCCACCAGTTGCTCGCCGGGCTGCTGGGCCTGCCGCTGCACCGCCGGGACGCGCCGTACCAGGGGTTGCCGCGGGACGTGCCGGTGTTCGGGACGACCCGCCGGGTCGGGTTCTACGCCAGCTTCACCGCGCTTGCCGACGCCGACCGGGTGCCCGGCCCGTACGGCCCGGTCGAGGTGTCCCGCGACCCGGCCGACGGCGCGGTGCACGCGCTGCGCGGCGCGGGCTTCGCCGGGGTGCAGTTCCACCCGGAGTCGGTGCTGAGCCAGGACGGCACGAGGGTCCTGGCGGACCTGCTCGGGCATCTGCTCGACCGGCCGGCGCTGAGCGCGCATGGAGCCGCCGATCGCGGGTAGGGCACTGGCGACCGGTGGTCCGGACGGGTTCGAGAGCCCCCGTCCGGCCACCGGTCGCCAGCCGGGTCAGCCGGCCATGCCCCGCTTCAGCGCGGCCCCCATGAGCACGGCCCGCTTGGCGGTGAGCGCCGTGGCGGCCAGTGCCACGTGGTCCGGGGCGACCTCACCGTTGTTGCTGGTGTGCGACGCGCCGTACGGGTTGCCGGCGACGAACTGGCTCGGGTCGGTGTAGCCGGGGGTCACCACGATGCCGCCCCAGTGGTAGAAGACCGTGTACAGCGACAGCAGCGTCGCCTCCTGGCCGCCGTGGGACGTGGCGGTCGAGGTGAAGCCGCTGTAGACCTTGTCCGCGAGCGCACCCGCGGCCCAGAGCGGACCGGTGGTGTCGATGAACTGCTTGAGCTGGGCGGCGATCATGCCGTACCGGGTCGGCGAGCCCATGATGATCACGTCGGCCCAGGACAGGTCGTCCGGCTGTGCCTCCATCACGTCCTGGGTCTCCAGCCGGTGCGCCTGCCACCCGGAGTTGGAGCGGATCGCCTCGTCGGGCGCCAGCTCACGTACCTTGCGCAGACGCACCTCGGCGCCGGCCTCCCCCGCCGCCTCGACCGCCGCCTGCGCCATCTGGTAGGTGATGCCGGTCGCGCTGTAGTAGATCACCGCGACCTTGACCTGGCCATCCATCAGACGTTCCCTCCTCGTTTCGGGTCAGCTCCGGCGACTACCCGTTACTTGTTCCGTCAAACGCCGGGCGTGGCATGCTCTCCGGGTGGAGATCCGCACCGCCACGCCCGCCGACTGGCCGCTGATCTGGCCGTTCCTGCGCGAGATCGTCGCGGCCGGCGAGACGTACACCTGGCCCCGCGACGTCACCGAGGAACAGGCCCGCAGGCTCTGGATGCCGCCGGCGCCGGCGCGGACGGTGGTCGCGGTGGCGCCGGACGGCGCGGTGCTCGGCTCGGCCAAGCTGGCACCCAACCAGGGCGGCCCCGGCGACCACGTGGCGAACGCCTCGTTCATGGTCGCCCCGGCCGCCGCCGGGCGCGGCGTCGGCCGGGCGCTCGCCGCGCACGTGCTCGACGCGGCCCGGGCCGACGGCTACCGGGCCATGCAGTTCAACGCCGTGGTGGCCACCAACACCCGGGCCGTCGAGCTGTGGCGGTCGCTGGGCTTCGAGGTGATCGGCCGGGTGCCGGAGGGCTTCCGGCACCCGGCCCGGGGGTACGTCGATCTGCTGGTCATGCACCGGCGCCTGGACTGAGCGTGGCTCAAGATTTGCGCAAGTTCCGCCGGCAACCGCTCGTCTCGCCCAGCTCGCACGGGATGCTGGTGGAACCGGCGCCGGCCGCAGCGGCCGCCCCCGCGCCGGGATCCTGAACGGGGGATCGCGCTGGTGTCGGCAGCGCCGCCGGCGCAGCGCGATCAGGGGCCGCTTGTCGTACCCCGGGCCTACGCTGACGCCCGTGACCGTACGCCTCAACCGCGCCGAGGCGCTCGCGCTGCGGATGACCGGCCTGCTGCTGCGCCCGCACCCCACCGCCCGCCCGCGGGGTGTCGCCGACGTGGTCGAGTGGTTCGGCGCCATGCAGGCGCAGGACGCGGCGAGCGGGCTGTGGTCGCTCGGCGTACGCCTTCCCGGCGCCACCCAGGACGACGTCCGCGCGGCGCTGGAGCGACGCGAGGCCCTGCGCACCTGGCCGATGCGCGGCACCGTGCACCTGGTCCCGGCGCGTGACGCGCGGTGGATGCTGGACCTGACGGGGGTACGGACGCTGGCCGGCATCGCCGGGCGGTGGCGGCAGATCGGGCTGACCGTCGCCGACGGCGAACGGGCCTGTGAGGTGCTGGGCGCGGCGCTGACCGGCGGCGGCCGGCTCGCCCGCACCGAGTGCGTGGCGGCGCTGCGCGCCGCCGGGCTGGACACGGACGGTCAGCGCGGCTACCACCTGCTCTGGTACGCCAGCCAGCGCGGCGTCACCTGCATCGCCCCGCACGTCGGCACCGAGCAGACGTTCGCCCTGCTCGACGAGTGGGCGCCCGACCCGCACCGCCCGGAGCGCGACGAGGCGCTGGCGATGCTGGCGCACCGGTACGTGCGCGGCCACGGCCCGGTGACCCGGCACGAACTGGCCCGGTGGACCGGCCTGACCGTCACCGACGCGACCCGGGCGATCACGCTGGCCGGTGACCTGCTCGCCCCGGTCGAGGTCGACGGCGAGCCGGCCGTGGTCGACGCCGCGCTGCTCGACGCACCCCGCGCGCCGGTCGACGACCTGCACACGCTGCCCGGCTTCGACGAATACCTGCTCGGCTTCAAGGACCGGTCGTTGATGCTCGACCCGGCGCACGCCGCAGCGGTGGTTCCCGGCAACAACGGGGTGTTCCGGTCGACTGTAGTGCGGGGCGGGCGCGTGGCCGGCACCTGGACGCGGACGCTGGGCGCGAAGGCGGTGACCGTGAAGGTGCATCAGCTCGTGCCGTTCGACGCTGCGCTGCGTGAGCGGGTGGGGGCCGCCCTGACCGGGTATGCCCGCTTCCTCGGGCTGGAGTTGCGCCACTCCTGGTGAGCGGAGGCTCCCGCCGTACCTCTTCTCTTCTTTTCTCTGGTGCTGCCCGGCTCGCTCTTGCTCCGCTGCTCCTTTTCCCTGCTGCTCCTGTTGCTCTTGCGCCCCTTTGCTCTGCAGCCGTTGACGCATCGGTTCGCGTGACCGCCGCGTCGGTGGGTGCAGAGCAAGGCGGTGGGGCGTTCTCCCGCGGCTGACACTCCGGGTCGGCGCCGGCGCACCGCCGGCCGATCCCCGAGGTCGGCGAGAAGTCACCCCGCGTCCGTGTCGGGTGGAACGCCATGGGTGTCAAAACGGCGCCGAGGCACCCATGGCGTTCCACTCACCGGTCCGGCCGGGCGGCGGGGAAGGGAGAGTGGCGGCGCCCGGCGCGTGGAGACAGGAGCTGACACTTCGCCGTGGTGCGGCTCGACCCCCCTCTCGTGACGAGCAGCGCTGGCCTGTCCGCCGGTAGGGGCAGCCGCCTCACCCCCGCTTTGCTCTGCAGCCCCGGAGGCAGCAGAGCACCGAGCGTCAGCGTTGCGCCGAAGGCTGCAGAGCAAAGCGTGTCAAGGCCGAAGGGCCGGCGGCGTGCACCGCCACCGGCCCTTCGCGCTCCTCCCAGGGTCAGTCGGCGAGCGCTCCGGCCGACCGGCCCTCGTGCAGCGTCAGGTTGCGGCCGCTGCCCGGGTCGAACAGGTGGATCTTCTCCAGGTTGAACCACACCCGGCGCGACTCGCCCTCGCGTACCGGCGACTCCGCCGACAGCCGGGTGACCAGGTTCGACCCGGCGCCGGCGAAGTCCGCGGCGCCCGCGTCGGCGGCCAGCTCCTCCAGCTCGGCGGCGGTGGCCCGCTCCCCCTCGACGGTGAAGTAGACGTACTTGTCCGAGCCCATCGACTCGACGATGTCCACCGGCGCCTCGAACTCCATGCCCCGGCGGCGGGTCTCGTCGTCGATCAGCGCCGCGTCCTCGAAGTGCTCCGGGCGGATGCCCAGGATCAGCTCCCGGGGCGCGTCGCCGCCTTCCAGCTCGCGGCGGATCCGGTCGCCGACCGGCACGTCACCGAGCGCGGTCCGCAGCCGGCCGTCCTCCACGACGGCGTGCACGAAGTTCATCGAGGGCGAGCCGATGAACCCGGCGACGAACAGGTTGCGCGGGTGGTCGTACAGCTCCTGCGGCGGCCCGACCTGCTGCACCGCGCCACCGCGCATGATGACCACCCGGTCGCCGAGCGTCATCGCCTCCGTCTGGTCGTGGGTGACGTAGACGGTGGTGGTGCCGAGCTGCTTCTGGAGGCGGGACACCACCGTACGCATCTGCACCCGCAGCTTGGCGTCCAGGTTCGACAGCGGCTCGTCCATCAGGAACGCCTTGGGCTGACGGACGATCGCCCGCCCCATCGCCACCCGCTGCCGCTGGCCGCCGGACAGGTTGGCCGGCCTGCGGTCCAGCAGCGCGGTCAGCTCCAGCACCTTCGCCGCCTCGTCGACCTTCTGGTTGATGGTCTCCTTGTCCATCTTCGCCAGCCGCAGCGGGAACGCCATGTTCTCCCGCACGGTCATGTTCGGGTAGAGCGCGTACGACTGGAAGACCATCGCGATGTCGCGGTCCCGGGGCGCCTTGTCGTTGACCCGCTCGCCGCCGATGCGCAGCTCACCGGAGCTGATGTCCTCCAGCCCGGCGATCATGTTGAGCGTGGTGGACTTCCCGCAGCCGGACGGACCGACCAGGATCACGAACTCGCCGTCGGCGATCTCCAGGTCGACGTCCCGCACCGCGGTGGTCCCGTCCGGGAACCGCTTGCTCACCTTGTCCAGCACGATGTCGGCCATTGCTACCACCTATCCCTTGACTGCGCCGGAGGTCAGACCGGAGACGATGCGGCGCTGGAAGAAGAGCACGAACAGGATGATCGGCACGGTGATCACCACGGCGGCGGCGCAGATCGCCCCGGTCGGGTCCTCGAACTGCGACTCGCCGGTGAAGAACTGCAGCGCCACCGGGACCGTGCGGGACCGCTCGGTCGAGGTGAGCGTGATCGCGAACAGGAAGTCGTTCCAGCAGAAGATGAAGACCAGGATGGCCGTGGTGAACACGCCCGGCGCGGCCAGCGGCGCGATCACCCGCCGGAACGCCTGTGCCTGGGTGGCGCCGTCCATCTTCGCCGCCTTCTCCAGGTCCCACGGGATCTGCTTGAAGAACGCCGACAGCGTGTAGATCGCCAGCGGCAACGCGAACGTGATGTACGGCAGGATCAGTCCGGGCCAGGTGTCGAACAGGCCGAGCTGCCGCTCGATCTCGAACAGCGGCGACACCAGCGACACCTGCGGGAACATCGCGATCAGCAGCGAGACGCCGACCAGCAGCTTCTTGCCGGGGAAGTCGAGGCGGGAGATCGCGTACGCGGCCATCGCCCCGAGCACCACGGCGATCGTGGTGGCGATCAGCGCGATGCCGATGGAGTTGACCAGGGCGCGGACGAACTGGTCGGTGTCGAAGATCGTCCGGTAGTTGTCGAGCGTCCACTCCCGCGGCCAGAACTTGCCGTCGGTGAGCGTGGCCGGGGTCTTGAACGACAGCGAGGCGATCCAGAGCACGGGGACCAGCGCGAAGACGACGACCACGACGTCCAGCAGGCCCCAGCGCACCTTCGCCCGCGTGGTGGTTTCCACTGCCATGTCAGCGCCTCTCCCCATCGTCGCTGCCCGGGGCAGCGGTGCCGAACAGCTTCACGAACACGAAGGCGATGATCGCCACGGTGATGAAGATCAGCACCGACATCGTGGAGCCGATGCCGAGGTTCAGGCCCCGGATCAGGTTGTTGTAGGCGAGCATCGACACCGACGACGTCTCGTTGCCGCCGTTGGTGAGCACGAAGATGTTGTCGAAGACCCGGAACGCGTCGAGCGTGCGGAACAGCAGCGCGACCAGGATGGCCGGCTTCATCACCGGCAGCATCACCTTGGTGAACCGCTGCCACGCCGTCGCGCCGTCGGTGGAGGCCGCCTTGAGCAGGTCCTCCGGCACCAGCGCCAGCCCGGCCATCAGCAGCAGCGCCATGAACGGGGTGGTCTTCCAGATCTCCGCCAGCATGATGATCGCCAGCGAGCTGGCCCGCTCGGTCAGCGGGGCGCTGCCGTCGAACAGGTTCGCCAGGTAGCCGGTGCCCGGCGTCCAGGCGTACCGCCAGGAGAACGCCGCGACCACGGTGACGATGCCGTACGGGATGAGCGCCGCGGTGCGCACGATCCCCCGGCCGACGAGCGTCCGGTGCATGATCATGGCCAGGCCCATGCCGAGCACCAGCTCGACCGCGACGGTCACCACGGTGATCAGCGCGGTCACCCCGAACGCGGTCCACCAGAAGTCGTTCGTCAGTACGGTGACGTAGTTCTCCAGGCCGACGAACTGCCGCTCGTCGGGGAAGCGCAGGTCGAAGCGCTGCAGCGACAACCAGACCGAGTACAGGATCGGATACGCGGTGACCAGCACCATGACCAGCGCGGCCGGTGCGCACAGCAGCCAGCCGAGGCGCCGCTCGGCGCGCTTGTTCTCGCTCAGCGGGGCACGGGAGCCGCGCCGGGACCGCTGTTCCGGTACGGCGGCGTGCCGGCCGCCGGGCTGCTCGGCGGCGGCCTGCGCGCCGGCCGGCGTGGCGTTCACGCTCATGGCAGAACTCCCTTGGACTCCAGCGCGTCGGAGATCGCCTTGCGCAGCTCGTCAGCGGTCTGCTCGGGCCGGATCGCCGACGGCGGCGACAGGATCGCCGACATCACCGTGGAGATGCTCTGGTACGCCGGGGTCAGCGGCCGGACCGCCGGCTCCTTCAGCTCCTCCAGGATGGTCTCCTTCATCGGGTACGCCTCGGTCATCTCCGGGTCGTCGTAGACGGCCTCGATGGTGGGCGGTACACCGTCGTTGACGGCGGAGAACTTCTGGTTCTCGGCGTTGCGCAGGCAGCGGGCCACCTCGAACGCCTCCTCCGGGTGCTTCGAGTAGGTGCTGACCGCCAGGTTGACCCCGCCGATGGTGACCTTGCTGGGGGTGTCCGGGTCGATGCCGGGCACCCGGGCCCACTTCACGTTCTTCGCCAGTTCGGGGTTGGCCTCCTGGAGCGCCGGATACACGAACGGCCAGTTCACCTGGAACGCGCCCTTGCCGGACTGGAACTCCAGCCGTACCGGGTCCTCCAGCGCGTTGCTGAACGACGGCGAGGTCACGCCGGACGTGGCGAACTTCTTGAGCTGGTCGAGCGCGCGCACCGCGCCGGCGTCCATCTCCGCCTTCTTGCCGTCGTCACTGAGGATCTTGCCGCCGGCGCTCTCGGCGAGCGTGTTGTAGAGGACCACGAGGCCCTCGTACTGGGCGCCCATGGTGAGCACCTGGTACGGCTTGCCCTGCTCCTTGAGCTGCTGGGCCGCGGAGATCATCTCGTCCCAGGTCTTCGGCGCCTGCGACACCAGGTCGGACCGGTACCACAGCAGCTGCACGTTGGTGTTCTTGGGCGCCGCGTAGAGCTTGTCCTCGTACCGGGCGGTGTCCAGCGGGCCGGCCAGCGTGCCCTGCTCGACCTCGGCCTTGTCCTGGCCGGTCCACTCCCGGATCCACTTCGCGCTGGCGAACTCCTGCGTCCAGGTGACGTCCAGGCCGAGCACGTCCATCCCGCTGTCCTGCGCGGCGAGCCGGCGCACCATCTGCACCCGCTGCTCGTCGGCCTCGCGCGGCAGCACCCGGTAGTCGATCCGGTACCGCCCCTGCGCCTGCGTGTTGCAGGTGTCGACGACCTTCTGCAGGTTCTGCTCGGGCGGGTAGTACAGGTTGATCGTGGGGACGCCGCCGTCGCCGCCGGATCCGCAGGCGGCCAGCGGGGCCACCAATGCGAGCGCGGCGGCCGCTGCCGCCGCGCGTCCGGCCGGCCGCCGTGCGGCCGTGTCGGGGACTGTCGTCATCACCCTCCCCCTCTCTTCGGCGAAGAACCGGGGAGTGACCCGCGCCCCGGCGCACGGCGAGACGACCGGGGCATCGGCCCGATCGCCCGACGCCCCGGGCGTGTCGTGCGGCTGAACGTGCCCGACCTGCGACGGAGCGAAACATCACGGACATGTGACGGCGACGGCACGAACCGGGCCTGGACGTCGACACGTCGTCCCACGTAGTGAAACGGCGAGGCTACCCAGCGTCAGCGGTCTGCACTAGCGTGAGGCTGGCTCCGTAGCCGGCGCGTCGCCGTCGACGCCGATGCGCCTCCGGCCGTCCCCCATCGCCCGCCCGATCGGTTGGTTCTGACGGGAAGCGCCGTGCGCGCGTTCCCCGGTTGGGCAGGATTCCCCCGAGGAGGTGCCGTCGTGCAGGACACCCGCGCTATCGCCCTGACGTTCGAGGTGAGCGGCCTGCCCCCGGTCAAGACCGAGGCCCTGTCCATCTTCGCCGCCGGGCACCGGCAGGCGACGAGGGTCCGTACCCTGCTCCAGGCCGCCTGCACGGCGGCTCAGCGCACCGGGTGGACCCCGCTGACCGGGCCGGTCGAGGTGGACCTGACCCTGCGCTGTCCGCCCGGGCACCGCACCTCCGACGCCAGCACGCTGCTGGGCGGCGTGTGCGCGGTGCTCCAGGACAAGAAGCGGGTCTCCACCATCGGTCTCGCCCACCTCGGGGTGCTGGTCGACGTCGCGCTCTGGGCCGACGACCGGCAGATCCGCCGGCTGTCGTACGTCGAGGAGCCGGCGGAGGAGTTCTCGTATCTGGTCCGGGTGTCGGCCGTACCGACGATGGTTTGACCGGCGTCCGCGGTGGGGTACCGCGGACGCCGAGGAAGGGAGTGCCGATGTCGGAGCCACATGTCACGCTCGATCCGAGCGGGCTCGACCCTGTGCAGCAGAAGCTGCGCGGCCCGCTGGAGGATCAGCTGACCTCGGCCCTGCAGGCGGCCGCCGACCGGGTTCGCGCCGGCTACGCGGGCGAGCCGGTGGAGGACGTCTGCCGTCGGTTGCTCGACGAGACCCGCTCCGGCCTGCACCCGGACATCGCGGCCGGGTTCCAGCCGGACATGGACGAGTTCTGCCGGGTGGCGGTGGCGATCGTGCGGGGCGAGCTGACCTGAGCCGGCGGCGGCACAGGATTTGAGTACGCGTACCGATGGCGGGTCCGCCCGCGGCGGCGAGAATTCTCCCGTGCGAACTCGAATCATGATCGTTCTTGCCGTGCTCGGGCTGGCCGGGCTGATGGCGACCACCGGTTGTTCCCTGCGGCAGAGCATCTGTGGTGGTGGCGAGTACCCGGTGATCGCGGTCGGCCCGCAGGGCGGCAGCTCCTGCGTGCCGGACGGGGAGGAACCGATGCCGCCGTACGTGCGCTACCCGGAGGGCAAGGAGCCGAAGCACGTCGACGACGAGTGGGACGTCTACTGGCGTACCCACGGCATCGACGAGAACAACGACATCATCGACCGCTGAGGCGGGGCCGCGTCAGCTCCGCCGGACGTCGACCGAGACGACGTGGGTGCCGTCGGGGCGGTCGCCCTCCCCCAGCCGCACCGGCAGCCGGCCGCCCTCGGGCGGCCGCAGGCCGAGCCCGAAGCCGAGGTGGCCCTCGAAGTCGCCGGCCACGGCCCATCCACGCAGCGTCGGGAAACGGATCGCCGCCGGCGGCAGGTCCGCCGTCCCGCCGCCGCGGGCGTCGTGCGCCTGGGCCGGGTCGAACCGCACCGACAGGTACGCCGTGCCGGGCAGCGTGACCGGCGCACCCCGCCCCTCGGTCACCACCTGCGGCACGTACGCGACCTCGTAGGACGGGGTGGGTCCGCGGAAGGCGAACGTGATCCGGCTGAACCCCTCCGCCGGATGGTCGCCGACGTCGACCGCCACCAGGACGGGCAGCGGTTCCCCGGGCGGCGGGGTGACCGGCACCCGTACCCGGTGGGTCACCCGGACCGGCCCGCCGGGCACCGCCCAGCCCCAGGTGACGCGCCAGGATCCGGCGGTCGACACGGCCTCCGTCGGCACGGGCGGGGTGGGCGTTGCCTCCGGCGCCTCGCTCGCGGCCGGCGCGGACGCCGCCGCGGCCGTCGGGGTGGGCGCCGGGGAAGCGCCGTCGTGGCCGGTCGCCGTGCAGCCCACCGCGAGCAGCACGACCAGGCCGGCGAGCAGCGGTACGCGCTGAGGTGTCATGACTCAGTGTCGCTCCGTGACCGGCCCGCGCACCAGAGGCGTCCCACCGGAATCCGTCGGGCGGTGGAGGGGTGCCGGACGGGTCAGGACCGGGTCCGCAACTCCCCGGTCCTGACCCCGGCCGTCCGGTTGGGTAGCGGTCTGCGCCGCGGGAACCGGCAGGCGTGGCACGACGCCTTTCGCCGGGTTCCGCACGGCGAGCCGGTCTGCCCGCACTCAGCTCCACGGTGCTCTTACCACCGGACTCCGGTGCGCCCCCGTCTCACCCCGACGAGGCGTGGACGCCGGCTCAGGTTAGGCGCGTCCGCGCAGGCCGGACAAGCGACGACCGGCGGCTGCGGTTGTGATTGATGTCTATGCGGAATTGCGGCATGTCGGCGTAACGGGGTCAGCCGGTTTCGCGCTGTTCGACTTCGAGACGCGGACTGCGCCCGGCGGGCCGCTGCGGCACGGTCCGGGCCGCGACGGCCCCGGCGACGAGCGCCAGCGCGGCCACGTGCAGCGCCCGTACGCCCGCCGGGGCGGGCACACCGGCGGCCGGCAGCGCGGGCATCAGCAACGCACCGAGCCCGGTGACCGCCAGCGCCACCCGCCAGAACACGTTCGGGTTCGCCTCCGGCGCCGGTTCGCGTACGCCGTCGGTCCGCAGCCCGCGGCGGGCCTCGTGCACGGCCAGGACGGCCACCAGCAGCGCGCCGCCGATCCCGGCCACCAGGTCTGCGAACTGGTACCAGTACACGCCGGTCACGGCGTGGAAGTCGGAGACGCCGAGCAGCCGGGGCAGCCGCTCGCTGTGGCTGATCCGGTCCCACGCCACGTGGCTGAACGCGCCGATGAGCGCCGAGCAGACGGTGACCTGCCAGGGATGACGGACCCGGGCCAGCGTCGCGTACCAGGGCCAGCCGAACAACCGCTGCGCGGGCAGGTGCACCGCGATGCCGGCGACCACGCGGCGTACGACCCAGGCGTACACGAGGGCGACCGGCAGGCACCACCAGAGCAGCCCGCCGAGCGTGTGCGTCCGCAGGTTCAGTGCCAGCGGCGTGCCGGTGACCAGGTACCCGACGTCCGGCGCGACCGCGCCGGTGCACAGCGCCACCCCGTCGAACCAGTCCGGCCGCCACCGCTTCAGCGGCAGCACCGGAGCCAGGTGCGACGGGAAGGTCAGCGGCACGTCCCGGACGTTACCGGCCCGGTCAGAAGTGCTGGACCAGGTCGGGGAACGCGGCCAGCCGGATCACCCGCTGGTCGGACGGGTCCAGCTCGTCGTGCTCCAGGACCCAGGTGTTCTCGTTCGGGATGAAGACCGCGTTCATCCCGGCGGCCCGCGCGGGCAGGATGTCCGAGCGCGGCGAGTTGCCGATCATCCAGGCGGCGGCCGGGTCGAAGGCGTGCTCGCGGGCCAGCCAGCGGTACGTGTCCGCGTCCTTCTCCGGCACGATGTGCGCGGCGCGGAAGTGGTGCAGCAGCCCGCACGCGTCCAGCTTGCGCTGCTGTTCCTCGCGCTCGCCCTTGGTCAGCAGCAGCAGTTCGTGCCGCCCGGCCAGGTCGTCGAGCGTCTCGGCCACGCCCGGCATCAGCTCGACCTGGTGGCCGACCAGCGCGGCGGCGAGCTGCTCGATCTCGGCGCGCTCCCGCACGGTGGCCGGACGCTCGCGCAGCTTCTCCAGGCACTCGCCGAGGCTGCGCAGGAAGACCTTGCTGCCGTAGCCGTGCGCGACGGCGTTCGCGCGCTCGATGTCGTCGAGCACCGCACGGATCCGGGCCCGGTCCAGCGTGGGGTGGTCGAGCCAGGTGAGGAAGTCGTCGATGACGCGCTCGAACAGGACGTTGTTCTCCCAGAGCGTGTCGTCGGCGTCGAAGACCAGCACGGCGGCGTCCCGGCGCCACGGCATCGCGTCCCCCTCCCCCTCGCGGACCTCGCACACCGTACTGCCCGGTCGCCGGACGGGCCACGCGGATTATCCGGTCGGCGGGCGGTTACCGGCGCCTACCCGACTGCGGAATCCCTGGTGGGACGGCATGCTTCCGCCATGACGATCTCACCCGATCACCCACCCGGGCGCCGGGGCCGGCGCCGCGCGGCCGTCGCGGTGGCCGCGACGCTCGCCGTCGGGGGCGCGGCGCTGCCGGGATCCCCGGCGCTCGCGGTCAACGCCGCACACACCACAGTGGTCGGCACGAACCCGGTCGACTGGACGCCGCACGCGCTGGACGGCACCGTCCACCGCATCCTCCAGATCGGCAACCGCGTGTACGTGGCCGGCACGTTCACCAAGGTGCGCAACGCCGGTCAGTCGGCCCAGCTGGCGATGCCCCGCCTGGTGGCTCTCGACGCGACAACCGGACGGATCGACACCACGTTCCGGCCGCAGGTCAACGGCGCGGTCAAGGCGCTCGCCGCCGCGCCGGACGGCCGCTCGCTCTACATCGGCGGCGCGTTCACCACTGTCAACGGCACGGCGGCGTCCCGGCTGGCCCGGATCGACGCGGCCACCGGCGCCCGGGTCGCCGGGTTCACCACGCCGGCGCTGAACAACCAGGTCAACGACGTACGCCTGGTCGGCAACCGGCTGATCGTCGGCGGCGCGTTCCAGACCGTCGGCGGGGTGACCCGGCGCGGGCTGGCGGCGGTGAACGCCACCACCGGTGCGGCCGACGCGTCGGTCAGCCTGAACCTGGCCGGTCCGCGCAAGACCACCTCCGGCGCCACCGCGCCGGTGAAGGTCGAGGCGCTGGACGTATCCGCCGACGGCCGGCGGCTGGTGTTCGTGGGCGGCTTCAGCAGCGTCGCGGGCGTGGCGCGGCACCAGATCGCCGTCGCCGACCTGAGCGCGGCCGGCGCCACGCTCTCCGGCTGGGCCACCGACCGCTACCAGCCGCAGTGCGCGAGGACGATGCCCGTCTACATGCGCGGCGTCGACATCTCGCCGGACGGCACCTGGTTCGCGGTGGTCACCACCGGCGGCCCGTTCCCGGGCACGCTCTGCGACACCGCGGCGCGTTTCGAGTTCGGCACTGCCACCGGCGGCAAGCAGCCGGCCTGGGCCAACTACACCGGCGGCGACACGCTGCTGTCGGTGGCGGTGACCGGCGCGGCGGTCTACGTCGGGGGCCACCAGCGCTGGCTGGACAACCCGCAGGGCCGGAACTCGGCCGGTCCGGGCGCGGTGTCCCGGCCGGGCGTCGGGGCGATCCACCCGGCCACGGGCAAGGCGCTGCCCTGGAACCCGACCAAGGACCGGGGTGTCGGCACCCAGGAGCTGTACGCCACCGACACTGGCCTGTGGGTCGGCAGCGACACCGTGACGGTGGCCGGGGAGTACCACGCCCGGCTGGCGTTCCTGCCGCTGCCGTGAGCGTGCGGGGCGCGGCGGTTCTCCCGCCGCGCCCCGCGCCCGTCAGCGACGCAAGGTGAGGATCGGCCGCGTCAGCGACGCAAGGTGAGGATCGGCCGCGTCAGCGACGCAAGGTGAGGATCAGGTCGGCGACCAGCGCGGTCCAGCCGGTCTGGTGCCAGGCGCCCAGGCCGGCGCCGTTGTCGCCGTGGAAGTACTCCGGGAAACAGATCAGGTCGCGCCAGTCCGGGTGGGTCTGGAACAGCTGCGCCGCCCCGTAGATGGGCCGCCGCCCCCAGCCGTCGCGGGTGAACAGGGAGATCAGCCGCGCGGACAGGTCGTCGGCGATCTCGTCGAGCGTGCGCTTCACCCCGGACCGGGTCGGGTACTCGACCTGGAGGTCGTCGCCGAAGAACGCGGCGTAGTCCCGCAGCGCGCTGATCAGCAGGAAGTTCGTCGGCATCCAGATCGGGCCGCGCCAGTTGGAGTTGCCGCCGAACAGGCCGCTGGTCGACTCGGCCGGCTCGTAGCCGACGCTGAACTCCTGCCCGCCGAGGGTGACCGTGAACGGCTTGTCCAGGTGGGCCCGGGACAGCGTACGCAGCCCGTACTCGGAGAGGAACTCGTCGGTGTCGAGCATCCGCGCCAGCAGCCGCACCACCTGGTCCGGGGCGACCATCGACAGCAACCGCTGCTGGCGGCCGTCCGGCCCGAGCCGGCGGGCGCCGATCACCTCCGCGTACTCGGGGCGGTTGGTGAGGAACCACCGCAGCCGCGCGCCCAGCTCGGGCAGGCGGCGCATGGTCCGGGCGGTCAGCCGGGTGACCGCCGCCAGCGGCAGCAGCCCGACCACCGAGCGGACCTTCAGCGGCACCTTCGTGCCGTCGGCCAGCCGCAGCACGTCGTAGAAGAACGCGTCCTCGGCGTCCCAGAGCCCCTGGTGGTACGCCGCCGCGGCGATGTACGCGAAGTGCTCGAAGAACTTGGTGGCGGTGTCCACGTACGCGCGGTCGTGCTCGGCCAGCACGATCGCCATGTCGAGCAGGTTGAGCGCGTACATGGCCATCCAGCCGGTGCCGTCGGACTGCTCCAGCGTCCCGGCGACCGGCAGCGCGGCCGAGCGGTCGAACGGGCCGACGTTGTCCAGCCCGAGGAAGCCGCCCTCGAAGACGTTGTTGCCGCCGGTGTCCTTGCGGTTGACCCACCAGGTGAAGTTGAGCAGCAGCTTGTGCATCACCCGGGCGAGGAACTCGTGGTCGCGGGCGCCGTCGATCTCGAAGACCTTCAGCGCCGCCCAGGCGTGCACCGGCGGGTTCACGTCGCCGAACGCCCACTCGTACGCCGGGATCTGCCCGTTGGGGTGCAGGTACCACTCGCGCAGCAGCAGCAGGATCTGTTCCTTGGCGAAGCCCGGGTCGACCCGGGCGATGGTGACGCAGTGGAAGGCCAGGTCCCAGGCGGCGTACCAGGGGTATTCCCACGGGTCCGGCATGGAGATCACGTCGAAGCTGTTCATGTGCCACCAGGCGCTGTTGCGCCCGTGCCGGCGGCCGGCCGGCGGCGGCGCGGAGCCGGGGTCGCCGGCCAGCCAGCGCTCGACGTCGAAGTGGTAGAACTGCTTGCCCCACATCAGCCCGGCGATGGCCTGGCGGGCGACCAGGGCCTCGTCGGCGGTGGCGGCGGCCGGGATGACGCTGTCGAAGAACCGGTTCGCCTCGGCCCGGCGCGCCCACAGCACCGTGTCGAACCCGTCGCCCAGGTCGGCCGGCGCTGGCGGCGCGGCGGTCGGCGGCGGCGCGGTACGCGTCAGCCGCAGCCGGATCTGCCGCTGCTCACCGGCCGGCACGTCCAGCACGTAGTGCAGCGCGCCCTTGGTGCCGGTGCGGTCCGGGTTGACGGTGGCCGCGCCGGCCACGACGTGGTCGTTGATGCCGTCCTTCGGGTACGGGGACCGCCCGGGCAGCCCCCACAGCCGCTCGGCGTTGGTCTCGTTGTCGCACAGCAGCGGCACCGGGTCGCCGTCGCCCTCCAGCAGGAGCTGGCCGAGCACCCAGTGCTCACCGACGAGCCGGGCGCCCGCCCGCTCCCCGGCCGTCTCGCCGGTCAGCTTCGGCATCCGGTCGGTGCCGGGCAGCCCCCACGCCCAGGTGTTGCGGAACCACAGCGTGGGCAGCACGTGCAGCGTCGCGTCCTCGTCGCCCCGGTTCGCCACGGTGACCAGCACGCACATGTCCGTCGGGGACGCCTTGGCGTAGTCGACGGTGACCGCCCAGTACCTGTCGTCGTCGAAGATGCCGGTGTCGACCAGCTCGTACTCGGTGTCGTCCCGGCCGCGCAGCGCGTTCACCGCGACCAGCTCGTCGTACGGGAACGCGGCCTGCGGGTAGTGGTAGCGCCAGCGCATGAAGGAGTGCGTCGGGGTGCTGTCGAGGTACCACCAGTACTCCTTGACGTCCTCCCCGTGGTTGCCGCCGTCGCCGCCGAGGCCGAACATCCGCTCCTTGAGGATCGGGTCGCGCCCGTTCCACAGCGCGAGCGCGAAGCAGAACGTCTGCCGGTCGTCGCAGACGCCCGCCATGCCGTCCTCGTTCCACCGGTACGCTCGGGACCGCGCGTGGTCGTGGGGGAAGTAGTCCCACGCCGTGCCGTGTTCGCTGTAGTCCTCCCGTACCGTCCCCCACGCCCGCTCGGACAGATAGGGGCCCCATGCGCGCCAGTCCTGCTCCCCGGCGTCGGCCTGGGCGAGCCGGTGCCGCTCGGGGTCGGGGGACGCGGAGGTCGACCGGTCGGTGATCACTGGCACATCTTCGACGCCGCCGGGGTACTTCTCCACAGCGGCCATTGTCGCCGTGGCATGTCACACCTCGCTGCCGGTGGAGGAAAGTTGATCGACATCCGTTTCGGGCCGCAGGTCTGCGGCGAGCTGTCCGCCGCCGCCACGCGGGAATGGCTGGTCACGGACGGGCGCGGCGGGTACGCGATGGGCACCGTAGCCGGACTGCGGACCCGCCGGTACCACGGGCTGCTCGTGGTGGCCGCTGACACGCCGGCGTCCCGCAAGGTGGGACTGGTGAGCCTCGACCCGGCGGTGACGCTGCCCTCGGGGCGGCAGGTCCGTCTGGGCGCACACGAGTGGTCCTCCGGCGTGGTCGACCCGCGCGGCTTCGAGCTGCTGGAGCACTTCGACCTCGCCGACGGGGTGCCGCGCTGGCGGTGGCGCATCGGCGACGTGGTGATCGAGCGGGAGATCGCCATGACGTACGGCCGCTCCTGCGTGGCGGTGGTGCACCGGCTGATCTCCGGCGGCCCGGTGCGGCTGGACCTGGCCGCGGCCTGCACCTGGCGCGACGCGCACGGCGAACGGCGCGCCGACGGCCCCGCGCCCCGGCTGGAACCGGCGGCCGGCGGCGCCGTGGTCGACGGCGCGTACCGCCTGGCCGGGCCGGACTGGACCCCGGAGGGGCAGTGGTGGCACGGGGTCCGCCACCGCACGGAGGCCGAGCGCGGCCTGCATCCGGACGAGGACCTCTGGTACGCGGGCCGGTTCACCGGCGCGCTCGACGAGCCGGGCGCGACCGTGTCGGTGCTGGCCTGGGCGGACGACCTGGCCGAGGAGCCGCCACCGGCGACCGCCGTGGTCGAGGCGGCCCGGCGGCGCAGCCGGGCCGTGGTGGCCGCGGCGAAACCCGGCGACGCGGTCGAGGCGACGCTGGCGCTGGCCGCCGACGCGTTCGTGGTACGCACCACCACCGGCCCGGACGTGGTCGCCGGCTACCCGTGGTTCGGGGCCTGGTCGCGGGACACGATGATCTCCTACGAGGGCCTGTTCCTGTGCACGAACCGGGCCGACGAGGGCCGGGACCTGCTGCGGGCGTACGCGGCCACGCTGAACGAGGGCATGCTGGCGAACACGGCCGACACCGGCCGGGTCGAGTACAACACCGTCGACGCGACGCTGTGGTTCCTGCACGCGGTGCACCGGCACGTCACCGTCACCGGCGACACCGACCTGGGCGACGAGCTGCTGCCCTCGCTGCACCGCGTGGTCGAGGCGCACGTGGCGGGCACCCGGTACGGCATCGGCGTCGACCCGGCCGACGGACTGCTGGCCCAGGGCGGCCCACCGGACGTGGCGCTCACCTGGATGGACGCCCGGGTGTACGGGGTGCCGGTGACCCCGCGTACCGGCAAACCGGTCGAGGTCAACGCGCTGTGGATCAACGGGCTGGCCGGGCTCGCCGAGCTGACCGAGCTGGCCGGACGCGACGCCACCGCGCTGCACGACCTGCACCACCGGGCCGGCACCGCGTTCCGGGAGCGCTTCCCCGCCCCGGCCGGCTGGCTCCACGACGTGGTCGACGCCCCCGCGCCCGCGTACCCGCTGGGCGGGGCCGCGCACCACGACGACGACCTGCTGCGCCCCAACCAGCTGCTCGCCTGGTCCCTGCCGCACGCGCCGCTGGAGCCGGACGAGGCCACGCTGCGCCGGATCACCGAGGCGCTGTTCACCCCGCTCGGGCCGCGCAGCCTCGCCCCGGACTCCCCCGGCTTCACCGGGCGGCACCGGGGCGGACCCGCCGAGCGGGACTCCGCCTACCACCAGGGCACCGTCTGGCCGTGGCTGACCGGACCGCTGCTGGACGCGTACCGCCGGGCCGGGCTGCCCGCCGACGACCTGCTGGTGGGTCTCGTGGGCCATCTCGCCGAGGACGGTCTGGGCTCGGTGAGCGAGACCGCCGACGGCGCGCCGCCGCACGGGGCCACGGGCTGCCCGTTCCAGGCGTGGTCGGTGGCCGAGCTGCTGCGCGCGCGGCGGATGCGCCGGTAACGCGTTACAGACCGGCAACCGGCGTGTCGCCGCCGGTTATCGACCCCTCGGCAGGATGGGTGCCGACCCCACCGGACACCGCGGCGACGCCGCCGCCGGGGTGGGGACGCCACAACTCAAAGGGGGCCGCGTGTCAGCTGACGCCGAAGTGATCGACATCCAGCCCGCCCGGCGCCTGCGGGTGCTGCTGCTCTCCTGGGAGTACCCGCCGGTGCTCGTCGGTGGCCTCGGCCGCCACGTCCACGCGCTGTCGGTCGCC
>NZ_JBAKHP010000035.1:0-56577 GCF_036902745.1 Micromonospora sp. CPCC 205554 | reverse complement strand
CCACACCGCCCTCCTCGCCGACTTCACCACCCTCAACACCGCTTGACTTCTATAGGAGCATCCCCACCCCCCTTCTCCGGGCGATCATGAAGTTGGCGGCACTCAGGGAGATCATTTCTGCCGTCAACTCCATGATCGACGCGGGGGGCAGGGGCGGGCAGGGGCGGGCAGCGGCGGGCAGGGGCGGTCAGGGGCCGGTGGGGGTCTCGGCCGCCGAACTCAGGTTGGGGGCGCTCGCGGGTTCGGCGATGCCACCGGGCGCGGAGGCGATCTCCGGGTCGTGGGCGGTCTCGGCCGCGATGGCCGGCTGGTCCGGCGGCATGACGTCCGGCATCTTCGGCGCGACGATCACCGCGGTGCCGTACGCGCAGATCTCCATCCACATCTCGCCGCAGTCCCGGCTGTCGAAGCGCATGCCGATCACCGCGTTCGCGCCCAGGCGGCGCGCCTCCTCGCCGAGACGGGCCACCGAATCGGTACGCCACCGGGTCAGGTTGTCCGGCGCCATCGGGTCGTAGGCGCCACCGCGCAGGTTCTTGACCCCCTCGCGGTACGGGTTGCGGGTCCTCGCCATCGAGGAGACCACTTCGCCGAGGATCTGGCGGATCTCGTAGCCGGGCAGTTGATCCGTCGTCACGACCAGCACGCTTCCGATGCTGTCAGTCCCCGCCCGGGTGGTTCGCGAGCCGTGTTCAGCTGATCGGATGCTGAAAAACGGCGCGGCGCGGACGGCCGGGGCCACACCCGGCCGATCCGCGCCGCACCGGCATCAACCGTCAGACACCGGCCGTCGAGGTGATCCAGGCCCGGTTGTACGCAACACTGCCGTAGTTCTGGATGGTGGTGCCGTTGGCGGTGGAGGCCACGCCGACCTGCCGGCCGTTGTAGAACTGCGGGCCGCCCGAGTCGCCCCGCCACGCGTTGCCGTTGATCCGGGTGCTCCGGATCGCCTGGCCGCCGTACGCGTCGGTGACGCTGGTGCTGGTCACCTGGACGGTGGCGGTCTTGAGCTGGGGCGACGCGCCGCAGCCGCTGTAGCAGGTCATGCCCCAGCCGTAGATGGTGTTGGTGGAGCCGACCGGCGGGTTGCTGGTGGCCAGCGACACGGCGGAGGTGCTGACCGTGCTGGACAGGCGCAGCAGGGCCAGGTCGTAGCGGGTGTACGAGGCGCTCACGGTGCGGGTCACGCCGCCCGAGGCGTAGTAGACGCTGCCGACCCGGACCGACATCGTGCCGCTGACGCAGTGCCGGGCGGTGAGCACCCACTGGGGCGCGATCACGCTGCCGGAGCAGGTGAACGAGCCGTTGCTGAACACGGCGGCGGCCCACGGGGCGGACGAGACGGTGCCGCCGCCGATGATCGGCTGGGGGCCGGCCGGGGCGGCGGTGGCGCCGGAGGCGGTGGCCAGGACGCCGGCCAGTGCGGTGGTCAGCACGGCGAGCAGGGGACGGAGGCGCATGTCGGGGCTCCTTCTGCGCGGACGCCCGGGGTTGCCGGGCAGCGGGTGACACCCGCCGGATGGGGTGGGCCGGCGAGGGACGTCGATCTAACTCATCGACGTCTGACGATGCATGCTACGGCCGTGCCGCCCTCTGTCACAAGATGCGGATCGAATCACGCCGATGGCGTGACGTGCGCCGCGTGCCGCGCGTGCCTGCTGTCGGATACCGGTCCAAGGTGGGGTGTTTCGCGGCAGAATGCCTGCTGGGAGGTGTTGTCGAGGGGCGCCCACGAGCACGCAGTGCAACGAATTCGCATCGACGCCGCAACGAACGGGCAACGGTGTCCCTCCGGGGTCGCCGGCAAGCCCGATCAGTGCCGGAACTGCCCCCGGCCGGTGCGGGCCGGGCGGTATCTGCCAGGTACGCTGGCTGCGCTCGCCCGATTGTTGGGCCGGCACCCAACTGCGTACACAGTCAGGAGTGCCCAGTGCCTCGCGTCGTCGTCGACGTCATGCTCAAGCCCGAGATCCTCGATCCGCAGGGCCAGGCCGTCGCAAACGCGCTGCCCCGCCTCGGCGTCAGTGACGTCGCCTCGGTTCGGATCGGCAGGCGGATCGAGATCGAGTTCACCGGCGAACCGGACCTGGACCGGGCCCGGGAGATCGCCGACAAACTGCTGGCCAACCCGGTCATCGAGGACTTCACCGTCCGCGTGGTCACCGCCGACGAGACCGCGGGCGCGCAGTCGTGACCGCCCGGGTCGGTGTGGTCACCTTCCCCGGCTCCCTCGACGACGGGGACGCGGCCCGGGCCGTACGGATCGCCGGTGCCGAGGCGGTCCGGCTCTGGCACGGCGACCCGGACCTGCACGGGGTGGACGCGGTCGTCCTGCCCGGTGGCTTCTCCTACGGCGACTACCTGCGCTGCGGCGCCATCGCCCGGTTCGCCCCGGTGATGGAGACGATCGTCCAGGCCGCGCGTGGTGGCCTGCCGGTGCTCGGCATCTGCAACGGCTTCCAGATCCTCTGCGAGGCGCACCTGCTGCCCGGCGCGCTCACCCGCAACCAGCACCTGCACTTCCGCAACCGGGACCAGGTCCTGCGGATCGAGAGCACCGGCACCGCCTGGACGAACGCGTTCCAGCCGGGCCAGGAGGTGCTCATCCCGGTCAAGAACGGCGAGGGCTGCTACGTCGCCGACCCCGCGACGCTCGATCGGCTGGAGGGCGAGGGCCGCGTCGTCGCCCGCTACGTCGGCGGCAACCCCAACGGATCGCAGCGCGACATCGCCGCGATCACCAACGAGGCCGGCAACGTCGTCGGCATCATGCCGCACCCCGAGCACGCGGTGGAGGCGCTCACCGGCCCCTCCCTGGACGGCCTCGGCTTCTTCACCTCGGTGCTCAAGCATCTGGTGGGAGCGCCGGCGTGATGGTGGCCGGGAACATCGGTCGGCCCACCCGCCGCACCGGCGGCGAGCGCAGCAAGGAGACGTCATGACCACCCATCCGGACCCGGCCCTGCGCGAGCCGCAGGGCGTGGTGCCGCAGGCCGGCCCGACCGACGACTGGGCGCTGGGCGTGGACACCGTTCCCCGGGCCGCCGACTCGCCGGAGGAGCTTCAGCCGTACGCCGAGCTGGGCCTCCGCGACGACGAGTACGACCGGATCCGGCACATCCTCGGCCGCCGGCCCACCCAGGCCGAGCTGGCCATGTACTCGATCATGTGGAGCGAGCACTGCTCCTACAAGTCGAGCAAGGTGCACCTGCGCCAGTTCGGCGAGAAGGCGCCGCCGAGTGACCGGCTGCTCGCCGGCATCGGGGAGAACGCCGGCGTGGTCCGGGTCTCCGACGAACTGGCGGTGACCTTCAAGGTCGAGTCGCACAACCACCCCAGCTTCGTCGAGCCGTACCAGGGCGCGGCGACCGGCGTCGGCGGCATCGTCCGCGACATCCTCGCCATGGGCGCCCGCCCGGTCGCCGTGATGGACCCGCTGCGCTTCGGCGCGGCCGACCACCCGGACACCGCCCGCGTGCTGCCCGGCGTGGTCGCCGGCGTCGGCGGCTACGGCAACTGCCTCGGCCTGCCCAACATCGGCGGCGAGGTCGTCTTCGACCCCTGCTACCAGGGCAACCCCCTGGTCAACGCGCTCTGCCTGGGCGTGCTGCCGGTCGACCGGCTGCAGAAGAAGGACGCCACCGGCCCCGGCAACATCGTGGTGCTGATGGGCGCCAAGACCGGCCGCGACGGCATCGGCGGCGTGTCGGTGCTCGCCAGCGCCACCTTCGACGAGGGCAGCGAGCAGCGCCGCCCGTCCGTGCAGGTGGGCGACCCCTTCATGGAGAAGCTGCTCATCGAGGCGTGCCTGGAGCTGTACGACGCCGAACTGGTCGTCGGCATCCAGGACCTCGGCGGCGCCGGCCTGACCTGCGCGCTCACCGAGACCGCCGCCTCCGCCGGCACCGGCATGCGGGTCTGGCTGGAGCGGGTGCCGCTGCGCGAGCCGTCGATGGAGCCGCACGAGATCCTGGCCAGCGAGTCCCAGGAGCGGATGCTGCTCGTCGTCTCGCCGGACAAGCTCGACGCGGTGCTCAAGACCGCCGAGAAGTGGGGCGTCTGGGCCACCGCCATCGGCGAGGTCACCGCGCCGTCGGCGGACGGCCAGCCGGGCCGGCTGGTCATCACCTGGCGCGACCAGCTCGTGGTGGACGTGCCGCCGGGCTCGCTCGTCGACGACGGCCCGGTGTACGCCCGGCCGATGCGCGAGCCGGCCGACCTGATCCTGCTCCAGGCCGACCGCGCCGAGACGCTGCCCCGGCCGAGCACCCCGGAGGCGCTCCGGGAGACCGTGCTGCGCATGATCGCGTCGCCGAACCTGGCCGACAAGACCTGGGTCACCGAGCAGTACGACAGGTACGTGCTCGGCAACACCGTGCTCGCCCAGCCGGAGGACTCCGGCGTGATCCGGATCGACGAGCGCAGCGGCCTCGGTGTCGCGCTCTCCGTCGACGGCAACGGCCGGTACGCCCGCCTCGACCCTTACCACGGGACGAAGCTGGCGCTGGCCGAGGCGTACCGGAACGTGGCGGTGACCGGCGCGAAGCCGATCGCGGTGACCAACTGCCTGAACTTCGGCTCGCCGGAGGACCCGGGCGTCATGTGGCAGTTCGCCGAGGCCGTGCGCGGCCTGGCGGACGGCTGCCTGGAGCTGGGCATCCCGGTGACCGGCGGCAACGTCAGCTTCTACAACCAGACCGGCGCCGCGGCCATCCACCCGACCCCGGTGGTCGGCGTGCTCGGCGTGCTGGACGACGTCGCCGACCGGGTGCCGATGGGCTTCGTGCCGCGCCCGGCCGGCGACCACGACCAGTTGTTCCTGCTGGGCGAGACGCACGTCGAGCTGTCCGGCTCGGAGTGGGCGTGGGTGACCCACGAGCACCTGGGCGGCATCCCGCCGCAGGTCGACCTGGCCCGTGAGCGGCAGCTCGCCGAGCTGCTGGCCGAGGCGGCCCGGGTCGGGCACCTCAGCTCCGCGCACGACCTGTCCGACGGCGGCCTGGCGCAGAGCCTGGTCGAGTCGGCCCTGCGCCGCGGCGTGGGCGCCCGGGTCGTGGTGCCGGAGCACTTCGCCGGTGGCTCGATGCCGTTCGTCTTCCTGTTCAGCGAGTCCGCCGGCCGCGTGCTGGTGTCGGTGCCGCGCGGCCACGAGAAGGCGTTCACCGCCCTGTGCGCCGAGCGCGGCGTGCCGTGGGAGTTCATCGGCGTCACCGACCCGGCCTCCGGCGCGCTGGAGGTGCACGGCCAGTTCCGGATCGGTCTGGACGAGCTGCGCGAGGCGCACACCGGTACGCTCCCACGCCTGTTCGGTGCGGCCGAGGCGGCCCGGGTGGAGGTGGAGGCGACCCGTACCGGGACGACCACGGTGCTTCCGGCCACGGCCGAGCAGCCGGTCGGCGTGGACCCGGCCGCTGTCGACGCCGAGCCGATCGCCAAGGCCGGCCGGGACACCCAGCCGGCCGACGCCGAGGCGTCCGCACCCGCCGCCGCGGCGGAGCCCGAGGCGCCCGCTGCGGCGTCCGACGAGGCCGAGCCGGCCGACGGTACGGCGACAGTCGACGGAACCCCGGCCCAGGACGAGTCGGCGCCCGCCGACGGGTCCGACGGTCCGGCTCCCGGTGAGCCGGCGCCGGGTCAGCGCTGAGGCGCTGGCCTTGGCCGTCTTCGCCCAACCCGGCTCCGGTGCCCGGTTCGACTGGGGACTGACCGGGGCGGCGGAACTCGGCCGGGTCTGTGCCGCCCTGGTGGTGGTGGACGTGCTGTCGTTCACCACCGCCGTGGAGGTGGCGGTGAGCCAGGGCATGCGGGTGCACCCGTTCCCGTGGGGTGAGCAGGCCGCCGACTACGCCCGCCGGGTGGGGGCCGTGGCCGCTGTGGGCCGCCGGAAGATGACGGCGGAGCACCCGTGGTCGCTGTCCCCGGCGGCGCTGCGGGCCGCGCCGGTCGTCGCCGACCTGGTGCTGCCGTCACCGAACGGCTCGGCGATCAGCGCCGCCGCCAGCGCCACCGGAGTGCCGGTGGTCGCGGCGTGCCTGCGTAACGCACCCGCCGTCGGGCGCTGGCTCCGGGCCGAGGGGTACGGCTCGAAGGACGCGCCGGTGGGCGTGGTGGCGGCCGGGGAGCGCTGGCCCGACGGGTCACTCCGGCCGTGCGTGGAGGACCAGCTCGGTGCGGCCTGCGTGCTCGACGCGCTCGCCGGGGTGCCCGGCGGGCTCTCGGTGGAGGCCGCGATGGCGCTCGCCGCGCTGGCGAGCACGCCGGACGTGCCGGCGGCGGTCCGGGGATGCGTCTCCGGGCGGGAACTCGCCGAGGGCGGCTTCGCCGAGGACGTCACGGTCGCGACCGAGGTCGGCGTCTCCGACGTGGTGCCGGTGCTCCGCCAGGGCTACTTCGCCCCCGCCTGAGCACCGCCTCCGATCCCGTCCTGCGGGGCTTCGCTGACGACTGTGGCCGCCCGCTGTTCGCGGGCGGCCACAGTTCTCACGTCTGGTGCCTGTCAGTCGTCCAGCCAGTCGAGGCGTCGTCCGCCCTGGTCCGCCTGCCCGTCCGGGCGGGCGCGACCCGCCTGCGCCGGGTCGTTGGGGTAGCCGTTGTCGTAGCCACCCCCGCGCTGCTGCGGCGGCTCCTGGCCGTAACCGCCCTGCTGGCCGTAACCACCCTGGGGGGCCTGACCGTAGCCGTCGCCGTACCCGCCGCCCTGCTGGCCGTAGCCGCCGCCCTGCTGGTGACCGCCGTCGTAACCGCCACCGGCGTTGCCGTAGCCACCGGCCGGCGCCTCGCCGTAACCGCCCGGCTGACGACCACCGTCGTACCCGCCGGTCGCGCCGCTGTCGTACCCGCCGGCGCCCTTGTCGTAGCCACCCGCTGGCGCGTCGCCGTATCCGCCCTGCTGGCGGGTGCTGTCGTAGCCGCCGGCCGGGGCATCGCCGTAGCCACCTGCAGGGGCGTCGCCGTAGCCACCTGCTGGGGCGTCGCCGTAGCCGCCGGTCGGCGCGTCGCCGTAGCCGCCGCCCGCCGCGCGGCCGCCGCCGTAGGCCGGGGCGTCGCCGTACCCGCCGGTCGGGTTGTCGCCGTAGCCACCGCCCGCGGCGTTGCCGTAGGCACCGGTGGGCTCGCCGTATCCGCCCTGCTGACGGCCGTTGTCGTACCCGCCGGTCGCGCTGTTGTCGTAACCGCCCGACGCGGTGCCGTAGCCACCGGCCGCGCCGTAACCGTCGCTCTGCTCCGGGCCACGGCCGTACGAGGCCGAGCCGGGCTGGTCGTAGCCGCGGTCCTGCTCCGGCTGGTAGGTGCTGGTCGGGTACGGGTCGGCCGCCGGCGCGTACTGCGTGCTGTCACCGGTGTAGCGGCCGGTGGGCTCGTCGAAGCGCTCGTTGCCGTAGCCGGCGCCCTGGGCCGCGTAACCGGCCGCGCCCGCCGCCGCACCTGCCGCGTAGTCCGGGCTGCCGTAGCCGGCACCGGAGGAGGGGCCGTTGCCGTAGCCGCCGCCCGAGGAGGGCGCGTTGCCGTAGCCGCCCGCGCCGCCGTAGCCGCCCTGGCCCGGTGCGTCGTCGCCGTAGCCGTAGCCGCCCTGGCCGCCGCCGGCACCGTACGCCGGGCCGGGCGGGGCGCCGTACGGGTCCGGCGGAACGTCGTCCACGACCGGCCGCTGGAGCATGGTGGGGGCGTCGCTGATCGAGGGTCCGCCGACCATCGTCGCGGCCGGCCCGGCGCCCATGCCGTTCACCACCCGGGTCTGGTCGTCGGTGCCGTGGTAGGCGCCCCGGGCGCCCGGGACCGCACCGCCCGCGCCGGGACCACCCGGACCGGTCGGGCCACCCGGGCCGTCGCCGTCACCGTCGTCGCCCTCGTTCTTGCGGCGCATGTAGAGCAGCACGATGGTGCCTACGCCGACGGCGACGAACAGGCCGCCGAGCAGGATGAGCAGCCAGGAGCCGAAGCCGCCGGAGTCCTCGTTGGCGGCGGGCTGCTGCGCGGCGGGCGCCTCGGCCGACGGGGTGTCGGTCGCCTCCTCGTCGAGCGGCTCCTCGGACGGCGGGGCGGACTCACTCGCCGACGGGCTGGCGCTCGGGCTCGCCGACGCCTTCAGCTGGATGCTCAGCCGGACGCCGGTCACCGACTGGCCGGCGTTCGCGTTGATCGACCGGGCGACGGGCGAGGCCCCGTCGGTGGAGGCGCCGAGGTCGATCCGGCCGGGCGCGATCGGGTTGGACTCGGAGCCGCTGAAGCTGAAGTTGCCGTTGCCGCTGGTGTTGGTGCGGCGTTCCTTGCCCGCGCTGTCGCGGAGCATGACGAGGGCGCCCTCGATCGGATCGCCGTCGGCGTTCACCACCTTGCCGGACACCGTCTTGACGGTCTGCGGCTGGTCAGGCGTGGGCGGGGCAGCAGCCCGCACGGTGACCCGCAGCGGACGCTCGCTTCCGCCCACCTTGATCGTCGCCTGCCCATTACCTGCGGGTGCGTCAGGGGTCGCCGACAGAGTTAGCTGGACATCCTTTTCCTGCTCGCCGGGCCTGAAGCTGATCGGACCGCAGCCGCCGCAGTTGACGCCGTCGGGAAGGTTGACTACGTCGATGTCGGCGGACGTCTCATCGTTACCCAAACGGACCTTGACCACGACAGGGCTGCCTTGGCCGGCATTCACCGTCACGGAGTTGGTGGCGGTGACGATCTGTGCCGCGAGGGCGGGGGTTGCGGGGACGGTGAGCAGGGCGCCGAAGACCAGCGCTACGACCACACCGGCCCGCTGCTTCCAGGCACGTCGGTGTGTTGACACGTCCACCGCCTTCCGGGTCTGATCTCCCCGCCGGCCCGCTGAGCCGAGGTTGATCACTCACGGTACGAATAACGCCGTCGGCAACTATGCCTTGTCTGACCGGATCATCTCTACCCAGGGCCGCCGTCGGACGGCCTTCTGCCGGGTCGTATCGTCCCGTCGTGTCCTCTCCGCACGCTTATTCCGAAGCGGTACTCGCCGCCCTGGCGGCGCTGGACGAGGGGCGTACGCCCGAACGGCCGGTGCTCCGGGAGGCGGTCCGGACGCTCTTGGCTGCCCTCGCGGATCGCGCCCCCGGCCGATCGGTGGAGGTGCGCGTACCACCCTACGGTGCGGTCCAGTGCGTGAGTGGTCCACGACACACCCGCGGTACGCCGCCGAACGTGGTGGAGATGGATCCGGCGACCTGGCTGGCGGTCGCCACCGGGCGCCGGGGGTGGGCGGAAACGGTCACGGAGGGTCGCGTCCGGGTTTCCGGAAACCGGGCTGACCTCTCCCCGTACCTCCCGATTTGAGCGTGGGGCAGGGCAAACTCTGCTCACGCTGAGCGGAGGCTCCGTGACTGTCGGTGTCGACTGCTGGTCGCGTACACTGAGAGCCGACGACGGTCCCGGCCCATGCGTGCGGAGCTGACCCCCCGACTCCGCCAGGCCAGTCCAGACCCCACTGCGAGGGAGCGGCAGGTGCCCCGAGGCGATGGCCGGCTGAGCCACGACCTTGACCCCCAGCGACCCGGCCCACAGGACGCGTGCGGCGTCTTCGGCGTCTGGGCGCCGGGTGAAGAGGTCGCCAACCTCACCTACTTCGGGCTCTACGCCCTCCAGCACCGCGGTCAGGAGGCCGCGGGCATCGCGGTGAGTGACGGCTCCGGTGTCGTGGTCTACAAGGATCTCGGCCTGGTCGCCCAGGTGTTCGACGAGCCGACGCTGGCGAGCCTGCGCGGGCACGTCGCGATCGGGCACGCGCGCTACTCCACCACCGGCGGCTCGACCTGGGAGAACGCCCAGCCGACCATCCGCGCCACGACCGCCGGCACCACCATCGCGCTGGCGCACAACGGCAACCTGGTCAACACCGCCGAGTTGCAGCGCGAGGCCGCCGTGCGGGGGCTCGACTCCGACGGCTCGACGAACGACACCTCGCTGGTCACCATGCTGCTGGCGAGCCGGCCCGACCTGTCGGTCGAGGCGGCCGCGCTGGAGGTGCTGCCGCAGCTGCGCGGCGCGTTCAGCTTCGTCTTCATGGACGAGTCGACGCTCTACGCGGCGCGCGACGCCCACGGCGTACGCCCGCTGGTGCTCGGCCGGCTCGAACGCGGCTGGGTGGTGGCGAGCGAGACCGCCGCGCTGGACATCGTCGGCGCGAGCGTGGTCCGCGAGGTCGAGCCGGGCGAGCTGATCGCCATCGACGAGAACGGGCTGCGGTCCAGCCGGTTCGCCTCGCCCGAGCCCAAGGGCTGTCTCTTCGAGTACGTGTACATCGCCCGGCCGGACGCCACCATCGCCGGTCGCAACGTGCACGCCGCGCGGGTGCAGATCGGCCGCCAGCTCGCCAAGGAGCACCCGGTCGAGGCCGACCTGGTGATCCCGGTGCCGGAGTCCGGCACGCCGGCCGCGATCGGCTACGCCGAGGAATCAGGCATCACCTACGGCCAGGGCCTGATGAAGAACCCGTACGTCGGGCGCACGTTCATCCAGCCCTCGCAGACGCTGCGCGCGCTCGGCGTCCGGCTGAAGCTGAACCCGCTGCGCCAGAACGTCCGCGGCAAGCGCCTGGTCGTGGTGGACGACTCGATCGTGCGCGGCACCACCCAGCGGGCGATCGTCCGGCTGCTGCGCGAGGCGGGCGCGCTGGAGGTCCACGTCCGGATCTCCTCGCCGCCGGTGAGCTGGCCCTGTTTCTACGGCATCGACTTCGCCACCCGCGCCGAGCTGCTCGCGAACGGGCTCGACAACGACGGCATCCGGCGGTCCATCGGCGCCGACTCGCTCGGTTACGTATCGCTGCCCGGTCTCATCGCCGCGACCGAGCAGCCGAAGAGCCGGCTCTGCCGGGCGTGCTTCGATGGGGAGTACCCGATCGAACTGCCGGCCGGGAACCTGATCGGCAAGCACGTGCTCGAAGGAGTGGGACGCCGGGTCGCCGTCGAGGCGGCCGGGCCGACCGGTCCGCTCGTCGCCACACCGACCCACCACCCGTAGCACCACCGACGCGGGTCCGGCCGCTCCGGGCTCGCGGGAACCACAAAGGGGAGAACCGTGACGCACGTGTCCGAGCGCAGCGGCGCAGGATCCAGCCCGACGGGCGCCGGCGGCGACCGCCAGCCCTGGTCGGCGGGGTCCAGCCGGACGCAGCGCAAACGCTCGGTCTCGTACGCCGACGCCGGGGTGTCGATCGAGGCGGGCGACCGCGCTGTCGAGCTGCTCAAGTCCAAGGTCAAGGAGACCCGGCGCCCCGAGGTCATGGGTGACCTGGGCGGCTTCGCCGGCCTGTTCCGGCTGGACACGAAGAAGTACAAGAACCCGATCCTGGCGTCCTCGACCGATGGCGTGGGCACCAAGCTGGTGATCGCCCAGCAGCTCGACATCCACGACACGGTCGGCATCGACCTGGTCGCGATGGTCGTCGACGACCTGGTGGCCTGCGGCGCCGAGCCGCTGTTCCTGCTCGACTACATCGCCACCGGCGAGGTCGTGCCGGACAAGGTCGCCGAGATCGGCGCCGGCATCGCGGACGGCTGCCGGTACGCCGGCTGCGCGCTGCTGGGCGGCGAGACCGCCGAGCACCCGGGCGTGCTGCGCCCCGACGAGTACGACATCTCGGCCACCGGCGTCGGCGTGGTGGAGGAGAGCGAGATCCTCAGCCCGGACCGGGTCGAGGTGGGCGACGTGGTGATCGCGATGCGCTCGTCCGGCCTGCACTCCAACGGCTACTCCCTGGTCCGGCACGTGCTGCTCGGCGCCGGCCGGATGCGGCTGGACGTGGTGATCGACGACTTCGGCCGCCAGCGGACGCTGGGCGAGGAGCTGCTCACCCCGACCAAGATCTACGCCCAGGACTGCCTCAAGCTGATCGCCGAGGCCGAGGTGCGGGCGCTGGCCCACGTCACCGGCGGCGGCATCCCCGGCAACCTGGTCCGAGTGCTGCCCGAGCACGTCGACGCGGTGGTGAACCGTTCCACCTGGAAGCCTCAGCCGATCTTCGACCTGATCCAGTCCAAGGGCCGGATCGAGGACCCGGAGATGGAGGCGACGTTCAACATGGGCGTCGGCATGTTCGCGATCGTCTCCGCCGAGGACGCCGACCGCGCGCTGGCCACCCTGACCGGCCGGGGCGTGGACGCCTGGCAGGCCGGCGAGATCATCGAGGGGTCCGGCAACGTGCAGATGGTCGGACAGCACACCCGAGGCTGATCACCCTGCGCCGATCGGCCGGGCACTTTATCGGGGGTTCACCCGAGCGGTCGCCGCGGCCTAGCCTGGAGGTTCGGTTTTCAGGCAGGCGGGGGAGGTGCTGATGGCTGCGCGCACGCCCGAAGGGATGCGGGGCATCGCCGCCGTCCCGTCGTACGTGGTGATGCAGCCGACGACGTTGTGCAACCTCGACTGCGCCTACTGCTACCTCCCCTTCCGGGCGGTCGACAGGCGGATGCCGGTGGCCGTCGCCGAGGCGGTGGCGGCGTCGGTGAACCGGTGGGCGGTGGGCGGTCGCTTCTCCGTGGTCTGGCACGGCGGGGAGCCGCTCGCGGCCGGCCGGGAGCACCTGGCGGCGCTGCTGGCGCCGTTCGGGCCCGACGTCGAGCACCACGTGCAGACCAACGCCACGCTGATCGACGACGCCTGGTGCGCGTTCTTCGCCGAGCACCGGGTACGGGTCAGCGTCAGCGTGGACGGGCCGCGGGCGCGCAACGGCGAGCGGGTCACCCGGGGCGGGCGGCCCGCGTACGACCGGATCGTGGCGGGTGTGGCGGCGCTGCGCCGCCACGGCCTGCCGTTCTCGGCGCTCGCGGTGGTCTCGCGGCCGGAGCCGGGCCTGGCGACCGAGCTGTACGACTACTTCCTCGACCTGGGCTGCGACGTGCTCGGCGTCAACATCGAGGAGACCGAGGGCGTCAACACCCGGACGAACGCCCGCGACGAGGGCGCGGTCACCGGGTTCTGGGCGGAACTGGTGGCGGCGTGGCGCCGGGATCCCCGGATCCACCTGCGTGAGGTGGAGTGGTCGCTGCGGTACGCGGGAGCGGTTCTGGCCGGTACCGCCGACGACCTGCTGCCCCGGAGCCTCGACCCGATCCCGACGGTCGGGCACGACGGCTCGGTGGTGGTGCTCTCGCCGGAGCTGGCCGGCTTCACCGACCCTCGGTACGGCGACTTCGCCAGCGGAAACGTGCTCACCACGCCGCTGCGCGACATCCTCGCCGACGCGGCGGGCACACCGTGGGTGGACGAGTTCCTCAGCGGCGTGGAGGCGTGCCGGGCGTCCTGCGCGTACTTCGGGTTCTGCGGCGGTGGGCACGCCGCCAACCGTTACTTCGAGCTGGGGCGTTTCGACGGTACGGAGACCGAGCACTGCCGCAACAGCAAGATCCGCCTACTGGAGGGAGTGTTGGAGCATGCCCGAGACCATCAGTGACACCGACCGGGAGGCGGTCGCCGACCGGGTGCGGGAGGCCGCTGCGGGGCTTACCGCTCTGCTCCACGAGGCGGAGGCGGCGCGGCTGCTGCGGGCGGAGGTGTCGGGCGGGGACGGCGCCGACGCGGTCTGCGCGTGGAACCACTTCGAGAACATCCCGACGTTCTACAACTGGAACAACCGGCCGCGCTGAGGGGACGGTTCCGCGATCAGGGACCTGCCGGCGCGTCGGAGCGTGCGCCCCGGGGCGGCAGGTCCCTGATCGTCGGTCGTACGCCGGCTCAGCAGAGCACATGCGTGAGCACGCGGGGGTTACCGCGTGCTCAGATGTGACCGGAGGTCAGCGGGTCGGACGAGCCCAGGTGTCCGGGTCGTCGTCCGCGTGGTCCTCGTCATCGTCGTCGACATACTCTTTGTAGTCGTCGTCGAAGTTGTGCTCAGACTTTCCACTACCCGCCAGTTCGCGCTGCAAGGCGGTTAGGTCGGTGTTCGGGGAGTGGTACTTCAACTCCCGGGCCACCTTCGTCTGCTTGGCCTTAGCACGGCCGCGCCCCATGGCTCGACCCCCTCGCACAGAATGCGGGGCAGCCCGAAGGCGGGCCCCGATGACGTCAGGCATCTCTCGTGGCTCTTACGGTACATGGGGATGCCATCGTTCGGCACCTCGGGTCACCGTCGACCGGACCTGCGCGTCGCAGTGGTCCAGCCGTCACAAAGTGTACCGGGTAAGGGGTAAGCCCCGGGGCTGGCCGTGACACCGGACATACCGGTACGAACGAGCCCGAGAATCAGCTTAACGCGCACCGCCTCCGGGGGAGGAGCGTCGCCCCGCCCCCGGAGGTGAGCTTCACCGCAGATGGATCGTGCGCAGCCGGCCGACCTCGGCCATCCGCCGCTCGGCGAGCCGGTCCGCGGCGACGGCCGGCGGGACGCCCTCGTCGTCGGCGAGCCGGAGGATCTGCCGGGTGGTGTCGAAGATCCGGGTGGCGCGCAGCTTGGCGCGGTCGAAGTTGAAGCCCTCGATCTCGTCGGCCACCTGGATCACGCCACCGGCGTTCACCACGTAGTCCGGCGTGTAGAGGATGCCCCGGTCGGCGAGCACCTTCTCGATGCCCGGGTGGGCGAGCTGGTTGTTCGCCGCCCCGGTGACCACCTTCGCCCGCAGCACCGGCACGGTGTCGTCGTTCAGCGCGCCGCCGAGCGCGCACGGGGCGTACACGTCGATGTCGGAGGCCACCAGCGCCTCGGTGTCGTCGACCAGGGTGACCTGCGGGTGGGTGGTGCGCGCCCACTCCCGGGCGCGCGGGTTGACGTCGGTCGCCACGACCTCGGCGCCGTCGTCGAGCAGGTGGGCGGTCAGGTACTTGCCGACCTTGCCCAGCCCGGCCACGCCGACCCGGCGGCCGGCCAGCGTCGGGCTGCCCCAGACGTGCTCGGCGGCGGCCCGCATGCCCTGGAACACGCCCCAGGCGGTGAGGATCGAGGAGTCGCCCGCGCCCCCGTGCTCCACGCTGCGGCCGGTCACGTAGCGGGTCTCCCGGGCGATCACGTCCATGTCCGCCACGTAGGTGCCGACGTCGCAGGCGGTGTAGTAGCGGCCGTTGAGCGACTCGACGAAACGGCCGTACGCGCGCAGCAGCGCCTCGCTCTTGATCTGCTCGGGGTCACCCCAGATGACCGCCTTGCCGCCACCGAGGTCGAGGTTCGCCAGGGCGTTCTTGTAGGCCATGCCGCGCGAGAGGTCGAGCACGTCGGCGAGGGCCTCGGCCTCGCTGGCGTACGGGTAGAACCGGGTGCCGCCGAGCGCGGGGCCCAGCGCGGTGGAGTAGATCCCGATGATCGCCTTCAGGCCGGACTGCTTGTCCTGGCAGAACACGACCTGCTCATGCCCTGTGGAGACGGGGTCGTCGGTACTGGCGAATACGCCCATGGCTGACTCCTGTGTCGGTGTGCGCCCTTGTGGGGCGCGGAACCTGGTGGCACGCCGGCGGGATGCTGCCGGTGTCGTTGAGCCTAATATCGGCCCGAACCGTACTGTCGCGCATGTCACGCCACGGGCCCGAGGGCGGCGACGGGCGGTCCCGTCTCGTGGGAGGATCGCGCCGTGCCGTCGCTCTTCGCTTCATACCTGCGCGTGTACGAGCCGCTGACCGCCTTCGACCGGGACCGGCAGTCGTACTGGCGCCGGTACGTCAGCGAGGGCCGCGCCATCGCTCCGCTGGAGGGGCCGGTAAGGCAGCGGACCGCGGTGATCGAGGCGCTCGGCGCCGGCTGGACCCGGCTGCCCGACCTGCCCGACGAGGCGTACGTCCTGGAGTCCGACGACGCGCTGCTGGTCTGCCCGTGGAACCTGCGTATCCGGGTCGCCGAGGCGGCGCTGAGCGCCCGCGACGGCGTGCCCTCGGTGCTGGCCGACGCGTTCGTGCCGCCGGTGCTCGCCGGGCAGGCCAAGGCCGTGGTGGAGGACTGGCGCAGCGGCGCCCGGGTGCTGGAGCACGGGGTGCCCCGGGTGCACGAGCAGATCGCCACGTGGGGCGTGCCGCTGCGCTGGTTCGTGCTGTTCGAGGCCGGTGAGCGGCACCTGGTGACCGAGCCGGAACGGCGGGCGCTGCGCTACCGCACCGAGATCTCCAAGGCGCGCCGCCGGGCGTCCCGGGCGCTGTCGGTGCTGCGCAAGTCGATCGGCGAGGCGCCGATCACCGAGGCGGTCGAGGAGGCGGCCCGGTGGCTGGAGGAGTTCCACCCGCGCTCGGTGGTCGAGCTGGACTACGGCGGCCTGGTGCAACTGCTGCCGGACGAGACGCTCGAAGCCGACGACTCGACCGAGCTGGTGGCCACCGGACTGTCCGGACTGGGCCGGGGCGAGGCCGAGGAGGCGTCCGCCGCGTACGACAAGCTGGTCGCCCGCTGGCGCGCGGTGCAGCTGCTGGAGCGGTGCAACTGACGCCCGGTTTGCCCCGCTAAGTGGTCTTGGACACGAGAGTGTCTCGTAGCTGATGCGTCACGAACCGTGATCATGAGTCCGAATAAGGTACTTTCTGCGGCATAAAAGTCGTAAAAATCGGGCATGGTTCATCCGTCCGTCTAGGGACCTTCAGCCGTTCGGCCCATGTCGGACATCGGGGACTAGCCGGACCATGGGAGACGCGTCGGCCGGCGGGACCCCGGCCGATGTCTATACATGTGGAGGAGTGACCCCGATGGCATCGCGAACGCACGAACCTGAGCCGCTACTCACACCGGCCGAGGTGGCGTCGATGTTCCGTGTCGACCCGAAGACGGTGACCCGGTGGGCGAAGGCTGGCAAGCTCAGCGCCATCCGGACCCTGGGCGGCCACCGCCGCTACCGCGAGTCGGAGGTTCGGGCCCTGCTGCAGGGGCAGATCCCCCAGCAGCGCCAGGGAGACTGACGAACCGGCGTTCTCCGGCGTTCCGATCAGGGGCGGTGCCGTCGCGGCGCCGCCCTTAATCGCGTCCGGGCTCAGTCGTGTCGAGGGCCGCTCAGTCCAGCACGATCCGCAGCCCCACCGTGCCGCGCTCACCCCGGCGCAGCCGGCTGCCCAGCAGGCTCAGCCGCCCGATCAGCCGGTACTTCCGCTTGAGCAGCGTCCGTACCCGGTCCGTGCTGGCCGGATCGGCGATCGTCGCGTGGCCCGGCACCGCCTCACCGTGCGGCCGGCCGCGCACGTCGCACGGCGCCACGGTCACCCGGCCGTCGCGCCGGATGCGCTTCACCTTGCCGGAGTCGGCCACCGTCCACACCGCCAGCCCGTCGCCGTCGCGTACCGCCCACACCGGAGTCGGCACCGCCCGGCCGTCCTTGCGGAACGTGGTGAGCAGGACGTACTTCTCCGCAGCCAGGCGGTCCAGGTCGGTCACGCCGCCAAGGATACGGCGGTCACGGCCTCGTCGACCCCCGGATAGCGTTGCGGGCATGACCGGGGAACCCGAGATCGGCGACGTGTTCGGCGAGATGATCCGCGACGCGTACGCGGTCGCCACCGGGATCGGACCCCGCCCGATGGCCGGCGGTCGCCTGCCCCGCCCGGTCATCGAGATCATCGAGCGCGACGACGGGCTGATCAACGGCGCGCCCGCCGGGCACTACCTGGACCCGCCGCAGCGGTGGCAGCCGCACGACCACCGGGCCGTGGACCGGGTACGCGGGCACGTGCTCGACGTCGGCGTCGGCGCCGGCCGGATCGCGCTGCACCTTCAGGAGCGTGGCGTGCCGGTCACCGGGCTGGACACCTCGCTCGGCGCGCTGCGGGTCAGCCGCCACCGGGGCGTCCGCGACCTGGTGCACGGGACCGTCGACGAGCACGCCGCGGACGGGCCGCGCTACGACACGTTCCTGCTGCTCGGCAACAACCTGGGACTGTTCGAGGGGCGGGAACGCGCCCCGGCGATGCTGGCGGCGCTCGCCGCGCTCGCCCGGCCCGGCGCCCGGGTGATCGCCCACGGCACCGACCCGTACGGCACCACCGACCCGGTGCACACCGCCTACCACGAGCGCAACCGCCGGCGGGGCCGGCTCGGCGGGCAACTGCGGCTGCGGCTGCGCTACCGGATGCTCGGCACCCGGTGGTTCGACTACCTGGTCTGCTCGCCCGACGAGTTCGCCGAGCTGGTCCACGGCTCCCCGTGGCGACTGACCGACGTGGACGACACCGACCACCCCTACTACCTCGCCACGCTGAGCCTGCGGTGAGCGGGGAGCCGCCGGGATCCGGCGGCTCCGGCGCACCACTCAGACCTGGACGGTGGGGGTGGTCTGCTCCGGGGGCAACCCGCCGTCGCCGTCGACCACCTCGTCCGGCGTGCCGTCCTCGTCGATGTCCACCATGGTGATGTCCACCTTGCCGTCACCGTCGGTGTCGAACTGGAACAGGTCGGCCTTGCCGTCGCCGTCGGTGTCCACCACCCAGACGTCGGTCTTGCCGTCGTTGTTGGTGTCCGCACGGAGCAGGTCCACCCGCTCGTCGCCGCGGGTCTCGACCGTCTCGGTGCTCTCCGCGCTCTCCGGTGCCTGGCTCATCTCGTTCCTTCCTTCGGCGTTGACGGCCGTCCTTACCCCGTCCGCTCCGCCCCCACGCATGCCCGGCGGCCCGGCCATGCATAGGGTCGCATGCAGGAACGAGCGAGCGGACGGGCCCGGCGCCGGAGACCCCGCGCCCCCCGCCGCGGCGAGGGGACGTCGATGAGTGGTCGTTTTGTGGTCGTCGGGGCCGGCACCATGGGCCTCGGCATCGCGTACGTGGCGGCCGGCGCCGGGTACGCGGTCGAACTGGTCGAGGTCGACCCTGCCCGGGGCGCCGAGGCACTGCGCCGGCTCGGCGAGCTGTGGGACCGGGGCGTGCAGCGCGGCAAGCTGACCGAGGAGGCCGCCACCGCCAACCGTGAGCGCGTCACGCTGCGGGCCGGGCTCGCCGAGGTGGCCGAGGGCGCCGACGTGATCGTGGAGGCGGTGCCCGAGCGGCCCGACCTCAAGCGTGCCGTGCTGCGCGAGGCGGAGAGCCGCCGGCCCGCGCTGCTGGGCAGCAACACGTCCAGCATCCCGATCGCCGAACTGGCCGCCGGGCTGGACCGTCCCGCCGACTTCGTCGGGTTGCACTTCTTCAATCCGGTGTGGGCGATGGCGCTGCTCGAGGTCGTGGTCGGCCCGGCCACCGCGCCGCGGACCACCGAGGCGGCCGTCGCGCTCGCCGCCCGGCTGGGCAAGGACCCCGTCGTCGTACGCGACATGCCCGGCTTCGCCACCTCCCGGCTCGGCGTCACGCTCGGCCTGGAGGCGATCCGGATGGTGGCCGACGAGGTGGCGAGCCCGGCCGACATCGACAAGGCGATGGTGCTCGGCTACCGGCACCCGATCGGCCCGCTGGAGCTGACCGACCTGGTCGGGCTGGACGTGCGGCTCGACATCGCGCGCACGCTCCAGGCCGCGTACGGGGACCGCTTCGCGCCGCCGCCGCTGCTCGTCGAAATGGTCGCCGCCGGGAAGCTGGGCAAGAAGTCGGGTCAGGGCTTCTACACGTGGAAGGACGGCCAGAAGAAGTGAGCGCGAGGAGTGAGCTTGCGAGCCCCGCAGTCGCGAACGAAAGGCCGGCACAGTGAGCGGGCTGCGGATCGAGGAACTGCCGGACCGGCTCGTGGTGACGCTGGACCGGCCGGAGAAGCGCAACGCCATCGACGCCGACCTGGTCGGCGAGCTGCACGCGGTCTGCGCCGATCTGGAGGCGCGTCCCCGGCTGCTGCTGCTCACCGGCGGGACGGCGGGCATCTTCGCCGGGGGCGCCGACATCGCCCAGCTCCGCGAGCGGGGCCGGCTGGACGCGCTGGCCGCCATCAACCAGGGCGTCTTCGCCCGCATCCGGGCGCTGCCGATGCCCACAGTCGCCGCCGTCGACGGGCCGGCGCTGGGCGGCGGCGCCGAGCTGGCGTACGCCTGCGATCTCCGGGTGTGCACGGACCGCGCGGTGTTCGGCCAGCCCGAGGTGCGGCTGGGCATCCTGGCCGGTGCCGGCGCGACCTACCGGCTGCCGGCGTTGATCGGTGAGGCCCGGGCCAAGGAACTGCTGTTCACCGGCCGGCGGGTGGACGCCGAGGAGGCGCTGCGGATCGGGCTGGTGAACCGCGTGGTGGCCGACCCGGACGAGTTGCTGCCCACCGCGCACGGCCTGCTCGACGAGATGACCAAGGGTTCCGCGCTGGCGCTGCGGCTGACCAAGATGGCGGTGGACGCCCCGCCGGCCGCGCACCCGCAGCTCGACCTGCTCAGCCAGGCGGTGCTCTTCGAGGACGAGGAGAAGCACCGGCGGATGACCGAGTTCCTGGACCGGCGCCGGGCGCGCTGAGCCAGACGACGAGGGCCGCGCCGGTGTCCTCCGGTGCGGCCCCCTCGCGTCGGTGCGGCTCAGCGCTTGATGTCGACTCCCGCGTCGTCGAGCGCGGTGATCGCCGGAGCGGACTCGGCGAAGCCGATGAGCAGCAGCGCCTCCGGTCCGAACGCCTTGATCTCCTTGGCGATGCCGCTGAAGTCGACTGGCGTCTTCGGGTCGGCCGGCGGCTCGTATGTCAGCAGCTTGAGCCGGTCCGCGCCGATCCCGGCCTTCTCCAGCTCCGAGCGGACGTTCTCCTGGAGGCCCTCACCGTAGGAGTCCTTACGGGCCAGGATCGCGATCTTGCGGGGTCCGTCCCGGAGCATCACGTCGGCGAGCGCGCGACCCTGGAGGCTGTCCGGCGGGGCGGTACGGAAGTAGAGGCCCTTGTCGTCCACAGCGCTCAGCCCCGCGTCGGTGTTCGACGGGGAGAACAGGATCCGGCCGGCGGCCACCACGTCCGGCAGCACGGCCCGCGAGATGCCGGAGCCGCCCGCGCCGATGATGACCTGGACGCCCTCGCTGACGTGCGAGGCGACGGTGGCCTTGGCGACCTCCGGGTTGGTGCCGTCGTCACCCTCGATCCACTTCACCGGCTCACCGAGCACACCACCGGCGGCGTTGACCTCCCGGATCGCGAGCGCCGCGCCGGCCGCCAGCGGCGGGTTGGCCAGCGCCAGGTCACCGGTCTTCGGCAGCAGCCCGCCGAGGACCAGCGGGGCGTCCTTCGCCTTCCCGTCGCGCAGCTTGCGGCCACGCGGCGGCGTCTTGGTGCTCGCCCCGGACTCCTCACCGGCGCCGACGAACTCGGTCTTGCTGTCGTCGATCTTCTGGTTGTCGAAGTGCATGGTGCCGTAGCTCGCGGTCGCCGGCTCGCCGTTGTCGGTGAACCCGGCGCGGGTGAGCGACACGCCCCGGTACTCGATGTCCCGGCCCGCGCGGGCGAGCTGGAGGCAGGCCGCCACCTCGTCGCAGCGTTCGCCGCCGGTGGTCACCCCGACGATCTGCTTCGCGATCTCGGCCGGCGCCGTGGTGCCGGCGAGCTGGGCGGCCAGCGCGCTGATCACGACCGCGTCGTACGACTCGGCGGAGTAGAGGAAGTCACCCAGCTTCGGGTCTACGGCGAGTAGTCGTTCCTTGAAGCTCTCGGCCAGCGGAGTGAGGGGGGTGGTGCCCTTCATCCCGTTCACCAGGTCCGCCCGGTCCTTGAGTTCCGCGGCGTACGAATTGAGCATGTTGCCGTCGGTGCCGTAGAGGCGTACCTGGGTGGCAGGCGTTTCCTCCGGCTCGTCGCTCCCGCAGGCGCTCGTGGCGAGCAGGAGCGCCGCGCAGGCCATGGACAGGGCCGCGCGCGACGTGCGTGTTCTCAGCATGGTCGTCCTTCCTCCGGCGAAGGTCCGCTGCGCACCTTAGCGTGCTCGCGCGGCACGCGGGACTGTGGAGTCGGCTCCGTCGGCACCCCGACTGCGGGTATCACTCTGCGTGGTCGACGGGCCGTTTCCTGGTCACCGCTTGACCCCCGGCGATACTGTTCCGCGGGTGAACGACGAAGCACAGCAGACGCTCGACGACGCGACCGCCGTGCTCCGTTCCGCCCTCGCCGGTGACGGCGCCGGCGTGGTGGGCACGTTCGACGCGGTCGTGGACCGCTCCGGCCTCGCCGGGGCGTACGGAGTGGCGTGGTGCCTCGCCGCCACCATGCTCGGCGACGACACCCCGGGCGGCGGCGCCGCCCTCGACTTCCCCGGCATCGACCAGGCCGACTACGACACCCGCTGGGTGGCCCGCTTCGTCAGCGCGTGCGCCAACGACGACGCGGACACCGGCGAGGCGCTGTTCGGGGCGGCCGCGGCCGACGGGCTGCTGCCCGACTGCCTGCTCACCCTCGCCGGCTCGACCATCGCCACGCTGCGCAGCCGCTCGGACTGAGCCCGGCGCGCGGCCCGGCGCCCCGGCTGTGGTAGCTCTGGGTGCATGTCCGAGGCGATGCTCAGCAAGGTACGCAAGCTGCTCGCCCAGGCCGAGGACCCGGCCTGCACACCCGCCGAGGCGGCCGCCTTCATGGCCAAGGCCACCGAGCTGATCGCCCGCTACGGCGTCGACCGGGCGCTGCTCGCCGCCCGCGACCCGGCCGCCGACCCGGTCGGTGACCGGACCGTCGAGGTGGTCGCGCCGTACGCCCGGGACAAGGCCGGCCTGCTCGCGGCGGTCGCCGAACCGCTGCGCTGCCGATGCGTACGCCGCCGGCAGGGCAACGGCTTCGTCATGCACCTGTTCGGCTTCGCCAGCGACCTGGAACGGGTCGAGCTGCTGTTCACCTCGCTGCTGGTGCAGGCCGCACACGGGCTGGCGGGTGCCGTCGTACCGGCCGGGGATCACCCGGCGGCGTTCCGGCGTACCTGGCTGGCCGGGTTCGCGTACGTCGTCGCGGAACGACTGCGCGCGGCCGAGAACAAGGCGGTGGCAGAGGCGGGTGGACCCTCCACGGCACTGGTGCTCGCCGACCGCTCCGATCGCGTGCAGCGGCGGGTCGCCGAGGCGTACCCCCGGTTGCGCACCGCCCCGCGACGGCGGCTGGCGGGCGGTGGTTTCGGTTCCGGCGCGGACGCCGGCCGCCGGGCCGACCTGGGCGGCACCGGCGTGGCCGGCAGCGGCGCGGCGCCCGGCATCGCCGGCTGACCGATCTCAGACGGTGCGGGCGACCGTCGCCAGGTAGCGGCAGAGCAGTTCGTGCCAGCCGGCGGTCAGCGCCTCGCGGTAGCCCTCGGCCGCAGTGCCGTGCCGGTCGAAGTAGCGGTGCTCGACGTCCACCCGGGTCCGCTCCGGACCGTCGGCGTGGAACAGGACCTCCACCTCGCTGGCCCGCGCCGGATCCGGCACCGGCACCCGGTCCGGGCCGATCTGCCAGGTGAAGACCAGACGCCGCGGCGGATCCCAGGTCAGCACGCGGCCCCAGTCGTTGCGGAAGCCGTACGGGCCGATCTCGTAGAGCATGCCGCCGGCCCGCGGCTCGATGCCGATCGCGGCGAGCGCATCCGGGCCGGACCAGGTGTATTCACGCACCCACCAGTCGGCGAGCGCGCCGGTGAAGACGGCGTACGCCCGCTCGGCGGACGCCGGGACGAGCAGGCTGCTGCGGAGGGAGAAGCGGTCGGATTCCTGCCGGACCTCATCCGGATCGGCCATCTCCTGTCCCATAGGTCCGGACCATACCGGCTCATGTCTCGGTGTGCAGCTTCCGTACCGCCCGCTTCCGAACACTCGGAACTCCGGTTCCCGACAGCGGCATCCGGCGGGATCGGCGGCCCACGGGAGGCGCAGTTCGGCGCTTCCGGACGGCGCCGGTGGGGCTTCCGTGAGATGCCGGCGGCGCTTCCGTGCGGGCGCGGGCGGCGCTGTGTCGTCGATGGCCGGGGCGTGACGGATGCCGTACCGGAAAGCGGGTAAGCGCCGCCGACCGGACCGATGGGAGAGCGGGAAGCATGAGCGACAGCCGAGCCACCGAACCAGTGCCGGACCCCGGCGACGAGCGGCCCGCCACGCCGGCCGGCGCGGAGCCGGAGCCGGACGTCCTGCTCGACGTGCCGGAGCTGACCGTCGACGAGATCCGGCTCACCGTGGACGGGCTCGACGCCGACCTGTCGCTGCGCGCCCGGCTGGCCAACCTGCTCCAGCTCGACGCCGGAGTCCGGGTACACCTGGAGGGCGTCGAGCTGGACATCACCGGGGTGCGCGCCGAGGCGTTGCTCAAGGTGCGGCTGGAGAAGCTGGTGCAGATCCTGGACCGGGCGCTGACCACCATCGACCGAAACCCGCAGCTGATCGACGCGCTGGCCCGCTCGGCCGGGGTCGCCCTGGACGACGTGCACCGGCTCGCCGCGCCGGTGGTGGACCAGACCGGGCGTACGGTGGCCGCGGCCGGCGAGGTGGTCGAGCGCACCGCTCCGGCGGCGGTCGACCGGGCGGCGCCGGCGGCCGGTGAGGTGCTCGATCAGGCGGGTCCGGCGGTGTCCGGCCCGATCGAGGCACCCGAACCGCCCCAGCGCCCGGCGCGGACGGAGTCACCACCGGCGGCTGGTGGCGATCGCGAGAAGCCGTCACCGGCAGTCGGTGCCCGGCCGCCGGAACCGCCACCGTCGCCCAGTGGCGATCGGCCGAAGCCGTCACCGGCGTCCGGTGGCGATCGGCCGAAGCCGTCACCGGCGTCCGGTGGCGATCGGCCGACGGAGCCGCCGCCCGGTGCCGGGCCGGCGGAGTCGCCACCGGCGTCGGGTACCGGGCGGGAGAGCAAGGCGGAGTCCGAGCGGGCTGCCGGATCGGGGCCGGGCGCCGGGGCGGGCTCGTCGGCCGACCGTTCCGGCGAGAAGAAGCGCTCGGAGCGAACCGGCCAGCCGGCTAGCGCCGCCGCCGAGGCGGCGCAGCTGGCGGGACAGGCCGGACAGGCACTCCGGCAGGCCGGCCGAAGCGTCTGGGAGGCGATCCAGGGCAGCCCCACCCAGAACCGCCGCCCGCCCAAACCCTGACCCGCCCACCGCCCACCGCCCAGCCCTCGCCCAGCCCGCCCTCAGCCCGTTGATCAAGGAGTTTGTGTCCGGTTCACCCGCCCTGGACGACACAAACTCCTTGATCACCGGGGCCGGGGCCGGGGCCGGGGCGGGGCCGGGGGCGGGCGGGCGGGGAGAGAGCGTTACGCGGGTGGGAGGTTGTCCGGAGCGGCTGCGGTGGCGGCCTGTTGGTGGCGGCGCAGCAGCTCCTGGAGGGCGGCGATCTCGGAGTGCAGGGCCTGACGGCCCTCCCGGGTGATCCGGATCCACGTCCGTGGACGACGGCCGTGGTAACCCTTCTCCACCTCGATCAGGCGTGCCTCCTCCAGCACGGCGAGGTGCCGGGACAGGTTGCCCGCGGTGAGTTCGAGGGCCTCCCGGAGATAGGCCACCTCCACCCGCTCGCCTTCGGTGGCGATGGTCAGGATGCCGAGCCGGTGCCGTTGGTGGACCGTGTCGTCGAGGCCGTTCGTCGGGAATGGCCCGCTCGCTCGAGGATCGTCCACGGTGCTCACGACTACCGATTGTGCTGCTTCTTCGCGGCGGCGAGCGCCAGACCCCCGCCGATCAGCAGGATCGGTGCCGGGAGCATGGCGGCGAGCATGAAGCTGAACCGGGTCAGATCACCCGGTTGCAGGTCGGAGACCTGGAACCAGGTGTTCACGGCGACGAGCACGACTGAGTAGAGACCGACCACCGCCCACAGGCGCCGGCTGCGTTCCAGGCGGGCGAGAACCGCCAGACCCACGGCGATCACGAGGTGCGGCAACATGCCCCGGTTGGCGAGGCCGAGCAGCGGACCGGTCAGCCAATTGGTGCCGCCCTGCACCGGTCCGCTGGTGTTGAACAGCAGGAACTCCAGGACGATCGGAAGGGCGAGGCCGACGAGCGTGCCCGCGATGCCGGCGACGACGTACGCCCGGGTCGGGGTCTGGACGCCGGCTCGCCGGCCGTGCCAGCGGTACCAGGCCAGGCCGGCCAGGTAGCCGCCGACGAGCGCTGCCAGCCAGTACCAGCCCAGCGCGACCGACTTCTCCAGGAAGCCGCCGCCGAGACCGGTCAGGGCGGGGCCGTCGGACCCGGCGCGCAGCGCGGGTGGCTCCACCGACTCGACGTACAGCGGCGCGGCCGCCGCGATGAGCACCCCGAAGAGCAGGAGCGGAAGCCAGTACGCCTGACGGGCCGCCCGGGCCTGCCGGCGGAGTGTGGTCATCGAGGCGAGCAGTTCCTGAGCACTGTCCTCGCGTGGTGACTCGGACGGCATGGTTCCTCCCGGCAGCCGATGTGCTGTGACCCAAATAGGTTTGCATCCCAAACCTATCAACGCAAGGGCCCGGGACCGGTGTGCTTCAGTCGCGGCCGAGGTCGGCGAGCAGGGCTTCGACCCGGGTCCGGATCTCGTCGCGTACGCCTCGCACCACGTCCAGGGGCTGGCCGGCGGGGTCGGTGAGCTTCCAGTCCTCGTACCGTTTCCCGGGGAAGACCGGGCAGGCGTCGCCGCAGCCCATGGTGACGATGACGTGGCTGGCCTGCGCGGCGTCCCAGGTCAGGCGGGCGGGGGCCTGCCCGGTGAGGTCGATGCCCACCTCGCGCATGGCCTCGACCGCGACCGGGTTGATCCGGTCGGCGGGCTCGCTCCCGGCGGAGCGGACCTCGACGGCGTCGCCCGCCAGGTGGCGGAGCCACGCGGCGGCCATCTGGGAGCGGCCGGCGTTGTGCACGCAGACGAACAGGACGCTCGGCTTGTCGCTCATCGCGCTTCGGTCTCCCGGGTTAGGTGCGGTACGACCACGTCGTCCGCGGTGTCGGCGGCGTGCGGGTACCAGAGGGCGAGGGCGGCGACGGCGACCACACCACCGGCCAGTTGGGCGGCGACGAAGCCGGGCACCGAGGCGGGCGCGATGCCGGCGAACGTGTCGGTGACGGCCCGGCCGACGGTGACGGCGGGGTTGGCGAACGAGGTCGACGACGTGAACCAGTGGGCCGCGCCGATCCAGGCGCCGACGGCGGCCGGGGCGGCGGCGGTGCGGCCGGACGGGGCGAGCGCGAACACCAGGACCACCAGGCCCGCGGTGGCGACCACCTCGGCCAGCAGGAGGCGACTTCCTCCGCGTACGGTGCGGGACCAGGCCGCGGCCGGCAGGTCGAACATCAGGTGGGCGAGGACGGCTCCGGTGATCGCGCCGCCGACCTGCGCCACGGCGTACGCGACGAGGTCCGGCCCGGTGAGGCCGGTGCCGGCGCGACGGCCCAGCCACCAGTCGACGGCGGACACCACCGGGTTGAAGTGGGCGCCGGACACCGGGCCGAAGATCAGGATGAGCGCGCCGAGCGCGAGCGCGGTGGCGACCGCGTTCTCCAGCAGTTGCAGCCCGACGTCCGACGGGGAGAGCCGGGTGGCCGCGATGCCGGAGCCGACGACGGCGGTCACGAGTAGCGCGGCACCGGCGAACTCCGGTCCAGGAGTCCCGAGACCCGGCCACACCCGCCGAGCAGGATCACGGCCAGTACGAGGACCGGCGGCAGAGCCGTACGCAACGCACGCACACGCGACCCTTTCCGTACTCACCTGCCTCGTTCCGTCCGTCACTCAGCGGGCTCACCGTAGGCGCCGCCGCTGTTGCCGGGGTGCGTACCGCACACCCGTCAGGTACTCCGGGGTGGCGACCCGTGCCGGCCGTGGATCCGGCCCGTTCGACCGGGAGGCGCACCGCCGCGAGCCCTAGCGGGACCGGACCACGGCCGTGACCTCGACCTCGAGCACGGCGCCCGGCAGGAAGAGCTTGCTGATCTCGACAGTCGTGCTCGCCGGCGGCGGTGTGCCCGGGAAGAGCCGTCGTCGGACGGCCGCGTACGCCGGCAGGTCAGCCAGGTCCGTCATGAACGTGCGGATGTGCAGCACGTCGTCGAAGCTCGCGCCGTGCGCCGCCAGCACGCCGCCCACGATCTCGAAGATCCGTTCGGCCTGGGCGCCGGCATCTCCGGGGGCCACCACCGTGCCGTCGTCGTCGACGGCGACCTGACCGGCGAGCATCAGCAGCGCGCCGCCGCCGACGTCGATCCGGGCGACGTGCGCGAAGCGGTCGCCGAACGGGGCCGCGACGGATGCGGGGTTGTCCAGAGTGAGGCGCATCAGCATTCCTTCAGGAAGTCGGCTGAGACGAGGCAGGAGAGATCGGCGTCCTGGTCGGGTGCGGCCTGCATCAGGTCGAGGGCGGCCTCCAGCACGGGAGCCGGCACCGGGCGGCGCAGCGCCAGCCGCGCATCCTTCGCCGCCAACGCGACTGCGAACGAGGCGCCCGGCGCGGTGACCCGTCCGACCGCGCCGCCGAGGGCCCCACGGCCGAGCACGTCCAGGGCGGTCCGCCGGTCGACACCGAGCGCCGCGGCGACAGCCAGTGCGTCGTGCAGCGCGGCGACAGCCGTCACCAGGCCCGTGTTCGCGACGAGTTTGACGGCGGCGCCTGCGCCGATCGGCCCGCAGTGACGGACCGAACCGAGTTGTTCCAGCACCGGAACCGCCCTCTCCACGGTATCGGCGGGGCCGCCCACGAAGATCGTCAGCGTGCCGGTCCGGGCGGCGTCGACGCTGCCGCCGACGGGGGCGTCGAGGAGTGAGACGCCCGCCGGAAGCCGGCCGGCCACTGCTCGGACTTCGTCCGGCCCGATCGTCGACATCTGCACCACGACCGTCCCGGGCCGGAGCGCGGTGGCGGCGCCGTCCGGCCCGAACAGCACCGTCTCGACCGCGCCGGCGTGGGCGAGCATGACGACGACCACGTCGGCTCCGTCGACCGCGGCGGACGGGCTCGCGGCCACCGTCGCGCCGGCCACGGCCAGCGGCTCCGAACGCTCCGGGCTGCGGTTCCACACTCTGACCCGGTTGCCACCGCCCAGGAGGCGGCGCGCGATCGGCGTGCCCATGTGTCCTGTCCCGAGGACCGCGATGATCTTCACGCCGTAACGCTAGGCCGGCGAAAGCAATGCGACCAACGAATGTCTCGCATGCCTGCCATGCGTGATTACCATGCCTGCCATGGAGACTCAGCTGCTGGAGGTGTTCCGCACCGTCGCGCGGCACGGCTCGATCACGACCGCCGCCCGCGCCCTCAGCTTCACCCAGTCGGCTGTCTCCCGGCAGATCGCCGCGCTCGAGGCTGACATCGGCGCTCGGCTCTTCGACCGGCTGCCCCGCGGCGTCGCCCTCACCGAGGAGGGGCGAGAGCTGCTCCCGCACGCCGAGGCGGTCCTCGACCGGCTCGCCGCGGCCCGGCGCAACCTCGACGACCTGCGCGGACTCGGCCGAGGGCGGCTGCGTGTAGGTGCCTTCCCGACCGCTGTCGCCGCTCTCGTACCCCGGGCGATGGCGTCGTTCCGCTCGGCCTGCCCGGAGATCTCGCTGTCGCTGGTCGAGGGCGTGACGCCGCGGCTGCTGGAGCGCCTGCTCGCGGAGGAGGCGGATGTGGCAGTGGTCAGCACCTCGCCCACGGGCGAGCTGGACCGCGAACGATTCGACCTGCGGCATCTGCTCGACGAGCGGCTCCTGGTCGCGGTCGCGCGCGACCACCGGCTCGCGCGCCGCCGCTCGGTGCGCCTGGCGGACCTCGCCCAGGAGGCGTTCGTCGTGGGCTCGGCCACCGCGGAGAACAGCCTGCTCCGGGCAAGCCTGCCCAGCGGCTTCTCGCCGCGTATCGACATCGTCGCGGCCGAGTGGACCGGCAAGCTGGGATGCGTCGCCGCCGGGTTGGGGGTGGCTCTGGTTCCGGCCCTGGCGGTACGCGGCACCCCGCCGGACATCGCCCTGCTACGCCTGCATCCGGACGACGAGTCGGTACGGCGGATATTCGCGGCGACAGTGCGCGGCAGGACGCCGTCGCCGGCGGTCGTGCACTTCGTCGAGCATCTGCGGGCGGAGGCGGCCCACCTGGGGTGAAAAGCAGAACGCCGACCCGCGTCTCCGCTGGTCGGCGCTCCTGTAGCCCGGCGAAAGGCTATGTGGCCAGGGGCGGGGTCGAACCGCCGACCTTCCGATTTTCAGTCGGACGCTCGTACCAACTGAGCTACCTGGCCGTGGTGCTCGGCACATGCTACCGCACGGGCCGATACGCAGAACGCCGCGCATCGAGCTGCGCGGCGTCAGCGCTTGCGGTCCTGACGGGACTTGAACCCGCGACCTCCGCCTTGACAGGGCGGCGAGCACTCCAACTGCTCCACAGGACCTGGCTGGTGTTGCATCCGGCGCGAGCCGGACCGTGCCCCCAACGGGATTCGAACCCGTGCTACCGCCTTGAAAGGGCGGCGTCCTGGGCCGCTAGACGATGAGGGCGGCCCCGCCATCATTGCACACTCGCAACTTCAAGCGGACTTGCTCCCATCCGGCCCCGCCGGAGGCAGGAGAAGCATATGTCATGCCTGCGCGGACGGCCAAACCGGTATGGGCATGACCGTGGAGCCGGGAGAAACCGCAGGTCAGCGCGGTAGGGCGATGCCGAACCTCCGCTTCAGGTCCGGAATCAGGTGCCGGCAGGCGGCCATCGTCTGGGCCCGGTCGCCGCCCGCGTCGTGCATCAGCACGACCGAGCCGTGCCGGGTGGCGCCCTTCACCCGCTTGATGATCGTCTTCGCCGGTGGGTGGTCCCAGTCCTGGGGGTCCACGCTCCAGTGCAGCGGGCGCAGGCCCATCTGCTTGGCGATCGCGACCTCCTCGGCCGTCCAGCGGCCACCGGGCTGGCGGAACCAGGTGATCGGTGCCTTGGGTGTGGCGGCGTGAATGGCCTCGTTCGTCCGTTCCAGGTCGGATCGGATCTCGGCGGCGGAACGCCGGCCCAGGTTCACGTCGTGGTGCCAGCTGTGGTTGCAGAGCTGGTGCCCCTCCCGGACGATCCGGGCCACCAGTTCCGGGTAGCGCTTGGCCTGCTTGCCGACGACGCAGAAGGTGGCCTTCACCTGGGCCGCCCGGAGCTGCGCCAGGATCTGCGGGGTGTAGCGGGGATCCGGCCCGTCGTCGAAGGTGAGCGCCACGCCGTTGCTCCCGCTGGCCCGGTGCAGACCCGCCGGCAGCTTCTTCGGCACCGGGCGCAGCTTCGGCTTGGCGGGGGTGGTGTGGGTCGGTGAGGGCTTCGTCACCGGCGTCGGCGACGGCGACGGCGACGCCGAGGCCGACGGCGGTGCGGCGGCCTTTTCGGGTGACTTGCCGGCTTCGCCGCAGCCGGTGACGAGGAGCACCAGGCCCAGGGCGAGCGCCGACAGGGCGCGTGGACGCATTCGTCGCTCCCGGAGGGGTCGGGGTCAGACGGACTTTCCGACCGTAGTGGACGCCGACCCGGAACGGGAGAGGGGCTCAGCTCGTCGTCGACTGGTCCAGCGAGTCCCGTACCGCCACGGCCAGCGACAACGCCTCGGCCAGGTCCACCGGCCGGACCACCCCGGCCGGCAGCGAGTCGGCCCGCCAGCCGGGCCCGGCGGCGAGCACCAGCAGCGGCCGGCGCGGCACCGCCAGCAGCGCGGTGAGCTGGCACGGATCGGCCGTCGCGCGGATGTGCGACCAGAGCACCACCGCCGCCGGACCGGTCCGGTTGACGGCCTCGACCAGGGCCGGCACCGGTACGCGGGCACCGAGCATGCGATAACTCACACCGACCTCGGCCAACGCGGCGCCGAGCGCCTCCAGCGGCAGCGAGTGCTGCTCCTCGTCGGCGCAGGAGAGCAGGATCCGGGGCGGACCGCTGGTCGGGTGCGCCCGCGCCACTGTGGCGAACGCCTCGGAGACGCACCGGGACATGAGGTGTTCCACCTCGATCAGCCCGGAGGTGGCGGCGTGCCGCTCCCCGATGCCGGCGAGCACCGGCCGCAGCAGCCCCTCCCAGGTCGCCACCACCCCGTCGGTGGCGAGCGCGTCGGCGATGGTCCGGCCGATGGTCACCGAGTCCAGTCGCATGGCGGCACGGGCCAGCCCGCGCGCCGCGGGACCGGCCCGGCCGACCGGGATCGCGGTGCCGCCGCCGTCGCGTACCGTCGAGGCCCTCGCCTTGAGGCCGAGCCGCTCCGGAGGCAGCACGGCCGGCGCCTGCCGGGCCCAGCGGGCGGCCTCGGCGGGCGCGACCCCCTCGGTGGTCAGCCGGCGCATGATCTCCAGCCGGGCGAGGTCGGCCGGCGTGTAGCGCCGGTGGTGGCCCGGTACGTGCTCGCTGGGGCCGAGACCGTAGCGCTGGTGCCAGGTACGCAGCGTGGTGACCGCCACGCCGAGTCGGCGTGCGACGGCCCCCGCGCTCAGCGCCTCATCGGCCACCCGACCGCTCCGGTGCCTCGGTGGCCGGTACGCCCGGCCGGGACGCGTCGGCCGGGTGCAGCAGCCGGTTGACCACGCCGCCCAGCCACGGGGCGTACTCGCGGGGGTGGGCGTCCAGGTCGGCCACCACCGCGCCGGGGTCGACCCAGCGCAGGTCGGCCACCTCGTCCGGGTCGGGTCGCGTGACCAGGTCGGCCGGTACGTCGGCGCGCAGCACGTGGTCGTACTCGAACTCGACGCGCCCGGTGGCCGGGTCCTCGGCGTAGTAGAGGTAGACGCCCACCTCGGTGAGGTCGACCGGGTCGACGCCGAGTTCCTCGGCGAGCCGCCGGTTGGCGGCCTCGGCCGGCGACTGGCCGGGCAGCGGGTGGCCGCAGCAGGAGTTCGCCCAGCGCAGCGGGAACCGCGTCTTGACCGCGGCCCGCTGCTGCAACAGCACCCGCCCCTGCGGGTCGACGAGGAGCACCGAGAAGGCGCGGTGCAGCCGCCCGGGTGGCTGGTGCGCGGCGGCCACGGTGGTCTCGCCGACCACCCGGCCGTCGTCGTCGACCAGCTCGACCAGGTGGGTCTCCCGCTCGCTCACGACATCGCCCCGGTGATCCGGGCGGCGGCGAGCTTGCCGCTGATCAGCACCATCGGCACGCCCACGCCCGGCTGGGTACCGGAGCCGACGAAGACCACGTTCTCCAGCGTCCGGTGCAGGTTGGAGGGTCGGAACGGGCCGGTCTGGAAGAGGCTGTGCGCGGCGGCGAACGGGGTGCCGGCGGCCATGCCCTGCGCGGCCCAGTCGGCCGGGGTGACGGCCTCCATCACCTCGATGCCGTCGCCGAAGCCGACGTATCCGCGCTCCTCTAGCGTGGTCACGAGCTGCTCGGCGTACCGCTGGGTGAGGTCGCCCGTCCAGTCGAACGGCGCGCGTTCGAGGTTCGGCACCGGTGCGAGCACGTAGTAGGTGTGCTTCCCGGCCGGCGCCACCGACGGGTCGGTGCGGCTCGGGTTCGTCACCAGCAGCGACGGGTCGGTCATCAGCTCGCCTCGCCGGATCACCTCGTCGAACGTCCCCTTCCAGGAACGCCCGAAGTGGATGTTGTGGTGGGCGATCTTGCCATAGCCCTGCGTCGAACCGATGTGCAGCACCACGCAGGACGGCGAGTAGGTCAGCTTGCGCTGCCGGCTGGGCGGCAGCAGGTCCTGGTAGGCGACCGGCAGGTCCGGGTTGAGCACCACCGTGTCGGCGGGGACGAAGTCGCCGTCCGCGGTGACGACGCCGGTGGCGCGGCCGTTGGCGGTCTCCACCCGGGTCACCGTGGTGCCGTACCGGATCTGCACGCCGTGCTTCTCCGCCGCGCCGGCCATGCCGCGCGAGACCGCGTGGATGCCGCCGCGCGGGAAGCACACCCCGGCCACCGAGTCGAGGTACGCGATGACCGTGTAGATCGCCAGCGCGTCGTGCGGGGACAGGCCCGCGTACATGGCCTGGAAGGAGAAGATCCGCTGGGTGCGCGGGTCGCGGAAGAACTGGTTGATCTTCGTCTGGAGCCGCCGGAAGGCGCCGTTGGCGAACAGCTTCAGCAGGTTGCCGGTGAGCAGGTCGGTCGGTGCGTCAAGGTTGCGCTCGATGAAGTCGGCCCGTTCCCACTGCCACAGGTTGCGGGCGTAGTCGACGAAACGCAGGTAGCCGTCGGCCTCCCGGGGGCCGCAGACGCGGGCGATCTCGGCGGCCATCCGGGTGGTGTCGGTGATGACGTCGAGCGTCGACCCGTCCGGGTAGTAGGCGCGGTACGCCGGGTCGAGCGGGGTCAGGTCGAGCCAGTCGGTCAGCTCCTCACCCACCGCGCCGAGCGCCTCGGCGATCAGGTCGGGCATGGTGAGGACCGTCGGGCCGGTGTCGAACTCGTACCCGTCGACGCTGAGCCGCCCGGCGCGCCCGCCCGGCACCGGCTCGCGTTCGAGCACCGTCACCTGCCGGCCGCTGCCGGCCAGGTGCAGCGCGCAGGCCAGCCCCCCCAGCCCGGCGCCGACCACGACCACCCGGTCGGTCCGTCCCTTGACGGTACGCATTCCGGCCCCCTTGCTCACGAAGTTGCTCATCATGCCCGCCGCGCCGTGGCGGCGGTGGCGAGGCCGGTCAGCGCGGTGCGCGCCGTCTCGTCGATCGGTGCGGTGCCGAGCGCGGCGAGCGCCTCGGTCACCCGGTCGGAGATCATCCGCTCCACCCGGGCCGTGGCCCCGGTGTCCCGGACCACGTCGGCCAGCCGGTCCACCTCGCGTGCCGAGGTGACCGAGCCGGCCCGCTCCAGGGCGCGGCGCTGCGCCGGGTCGGCGAGCTGCCGGGCCAGCATCAGCAGTGCGGTCGGCTTGCCGGTTCGCAGGTCGTCCCCGGCCGGCTTGCCGGTGGTCTCCGGGTCGCCGTAGACGCCCAGCAGGTCGTCGCGGAGCTGGAACGCCTCGCCGACGGCCAGCCCGTACCGGGTGTACGCGGCGATGAGCGGGTCGTCCGCGTCTGCGCCGGCCAGGCAGGCGCCGAACAGCAGCGGGCGCTGGACGGTGTAGCTGGCGGTCTTGTACCGGGCCACCCGCAGCGCCCGGTCGACGGTCCAGTTCGCCGAGTCGTTCTCGCCGAGCACGTCGAGGAACTGCCCGGCGACCGTCTCGATTCGCATCTGGTCGTAGCAGCGGCGCACGTCGAGCAGCCGGTCCGCCGGGACCGCCGCGTGTGCCATGAGCCGGTCGGCCCACACCATGCAGAGGTCGCCGATGAGGACGGCGACGGCTTCGCCGTACCGGTCGGGGTCGCCCGTGTGTCCGGCGGCCCGGTGGCGGGCGGCGGCGGCCCGGTGCGCGGTGGGCAGCCCGCGCCGGGTGTCGGAGGCGTCCATCACGTCGTCGTGCACCAGCGCGAACGTGTGCAGCAGTTCGAGCGCGGAGAGGGCCGGGAGCACGGAGCACAGGGGTTCCTCCCCGCCGACCAAACCCCGCCAGCCCCAGTACGCGAACGTGGGGCGGACCCGTTTGCCGCCGGCCAGCACGCAGTCGCGCGCCGTCGCGGCGAAACCACCCATCGCTGCGTCGATCTCGGTGAGCGATTCGACCTCCGCGGCCAGGAACGCCGCGAGCGTCTCATCGACCCCTTTGATCAGGTCTTTCGTGAACGCGGCCAGTACGCCGCGGACCGGATCGTCCGTCGCCCCGGGCTGAGCCGGCGCGACGCGGAGCGCATTACCCGCAACTGCGTCGTTGGCCATGTGGGCGAGCGTACCCTAGGGTTACGAGTTGCGTCGATTGCTGCGTCGAAAGAGGAGGGCCGATGGACACGGATCTGACCGCTGCCTATGACCGTTGCCGCGAGCTGCACCGGCGTCACGGCCGTACCTACTATCTCGCCACCCGGCTGCTTCCCGCCTGGAAACGGCGGCATGTACACGCTTTGTATGGATTCACCAGGTACGCGGACGAGATCGTCGACCGCACCGAGGACCTGCCGCCGGCCGAGCGCGCCGCCCGGCTGCGCGAGTGGTCGGACCGATTCGTCGCCGGGCTGCACGGCGCGTCGGTCGACGACCCCCTGCTGCCGGCGGTGCTGCACACCATCGCCGTGTTCGACCTGGACCGCGACGACTTCGCGTCGTTCCTGCGCAGCATGGCGATGGATCTGACGGTCATGTCGTACCCGACCTACGACGACCTGCTCGACTACATGGAGGGCTCGGCCGCGGTCATCGGCACCATGATGCTGCCGATCCTCGGCAGCTCCGACCCGGCTGCCGCCCGCGAGCCCGCCCGTCAGCTCGGCTTCGCGTTCCAGCTCACCAACTTCATCCGGGACGTCTCCGAGGACCTCGACCGGGGCCGGACCTACCTGCCCGACGAGGACATGGCCAAGTTCGACCTCACCCGCGACGACCTGCTCGCCGCCAAGGCCGCCGGCCGCACCACGCCGCGCATCCGCGAGCTGATCGAGTACGAGGTGACCCGGGCCCAGGCCCACTACGTCGCCGCCGCACCGGGCATCCCGCTGCTCGACCCGGCCTCGCAGGCGTGCATGCGCACCGCGTACGCGCTCTACGGCGGCATCCTCGACGAGGTGGCCGCGCAGGACTACGACGTCTTCGTCCGCCGTGCCCTGGTGCCGCGGCGGCGCCGGATGGCGGTGGCCGCGCGGGCGCTGCTCACCCCGTCGGGCACGCCGGTGCGGGTGCCCGGCCCGGCCCTGGAACCGGCCCTGGCCGGATGACCGGCCGGACGGCGGTGGTGCTGTTCACCCGCGACCTGCGGGTGCACGACCATCCGGCGCTCGCCGCCGCCTGCTCCGCGTTCGACCGGGTGGTGCCGCTCTACGTGCTCGACCCGGCGTTGCAGAGGCTCTCGCCCAACCGCACCCGCTTCCTGCACCAGAGCCTGGCCGACCTGCGCGAGGCGCTGCGCAGACGCGGCGGCGACCTGGTGGTCAGGCGCGGCGATCCGGTGGCCGAGACGGTGGCGCTGGCACGGAAGGTGGGCGCCGAGGGCATCGGGCTCTCCGCCGACGTGAGCCGGTACGCGCACCGCCGGGAACGCCGCCTGCGTGCCGAGTGCGACCGGCACCGGATGTTCCTGCGCGTGTTCCCCGGCCTCACGATCGTCGAGCCCGGTGCGCTGCGCCCCGGCGGCGGCGACCACTACCGCGTCTTCAGCCCCTACTTCCGGGCCTGGCAGGGCGTGCGGTGGCGGGACGAGCTGGCCGCGCCGAAGCGGGTCCGGCTGCCCGACGGCGTCGACCCGGGCCGGCTGCCCGACCCGCCGAAGGGCGACAGCCCGGATGCCGCCGTCGGCGGCGAGACCGTCGCCAGGCGCCGGCTCACCGCCTGGCTGCCCACCCTCGACGAGTACGACGACATCCACGACGACATGGCCGGCGACGAGACCTCGCGGCTCAGCCCGTACCTGCGCTTCGGGTGCGTGTCGCCGCTGGCGGTGGCGAACCGGGCGGGTGACCGGGACGGGCCCTTCGTCCGGCAGCTCTGCTGGCGCGACTTCTACCACCAGGTGGTCGCCGGGTTCCCCGACCTGTCCACGGTCGCCTACCGGCGCGGCGCCCGCGAGGACTGGCGCGACGACCCGCACGCGTTCGACGCCTGGGCCGAGGGGCGGACCGGCATGCCGATCGTGGACGCCGGCATGCGCCAGTTGCGCGCCGAGGGCTGGATGCACAACCGGGCCCGCCTGATCACCGCCGGCTACCTGACCAAGCACCTCGGGCTGGACTGGCGGCCCGGCCTGGAGGTCTTCTTCCGGTGGCTGCTCGACGGCGACCGGGTCAACAACTCGGGCAACTGGCAGTGGGTGGCCGGCACCGGCAACGACACCCGGCCGTACCGCGGCTTCAACCCGGTACGGCAGGCCGAGCGCTACGACCCCGACGGCGGGTACGTGCGGCGCTGGGTGCCGGAGCTGGCGTCGGTGACGGGTAAGGCGGTCCACCAGCCGTGGCGGCTGCCCGAAGAGGTACGCCGCACACTCGACTACCCGCCGCCGCTGGAGGTGCCCGGCACCGACCCGGTCTGGCTCCGCTGACCGCTGCTCGCCGCCCCGCCGCCCGCCGGGGTCACTTTCAGTGACTCCCCTGCCCTCCGGGGCCTGCCACCTCCGGTCCCCTTTGCTCTGCAGCCATATCCGCATCGGTTGCGGAAAGTGACTGCCGCAGCCTTGCGCGGGTTTCGGACCTGCGAGGAAATCCCTGCTCAAGGCGGTGTTGCGCCAATGGCTGCAGAGCAAAGCCGGAAAACGGAAGACACTGCTGCCCGGCCGGCCGAATGCGCTGCGTGACGACGCCTCGCAATCACAGCGGGTGACCGATGATCACAGGCAGGAGTGCAACGCCTCCACCAGGTCCTCCACGCGGTCGTGGTCGGCCAGGCGGGCTGTCGCGTACGCGAAGGTGTAGCCGCGCTCCGGGTCGGCCCAGGCGCTGCTGCCGCCGATCCCGCCCATGCCCCAACTGGCGTCCGGCTCCCACTGCATGCCGAGCGTCCAGTCCACCGGCCGGTCCAGCAGCAGGTCCGGACCGGAATACTGCACCCGCGTCGCCTCCGCGACCAGCTCCGGGCTGAACAGCCGTACCCCGTCCAGGGTGCCGCCGGCGAGCAGCCCCGCGTACAGCCGGGCGAGCCCGGCGGCGGTGGCGTGCAGGTTCACCGCCGGGATCTCGGCGGCCCGCCACAGGTCACTGTTCACCATCGCGACGTCCAGCCCGCCCGGGGGGTTGTCCAGCGCCCGCGCCCGCAACGAGCCCGGCTCGCCGCGCATCCGGTCCGGCCAGGCCGGATCGCCGTACGACAGGTCGGCGCACCGCCGCCGGTCCGCCTCGCCCAGCCCGAAGGCCAGGTCCAGGCGCCACGGACCGGCGACCTCCTCGGCCAGGAACCGGCCCACCGGCCGCCCGTCCACCCGGCGGACCAGCTCGCCCACCAGGTGCCCGTACGTCCAGGCGTGCTCGCCCGCGACGGCGCCCGGCGTCCACTCGGGCTCGGCGGCGGCCAGATCGGCGCAGAGCAGGTCCCAGTCGGCGACGGCGGTGGCGGGCCGGGACACCGGGAAGGCGGGCAGCCCGGCGGTGTGGGCGAGCACCTGCCGCACCGTGGCCGGGGCGCGGAACCCCGGCCAGTACGCCGAGACCGGCGCGTCCAGGTCGACCCGGCCCCGGTCGACGAGCAGCAGCAGGCAGAGCGCGACCACCGGCTTGCCGACCGAGTAGACGTCGACGAGCGAGTCCGGTCGCCACGGCCGGTCCGCCCCGGCGGCCGGTACGACAGCGCCGGGCGGGACCGCGGAGGTGGTGCCGCCGACCAGGTCGACCACCGGTACGCCGTCGTGCCACACGGAAAGCGACGCGCCGGTCTCCCGGCCGGTGGTGAACAGGTCGTGGAAGCAGTCCCGGACCGGGGTGAAGCGCGCGTGCATGCGGCCACGGTAGGTGGTCGCGTTCGTTACCGGCGCGGGAATTCCGGGCCGGTGCGGTGGCCGGTGTCCCGAAGGTGCGGAATGCTTGCGGAATGGCGGAGCCGGAACTGGTGGACGTGGTCGTGGTCGGGCTCGGCGTCGGCGGCGAGGAAGTGGCCGGGCGGCTCGCCGAGGCCGGCCTCACCGTGGTCGGCATCGAACGCGACCTGGTCGGTGGCGAGTGCCCCTACTGGGGGTGTGTGCCGAGCAAGATGATGATCCGGGCGGCGAACGCGCTGGCCGAGGCGCACCGGGTCAACGAGCTGGCCGGGTCCGCCCAGGTGCGGCCCGACTGGGCGCCGGTGGCGAAGCGGATCCGGGCCGAGGCCACCGACACCTGGGACGACAAGGTGGCCGTGGACCGGTTCACCGGCAAGGGCGGCCGGTTCGTCCGGGGCAGCGGGCGGCTCGACGGCCCGAACCGGGTACGCGTCGGCGACCAGGTGTTCCAGGCCCGCTACGGCGTGGTGCTCGGCACCGGTACCCGGCCCTCGGTCCCGCCGATCGACGGGCTGGCCGACACGCCGTACTGGACGAACCACCAGGCCGTCGAGGTGGAGGAACTGCCGGGGTCGCTGCTGGTGCTCGGCGGCGGCGCCATCGGGCTGGAACTCGCCCAGGTCTTCGCCCGGTTCGGCGTCCGGGTGACGGTCGTCGAGGCGGCCGACCGGGTGCTGGCCGTCGAGGAGCCCGAGGCGTCCGCGCTCGCCGCCGACGCGCTGCGCGCCGACGGGGTGGAGATCCACACCGGGGTCAAGGCCGGCCGGGTCGGCCACGACGGCGACGCGTTCACCGTGCACGCCGACGGCGCCGAGTTCACCGGCGAGAAGCTGCTCGTGGTGACCGGCCGCAAGGCGCACCTGGAGGAACTGGGCCTGGACACGGTCGGGGTGGACGCCGGGCAGCGCTACCTGCCGGTGAACGACCGGATGCACGTCACCGACGGGATCTGGGCGGTCGGCGACCTCACCGGCGAGGGCGCGTTCACCCACATCGCCATGTACCAGGCCGGCATCGTGGTGGCGGACCTGCTCGACCACATGCGGCGTACCAAGGGAGGCCCGGACGCCAGCGGCACCGCGAGTGTGGTCGGCGGCGCGGCCGGGGTGGTCAGCTCGGTCGGCGGCGCGATGAGCGCGGGCGGGTCGACTGTCGCACCGGGCAGCGTCCCGGTCGCCGACTACCGGGCGCTGCCCCGGGTCACGTTCACCGACCCCGAGGTCGGTGCGGTCGGCCTCACCGAGCAGCAGGCCCGGGAGCGCGGCGTCAACGTCCAGGTCGGGTACGCCGACCTCACCTCGTCGGCCCGGGGCTGGATCCACAAGACCGGCAACGCCGGGTTCATCAAGCTGATCGCCGACGCCGACCAGGGCGTCCTCGTCGGCGCCACCTCGGCCGGACCGGCCGGCGGCGAGGTGCTCTCCGCCCTCGTCGTGGCGGTGCACGCGGCGGTGCCGATCAGCCAGCTCCGGCACATGATCTACGCGTACCCGACGTTCCACCGGGCCATCGAGGACGCGTTGCGCGCGCTGAAGTGACGCCTCAGCCGGCCGGCGCGCCGTGCCGGCCGGCCCCGTCGGCGAACCGGCCGGCGCCGCGTACCCCGTCCACCGCGAGCGACTCCAGGCCGTAGGCCAGCTCGGCCGCCATCGCCTCCGGCTCGGGCAGCCCCGCGCCGGCCAGCACCGCCGCCCGGTCGTTGCGCAGGCACGTCTGCGGGGACCGGGCGAGCCCGGCGGCCAGCTCCTCGGCCGCCGCGCGGGCCTCACCCGGCGCGACCAGCCGGTTGACCAGACCCATCGCGTACGCCTCGTCGGCGCGCACCGGACGGCCGGTGAGGATCAGGTCCATCGCGCGGCTCTCGCCGATCAGCCGGGGCAGCCGGACCGTCCCGCCGTCGATCAGCGGTACGCCCCAGCGTCGGCAGAACACGCCGAGCGTCGCGTCCGACTCGGCGACCCGCAGATCGCACCAGAGCGCCAGCTCCAGCCCGCCCGCCACCGCGTACCCGGAGATCGCGGCGATCACCGGCTTGGACAGCCGCATCCGGGTGGGCCCCATCGGCCCGTCGCCGTCGGGCTCGACCCGGTTGCCGCGCGGCGTGCCGACGGCCTTGAGGTCGGCGCCCGAGCAGAACGTGCCGCCCGCTCCCCAGAGCACGGCGACCGCCGCGTCCGGGTCGGCGTCGAACGCGCGGAACGCGTCGGCCAGGGCTCGTGCGGTCGGCCCGTCCACGGCGTTGCGGGCCTCGGGCCGGTCCAGGATCACAGTGGTCACGGCACCGGCGTGCTCGACGCGTACCCCCATGGGCTCAGCATGCCCGCGACGCATCTGCGAGGGAATTCCGGGGCGTCCGGTTTGGGGGCTCTCCTGCCGGGAAGTCGGAACAGGTGCGCGAACTACTGACGAAGATCGAACAGGCCACCGGTCTCGACCGGGTGGGTGACCGGTTGCAGCGTGCCGTCCAGGGCACGCTGCGCTCGCAACGGGTACGCGACGCGCTGCACGGGGTGTGGCTCGGCCATCCGCTGCACCCCGCGATGGTGCAGGTGCCGGTCGGCGCCTGGATCTCCGCCGCCGTGGTGGACCTGCTGCCCGGCCAGCGCCGGGCCGCCACCGCACTGGTGGGTCTCGGTACGGTCAGCGCGCTGCCCGCGGCGGTCGCCGGGCTCAACGACTGGGCCACGCTCACCCGCGACCAGCGCCGGATCGGTCTGGTGCACGCCGCCGCCAACACCGTCGGCCTGGCGCTGTACGCCGGCTCGCTGGCGGCCCGGCTCAACGGGCGGCACGGCCTCGGCCGGACGTTGTCCTACCTGGGGCTGTCCGCCGCGAGCGGTGGGGCGTACCTGGGTGGGCACCTCGCGTACAAGCAGGGCGCCCAGGCCAGCCAGAGCGTCTCCGAGATGCACCTGATCAGCGACGGGTGGCACCGGGTCGGCGACCTGAGCAGCCTGCCCCGGCACGAGCTGGTCACCAAGAAGATCGACGACGTCTCGGTGATCCTCTACCGGGACGGCGACGACGTCAGCGTCATGCTGGAGCGCTGCCCCCACCAGAGCGGCCCGCTCGGCGAGGGCACCGTGGAGCAGATCGACGGCCACGCCTGCGTGGTCTGCCCCTGGCACGGCAGCGCGTTCCGGCTCGACGGCGGCGAGGTGGTGCACGGCCCGGCCGCCAACGACCAGGTCGTGCTGCCCAGCCGCGTGGTGTCCGGCCGGGTCGAGGCCCGGCTGCCCTGAGTCAGTCCCGCCGGTGCCGTCCGCTCGACAGCGCGCGGGCGGGCACCGGCCGCTTGCGCAGCCCGAGCAGCGCGCCGATCTGCGCGCCCACGATGCTCGCCACGGCCAGCACCGCCGAGATGGCGAGCGGACGGTTGATGCCCTCCTCGGCGGTGGCCCGGGACGCGCCCGCCGACATGGCCGGCGGCTGACCGACGGGCGCCTCCACGGTGGGCGTCGCGTCCCGCGGCGTGGGCTTGGGCTTCGCCTTCGGGGTGGTCGAGGAGGCACCGCCGCCACCGGGCTTGACCGGTGCCGTCTCGGCCGGCTTGGTGACCACGATCCGTCCGGTGGCGTGCCGCCGGGCACCCGAATCCGTCGCGCCGTCCGGCAGCGTGATGAGCTGACCCGGGCGGATCCGGTCCGGGTCGGCGAGCCGGTTCAGCCGGGCCAGCTCCTTGTATCTGTCGAAGTCGTCCAGGTAACGGTCGGCCACCTCGCCCAGGTAGTCGCCCTTCGCGACCCGGTACACGGCCGGGTCGTCCGTCTTCGACGCGACCGGGGCCGACGGGGTGGCCTGGCTCGCGGTCACGGCCGGCGAGGTGACGGCGGCGACCGCCGGTTGCGGGGCGGTCAGTGCGGCGGCGCTCGCCGCGGCCGGGCTCGCGACCAGGATCAGCGCGACCGAACCGACGAGCGCGGCTGCCGCCTTCTGCTGGCGGTGCATGCCGGGCAGCTTCGGCGCCGGCCGGCGTACCGCCGCCGCGAGCAGCTCCACCACGACGGAGAACGCGAACGTGGCCCAGCCGAACCAGCCCACCACCGCCAGCGCGCGCAGGAACAGTTGACCGTCGTCGCGGCTGGTCAACGCCGTGCCGACCTCGGCCAGCGTGGGCAGGTGATCCGGCAGCGGGTTGCCGGCGAACGCCAGCAGCGCGACCGGCCCGCCGGCCAGCACGCCGACGAGCACGACGAGGGCGCCGAGGCCGGTGAGAACCTGGCCGGCGCGGCGGACGGGGGAGCGTCGGGGTGCGCCCATGGCGGCCTTCCCTTCCTACGGTGGTCCGGTGAGCGCCCGAGCGGTGGCCTCACCGGTGACGGTGGCGGTCTTCTGTGCGCCGAACAGACTCAGCAGGTCCCGGCTGTAGGTGATCTGCACGCTCACCCGGATCTGGGTCTCGGTGCCGACCACGGGGAAGTCGACCTCGTGGTCCTGGACGCCGCCCGCGGCGTCCAGGTAGGCGGCGACCGCGGCGCGGGCGGCGACCTGGTCGATCCGCTTCGGGCCGCCCTCGATGGCCCGCGCCCGGTCGATCATCTGGCCGCCGGCGCGGGCCGCCTCGGCGGCCAGGTTGTCCGCGCGCTGGAGCGTGCGCAGTTGACCGGCGCCGTCGTAGGCGAGGCCGATGATCGCGAGTACGCCGGTCATCGCCACGGCCAGGAACAGGCTCACCCGGCCGTTCTCCGCCTCGCGCCGCCCGGTCATCCGCGGCTCCGATAGGTGTCCAGCGGCGAGGTGAATCTCGCCGAGACGGTCTTGCCGCCCGGCACGCCGGGCAGGCCGGGCGCGCTCAGGTCGTCGAAGGAGACGGTGCAGGTCACCGTGACAGTCACGGTCGCCGGCACGCCTGCGGCGCTCTGGTACGCGGCGGCGAAGCTCGTCGTCGTCCCGGCCACCGAGCCCGCGAGATCGATCTGGGGTGGGCCCGTGCAGTTCAGCCCCGCCCAGCCGAGCTGGTCATGGGCCGCCTCCTCGGCGGCCTCCGCACCGTCGTCGGCGTTGCGGGCCAGCGAGGCGGCCCGGGCGGCGTCGTGGGCGGCCGACTCCACCGCCTCGTCCGCGACGGCGGTCCGCCCGGCCACGCCGGCCAGCACCATCAGCCCGATGAAGGCGGGCGCGAGCACCGCCACCTCGATCGAGACGGAACCCCGGTCCCGCCGCGGCCCGGCGCTCATCCGGTGGTCCAGCGTTCGGCCGGGCCGTGCGCGGTCTGCGTGACCTCGAACGAGACGCCCGGGATGACCGACAGGGAGCGTCCCTGCACCGTGCAGGTGACGCCGGTGGCGCTCTCGACGCAGGTCGGGCCGGTCTGCTCCCAGCCGACCAGCCAGTCCCCGGACTGTTGCAGGAAGCTGATCGCCCGCTGCCGTCCGGCGTCCGGCCCGGCGTCGATCGTGCGCTGGGCGTTCACGGCGGTCTGCGCGGCGTTCAGCGCGGTGGACCGGGCCACGAACCAGACGGCGACCTGGATCGAGCCGAACAGCATCACCAGGATCACCGGCATCACCACGGCCAGCTCGACCGGGTTGGCGCCCCGCTCACCCTCGGCCAGGCGGGCGCGCAGGGCAGCGGCGATCCGCCCCGGACCGGGCGGACCGGCGGGCCGGCCGGCAGACGCCGGCCGGCTCCGGACCGTACGGGCGGGGCGCGGCATCACGGGGCCTGCGGCGCCGTGTTGTTCGGGATGGCGTTCATCCAGTTGTTCGCCTTGGCCAGGGCGAGCCCGGTGACCGCCATGGCCACCGCGACCAGGCCGAAGATGATCACCGCGGTCGGCACCGGACTGTCGCCGCGCTCGGAGTCCCGGCGCAGCTCGGCGAGGCGGGTGCTCACCGCCACGTACAGGTAGGCGTAGAGGTGCATGGTCGTCTCCTTCTCGGGTGGGTTCACAGGCGGGCGAGGAACGGATAGACGGCGAAGCCGAGCAGGACGAACACCAGCAGTGAGCCGGGGATGTCCAACTTGCTGGTGACCCCCTCGGCCCGGGCCAGGTTGTCGGTGCGGATCTGGTCGCGCAGCGAGTCGGCGCGGGACCGCAACGTCTCGTGCACCTGGGCGCCCTCGCTGCCGGAGGAGCGCATGATGGCGCCCACGTCACCCAGCTCCGGGATGCCGATCCGCTCGGCCAGCTCCTGCAACTCGTCCCAGGGCGAGTGCATCTGGAGCTGGGCGAGCCGCAGCGCCTCCCGGATCCGGTCGAAGACCCAGCCGTCGCAGACAGCCGCCGCGCGCTCCAGCGACTGCACCGGGCCGTGCGCGGCGGACAGTTGCAACGCCACCAGGTCGAGGTAGGTGCAGACCGCCTGCCGGAACTCGTCCCGGGCGGCGTCCGCCTTGGCCAGGACCGCGCGGTGCGCGAGCAGTCCGGCGCCGAGCGCCAGGCCCAGGCTGGCCACCACCGGTACGGCCACCGGCAGCGCCACCCCGCCGACGAAGAGCACCGCCGAGGCGACCGCCGGGGCGGCGAACCCGACGAGCGCTGAGAGCAGCACGGACAGGGCGTACTGCTCGGGGGTGCGGTCGAGCAGGGCGAGCTGCCGGTGCGGCGGGCGCAGCCAGCGGGCGAACCCGCCGAGCCAGTCCGGCCCGGCGCCGGCGGCCGGGGCCTGGCCGGGCGGCTGGTGCAGCCGGCGCAGCGCCGGGCCGAGCGCCGGGGTGGCCGGCAGCGCCTCGCGGACGACCAGGAACAGCCCGAGCCCGACCGCGCACCCGCCGAGCACCGCGATCGCCATCTGCCAGTTGAGGACGCTCACGGTGCCCGCCTTTCGTTCGCGACTGCGGGGCTCGCAAGCTCGCTCCTCGCGCTCACGCGATCGCCTCCTCCGGGTCGGGCGCCGGCAGGAACCGCGCGGGCCGGGGCGGCTGGCTCATCGAGCGCACCCAGACCAGCAGCCCGACGAACGCCGCGCCGAGCACCGCCATCACGAGCTGACCCGTCACCGTCCCGTACGGACGGATGTAGTCGCTGTTCACCAGCCCGTACGCGAGCGTCGCCAGCGTCATGCCGGTGAGGAAGCGGACCGCGAACCGGGGCTGGGTGCGTTTCGCCTCGACCTCGCGCCGGGTCGCCACCTCGGCCGAGGCGGCGGTGGCGATCGACCCGAGCACGTCGCCGAGGCGCTCGCCCCGGTCGGTGAGGTGCAGGATCAGCGCGGCCACCACCTGGTCGGCGACCGGGTCGGCGATCTCGTCGGCGAAGGCGAGCAGCGCGGAGCGGGCCAGCCAGCCGGCCTGGAGGCGGGCGGCGAGCGTGCGTACCTCCTCCTGGATCTCCTCCGGCGCGGTGGCGATGGTGCCGATGATCGCCTGCTGGAGTCCCTGGCCGGTGGCGGAGATGTCCTTGAGCCGGCGGGTCCACTCGCCTACGGCTTCGACCCGGGCGATGGCCCGCTGCTCGGCCCGGCCGACCGCGAACAGCCACGGCACGCCCGGCACCGCGAGCGCCACCAGCAGGCCGACCACCGGCAGTCCGGTGAGCAGGAACGCCGCCGCCCCGGCGACCACCGCGGCGCCGAGCAGGAGCTGGTAGCGGCGCTGGTCGGCGCGGCTCGCGCCGGAACCGGTCCAGAGGCGGCTCAGGCCCGGCCCGGTACCGGGTGCCGGACCGGGCGGGCGGCGGGTGCCGACGAGCGCGACGACTGTCAGCACCAGCCCGGCCACGCAGGCCGCGCCGGAGACCAGGGCGATCAGTTCGATCTGCGTCACGCCGGGCCTCCGCTCGGCCGCGCGCCGAGGCGGGTGTGCCGGGGCCGCCGCCACGCGCCCACACCGGTTTCGACGAACCGGGTGAGCAGGCGGGCGTCGTAGCCGACGCGCAGCAACTGGTCGCGGATGCGTTCGGGCAGGTGGCGAGGGACCGCACGGCCGTCCGGACCAGGGCCGAAGACGGTCGTCGTGGTGATCCGGTTGCCCTCGCCGACGCCGATGACCTCCTCGACGTGCGAGACGAACCGGTGCTTGCGCCCGCCGATCGCGGTCTCGTCCTCGACCGTGACGTAGACGATCAGGTCGAGCGCGTTGCCGGCCATCCGGCGGGCCTGGTCGACCGTCATCTCCCGGCCGTGCGACAGCGCCAGCTCGATGATGCGTTCGCTCACCCCCGAGGGGGTGCGCGCGTGGATGGTGCACATCGACCCGCGGCTCGTGGTCATCGCCTGGAGCATCGGCACGATCTCCCGGGACCGCACCTCGCCGACGATGATCCGCAGCACGCCCATGCGCAGCGACACCGGGATCAGGTCGGCGATGCTGACCTCACCCGCCGGCCGCCCGTCCGCGCCGCGCTCGCCGTGCCCCTCCCGGGACTCGAAGCTCATCACCGCACGGTGTTTGTGCCCGCGCCGGGCCGGCAGGAGTTCCCGGCTCTCCTCCAACAGCACGTACGGCTCGTCGGCCGGGATCTCGTCCATCAGCGCGCGGATCACAGTGGTCTTCCCGGCCCCGGCGAGCCCGGCGACCATGATGTTCAGCCCGGCCCGCATGGACGCGCGGAGGAAGTCGCGCAGCAGCGGGTCGATCATCTCGTCCAGGTCGGGCCGGCCGCCCGCGATGTCCTCCAGGCTGACCTCGAGCGTGTTGTGCTTGCGGATCACCGCGTACGGGCGGTGGCTGACCAGGAACACCGCGGCGAGCCGGCTGCCGTCCGGTAGTTGCAGGTCGAGCGTGGGCTTCGACGTGGACAGCGACCGCTCGGTGGCCCCGGCCCGGCGGGCCGCCGCCTGAAGGATCTCCACCAGCTCGTCGTCGGTCTCGGCGATCGGCTCGGCCCAGTCGACGCCGCCGCCGTGCCGGGTGATGCGCACCTGGTCGCAGCCGAGGATGTGCACCTCCTCGATGCTGTCGTCGACGAGCAGCGTCTGGAGGCGGCCCAGCCCGACGAGTTCGGCGGTGACCTGGTCGAGCAGCACCCGTTCCGCGTCGGCGGCCATCGGCGTGCCGGCCCGGCGTACCGAGTCGGCGTACGCGGACACCACGGCGACCGCCAGCCGGGCGCGCTCGACCTCCTCGGCGTCGGCGTCGAACTCGCGTCCGCGCTGCCACTGGGTGAGCCGTTCGCTCAGCTCCCGGCGCAGCTCGCGGACCACCGCGAAGTCGACGCGGGGGCGTGGCGGTGGGGCCGCCGGCGCGGCGGGCACCGGGCCGGGGACGTGGTGCCGCCCGTTCGGCGGGGCCAGCGGCGGGACCGTCGAGACGACGCCCGGCTGCTGCGCGCGCGGGTCGTGGGAGACCGGCTCAAACCGCACCGGACACCCCCGGCACGCTCGGCGCGGTCACCGCGCGCGGTGTGGTCGCCCCGGGCCAGGCCAGCCGGGCGCGACGCCGGTCCAGCAGCGCCCGTACCGGTACCTCCAGGGCGCCGGCCGCGCGCATCAGCGGCCGGTTCGCCCGTACGGTGCCGCCGTGGGCGAGCACCTCGGCGGTACGCGGGTCGTGCGGCAGGCGGGCGATCACCGGCAGCCGCAGCGCCTTGCTGATCTCGCTGGTGCCGTGCCCGTCCCCGATCACGAGCAGGCGCAGCGTGCCGGGCGGTACGCGGTGCTCGGTGAGATCCCGCTCGATCGCGCGGGCGGTGGCCCGGGTGGCGGAGAGGTCGGGCAGGTGTGCGCGTGTGACCAGCAGCACCACCGCGGCGGCCCGCAGCAGCGGCCACGGTGGACCGCCGACCGCCAGCCGGCCGCAGTCGACCAGCACGTCGTACGGCGGTTCGCCCCGTTCCAGCCCGGTGAAGTAGTCGGCGAAGCGCTGCCAGAGCGGGATCACGCTGCCGGCCTGGGCCGGGTCCACCACCCCTGGCAGCAGCAGCCGTTCGCGGCGGGGCGCGTCCAGGTCGACCAGCTGGGACCAGAACGCGTGTTCCAGGCTGCCGTCGCGCAGCTCACCCACCGCCAGCTCGCCGATGCCGCGCGGGCCGTCCAGCGCCCCGCCGAGGTACCCGGCGAGGATCGAGCCGCCCGCCGGGTCGCACTCGGCCAGCACGAGCCGCCGGTGCCAGCTCAGCGCGGCGGCGAGCGCGGCGGTGGTGACACCCGGTGATCCCTTCGCCGAGACCAGGGCGATGATCGCCATCAGGCCGCCTCGGTGAGCACGAGCGCGATCCGGTCGTCGGCGGCGAGCGCCACGACGGCCGGCACGTCCCGTACGGCCAGCGCCAGGTAGACCACCACGTCACCGTTCTGCGGCGCGGCGGTGTCGATCACGGTGCCCTCGAACCGGGTGCCGCCGCCACGGGACGCGTCGGAGCCGCCGCCGGTCGCGTTCGAGGGCGTGCTGACCAGCAGCACCTTGTCGCCGGGGTGCAGCTTGCGGGCCGGCACCTGCTCGGGTTCGAGCCCCAGCGCGATCTGCTGCTGCCCGGCGCCGAGCAGCGGGGCCTCGGTGAGCTGGGCCGGGGTGAGCAGCGTGCCCGGGGTGAGCCGGACGGCCGCCCGCAGCCCGAGGACCTCGTCCATCCGGTCGGCGGACACCGGCTGGAGTTCCCGCCCGCCGGAGACGCGTACCGGCACCAGGTCGTCGGCGGTGAGCTGCTGTCCCACGTCGACCGGCCGGGCCACGGCCAGGTACGTGCCGGTGGAGCGGACCGAGGTGACCGCGAACGCCGCGCCCAGCCCGCCGAGCGCGATCAGCAGGACCGCCAGGCCGAGCAGGCCGGGGCGGACGCGTCGCTGCCGGACCACCTTCGGCGGCGCGACCGGTGCCTCCACCGGGGTTCCGTTGCGGGCTGCCACGACGCTCATCGGGTCACCACCTGAAGCTCGTTGATCTGTACCGGGACGACGCCGCTGGACCGGCTCTGGGCGATGACGCCGCTCTCGCCGCCGCCGGACCACTCGACGGTCCAGAACGTCGTGGCGCTCACCTCGTAGGTGCCGGCCTTCGGATAGCCCTGGTCGAGGCCGCAGTCCGGCGAGGTGGAGCCGGCCCTCGGCCCGTTCGCCCGGTACGGCGTGCCCGGCCCGTCGCAGGTGACGTCGATGTCGTCGGACATGTGCCAGACGATCCGGTCCACCTTCGCGGTGATCTCCACGGTCAGCCCCCGGTCGGAGGCGGACGCGGACAGCGGCCCGAAGTAGGCCTCGCCCGGGCTGGCCCACATCCAGACGGGCAGCCCGACGAGGCCGGGGCCCTGGCTGCGCCGGGGCGCCACGGCGGCCCGGGGCGGGAGCAGCGAGATCGAGGCCAGCGCGCGGCGGGCGAGTTCCTCCGGGTCCGGCGGCGCGCCGTAGCCGGGCGGCGGGGCGTCGAGAAGCGCTCGACGGATGCTGCCGAGGTCGCCGCCGTTGCAGGTGAGCTGGTACCACTGTTGGCCGGGAGGCGCCTGGCCCTGCGGCTCCTCGAGCTTGTAGTAGCAGCCGTCGGCGTTGTTGAACCAGCCGAGAACCGGGTGGTAGCAGGCGATGGCCCGGCCGTTCCACTGGCACTTGGGCGTGCCGCCGCCGTTGCCGCCTCCGCCGCCGTTGTCCCCGCCGCCGCCCGGTCCGCCTGGTCCACCGGGGATGCCGGGGTCGTCGTCCCAGACGTCGCAGTCGGTCTGTTCCGGCGGGCAGGAGCCGCCCGGGTCGGCGGCGCGGGCGGGTGCGCCGGTGAGCGTCAGCAGCGCGGCCAGGCCGGCGGCGAGCAGCAGCCGGCGGGGCGTCCCGGCCCGGGTCGGACGGGCCGGGACACCCCTTCCTCCCCAGGTCAGCACGGCTGGTCCTGGTGCGCGGCGCCGCCGTTGACCAGCCATCGGCCGTCCGGGAAACGGACCGCTGTGGCGGTGGCCAGGTAGCGCCCGCCACGGGTGCCGGGTACGGCCTTGCGGTTCTTGGCGTAGACGAGCCGGTATCCGCTCGCGTCCAGGCAGTCCTGGATCTCGACGGTGGGCGGGCGGGCGGCCAGGTCGACCGACACGACCTCGGGGTCGGAGAGCAGTTTCCCGGTACGCATCGCGCCGTGCTCCTTCGCGTCGAGAATCGCCATTCGCACCCGGGTCAGCAGCGGATCAGCCAGAAAACGGGTCAGAGCGGGATGGGACGGATCGCTGCGCGCACTGGCTGCCCGGGACGCGTCGAGATAGCCGGAATAGGCGGCCAGGGCCGCTTTTCCGGCGGCGTCCTCCTCGGCGCTGGAATGGGCGGCGGGTGCGGCGGCACGACCGGTCAGCGGACGGGTGGCCGCCTCCGGCTCGGTGCCGCAGCCGGCCGAGCCGACCACCAGCACAACGCTGAGCAGGACGATTTCCCATCGGCGGGATTGCCGTGTGCGCAACGCCGATCCCTCCTCGGTGCCGGCCCGGGGCGATCACGCCGACCCGCTCCGGGCATGCGGAAGCGCGCCCGGAACTGTCACTCCGGGCCCCCGTCGCCGCCACTTGTATTGATCTGTACTGATCGATGCGGATTTTGTGCCCTGGTGCCTCCGACGCCAATTGATCGGGGGTTGCGTCGTACCCAAGGGGCGAGCATAGGCTCACGTCCGCCGATGCAACAGAGGTAATTCACGTGAACACGGTGAGTGAAGACGGGAGGTGGTGGCCGGTGTGTGTCGCCACGATGACGAGTGGGCCTCGGCGGGGCTCCGGGCCGGCGGGCGTGTGCTCACCCGTACGCGCCGCGGTGGTCGCGACGGACCGCCGGTATGGGTGGGGAGCGTGCCGCTCGTCCGATCCGTCCCGCCGGTTCGCCGGGGTTCACGCCGTGGCTCGCCCCGGCCGCCGCCGCGTCGCATCAGACGCCCCGGCACGCCTCGGTCGTCGCATCCGCGCGAAGGAGAAATCACTCTGCGTGCTCCACGGTGGAACGCACGGCGACCGGACGGGGGATCCGGCATGACGGCTGAACGGGTACGGCGTACCGGACCGGTGGCCGATGCCCGCCGTCCGAGTACCCGGCTGGTCGCCGCCCTGACGGTCGTACCCCTGCTCCGGCTGGCGGTGGCGCGCTACGCCGTACCGCCGGGGTCTCCGGACCGGACGGGGTGCGACGGCTGCGGCGCCCCGATCGCGCTGGACCGGCCGCTGCCGGCGCTCGGCCCCGCCGCCCGCTGCCCGGCCTGCCGGGCCCGGGTCGGCGCGGCGCCGGCAGTGGTGGAGGTGGCGCTGCTGCTCGCGGTGGCGGTGCCGGTGTTCACCGGCGGCGCGCCCGCCGCGCGCCTGGCACTGGCGTGGTGGCTGGTCTGGGCGGTGCCGATGACGATCGTGGACGCGCTGGCGCACCGCCTGCCCGACCGGCTCACCTGGCCGGCGGCGGCCGGTACGTGGGCGCTGCTCGGGGTGGCCGCGCTGACCGGCCCGGGCACGGACCCGTGGATCCGCGCGGTCCTGGCCGGGCTGGTGCTCGGCGGCGGGTTCGCCGCCACCACGCTGCTGCTCGGGCGGCGCGGCTTCGGCCTCGGCGACGCCAAGCTGGCGCTCGGCGCGGGCGCGCTGCTCGGCTGGTACGGCTGGCCGGTGCTGGTGGCCGGGCTGGTGCTCGCGGTGACCCTCGCCGGACTGGCCGGGGTGGTGCTGCTCGCCGCCCGGCGGGTCCGCTGGTCCGGGCACCTGCCGTTCGGGCCGTTCCTGGTGCTCGGCACCGCCGCCGCGCTGGTGCTCGTCACCGTGTGATCGGCCACCCGCAGGTGCGGGCGGGCGCCGCCACGGGTATCGGAGTCCCAGCCACCTCCCAGCCGGGTCTGGTTCGGTGGCGGTCCAGGCTTCGGACTCGGGAGGACACGTGCCGCACGGCGACGACGGTTGGCGGATCCGGCGCACCAGCGCGGACCTGGACCGGCTGGGCGAGACCGAGTCCGTCTTCGCGCTCGCCAACGGCTGGGTGGGCTGGCGCGGGACGCTCGACGAGGGCGAGCCCTGCGGCATGCCCGGCAGCTACCTCAACGGGTTCCACGAGCAGCACGAGCTGACCTACCCGGAGAGCGGGTACGCGTTCCCGGAACGCAGCGACACCGTGATCAGCGCGCCGAACGCCGCCCTGATCCGGCTCTGGGTCGACGACGAGCCGCTGGACCTGCGGACCGGCACGATCCGGCGGCACCACCAGGAGCTGGACCTGCGCGCCGGAGTGGTACGCCGGGAGACCGAGTGGGTCTCGCCGGGCGGCCGGGGCGTACGCATCCGCAGCACCCGCCTGGTCTCGCTGACCCGGCGCCCGGTCGCCGCCGTCGACTGGGCGGTCGAGCCGCTGGACGAGCCGGTCCGGCTGCGGGTCGGCGCCGACCTGCTCGCCAACCAGCGGGTGCCGGAACGCGCCGACGACCCCCGGGCCGCCTCGGTGATCCACGACCCGCTCACCGGCGAGATCCGTCGCGACGACGGCCTCGACGGTGTGCTCGTGCACCGGACCGGGCGCAGCGGCCAGCGGGTCGCCGTCGCCGTCGCGCACCGGGTCGAGGCGCCCGACGAGATCACCACCGACACCGAACTGACAGCCGACCGGTTCCGGCTGGCGCTGTCCGGCCCGGTACGCCCCGGCGAGCGCATCCGGGTCACCCGGTTCGCCGCCTACGAGTGCGCCGACGTCGACGGCACCCCGGCCGATGAACTGGCCGACCTGGTCGTCGCGGAGGCGGACACCGCCCGGGCCGACGGGTTCGACACCCTGCTGGCCGAGCAGCGCGCCGCGCTCGACGCGGCATGGGCCACCGCCGACGTCGAGCTGGACGGCGACCCGGAGCTGCAACTCGCGGTGCGGTTCTCGGTGTTCCACCTGCTCCAGTCCGGCCGCGCCGACGGCGACCGGACCATCCCGGCCAAGGGGCTGACCGGCAACGGCTACGACGGGCACGTGCTCTGGGACACCGAGGGCTACGTGCTGCCGGTGCTGACGTACCTGGCGCCGGAACTGGCCCGCTCGGCGCTGCGCTGGCGGCACGCCCACCTGCCCGAGGCCCGTGAGCGCGCGGCCGAGCTGCGCCTGACCGGCGCCACGTACCCGTGGCGGACGCTCAGCGGCCGGGAGTGCTCCGGCTACTGGCCGGCCGGCAGCGCGGGCCTGCACGTCAACGCGGACATCGCCGACGCGGTGCTGCGGTACGTGGCGGCCACCGGTGACACCGCGTTCCTCGCCGAGTGCGGCGCCGAGGTGCTGATCGAGACCGCCCGGCTGTGGCACGGATACGGCCACTTCGACGACGGCGGCGCGTTCCACCTGACCGGCGTCACCGGCCCGGACGAGTACTCCGCGCTGGTCGACGACAACGTCTTCACCAACCTGATGGCCCGGCGCAACCTGCGCGGCGCCGCCGACGCTGCGGCACAGTGCCCGGAGGTGGCCGCGCGGCTCGGCGTCGACGCCGCCGAGGTGGCCGGGTGGCGGGCCGCCGCCGACGCGATGTTCGTCCCGTACGACGGCAAGCGCGGCGTGCACGAGCAGTCGGCCGGATTCACCGCGCAGCCGGAGTGGGACTTCGCCGGCACCGGCGAGGACGACTACCCGCTGCTGCTGCACTTCCCCTACCTGGAGCTGTACCGCAAGCAGGTGGTCAAGCAGGCCGACCTGGTGCTGGCCATGCTGCGCTGCCCGGGGGAGTTCACCGCCGAGGAGAAGACGCGCAACGTCGCCTACTACGAGGCGCGGACCGTCCGGGACTCGTCGCTGTCGGCGTCCGCGCAGGCGATCCTCGCCGCCGAGGTCGGGCACCTCGACCTGGCGTACGACCTGTTCGCCGAGACGGCGTTCCAGGACCTCGCCGACCTGGGCGACAAGACCGCCGACGGGCTGCACCTGGCGTCCCTGGCCGGCGCCTGGCTGGTGGTGGCGCAGGGCTTCGGCGGGCTGCGCGACGACCGGGGCGTGCTCGCGTTCGAGCCGCGCCTACCCGGGCCGATCACCCGGCTGGTGTTCCACCTGCGCCGGCACGGGCACCGGCTGCGGGTCACGCTCACCGGGCGGGAGGCCCGCTACGAGCTGCCGGACGCCGGGCCTGGTGACGCGGTGGAGCTGTGGCACCACGGCGAACAGCTCCGGGTCACCGGCGACGGGCCGGTCACCCGGCCGATGCCGCCGGTGCCCGATCCCGGCCCCGAGCCGCAGGCCCCACCCGGCCGCCGTCCGGAACGGCGCGCTCAGGAGGCGGCCGGCGGCGACGACTGAACCGGCAGTCCGGACATCCGGGCGACGACCTCCTCCAGCGCCTCGAACGCGTACGCCCAGTTGTGGCACTTGAAGCTCCGCAGCCCGGTGATCGGGGTGCGGCAGTCGGCACAGTGGACACCGGGGATCGCGTCCGGCACCTCGGTGTTCACGTACTTGCGCTCGCCGAGGATCACCCGCGCGATCATCGTGTGGTCGTGCACGCCGTGCAGCGCGGACGAGACGATGTCGTACCAGGTGACCCGCCGCCCGCACTTCGGGCAGTCCGGCTCGTCGCCACTGACCCACAGCGGCGCGCCGATGCTGCGCGCGGGCATGTTCAGCAGCTTCTCCAGCCGTCGCACGTCCGCCTCCGGGGTGGTCCACCGGTGCCGCCCGGGCAGTGACGCGGGCGAGTCGTAGACGGCGCGGAACACCACCGGCTCGACCTCCACTGTCTCCCGTCCACCTGTCATCGGAACCTCCTTGCGCCGGTGTGTCCCACCGTCGTACCAGGTGAAGACCGGGATCGGCCGGATCGTCGACACGACGGGTCAGCGGTGTGTCGCCCAGAGTGCTAGACATCGAGGGGTGACGGAGGCTGAGAACCGACCCAATGTCGCCCGGATGTACGACTACTACCTCGGCGGCTGCCACAACTTCGCCGCCGACCGGGCCGCCGCCGAGGAGATCCTGAAGATCTTCCCGGACACCGGCGTCGCCGCGCAGAGCAACCGCGCGTTCCTGCGCCGGGTCGTGCGCTGGGCGGCCGAGCAGGGCGTACGCCAGTTCCTCGACATCGGCGCCGGCCTGCCGACCCAGGGCAACGTGCACGAGGTGGTCCGCGCGATCCGCCCCGACGCCCGGGTGGTCTACGTCGACCACGACGAGGTGGCGGTCGCGTACGCCCGGCGGTTGCTGCCCGTGGACGGCCGCACCGTCGTGCTCCAGGGCGACCTGCGGCGCCCCGACGAGCTGCTGGCCGACCCGACGCTGCGGGCCACCATCGACCTGAGCGAGCCGGTCGCGGTGCTGCTGCTCGCGGTGCTGCATTTCGTGCCGGACGCAGACGACCCGTACGCGGCGGTGGCGAAGCTGCGTGACGCCACGGTGCCGGGCAGTGTGCTCGCGCTGTCCCACCTCACCCTGGACGGACTGCCGGCGCTGCCCACCGAGCAGGGCACGGCGATCTACCGTCGCAGCAGCTCCCCGCTGGTGCCCCGCAGCCGCGACGAGGTGGCCCGGTTCCTCGACGGGTACGAGCTGGTCGAACCGGGCCTGGTGAAGGTGGCGGACTGGCGGCCCGACGGGGAACCGCAGGCCGCGGTGTCGCACGGCTACGGCGGGGTGGGCGTCCGCCGCTGACCGCAGTCGACGCTCCTATGACGCGTCAAGTGGCTGGGGTGGGGTTTCGAGGCGTCGGTAGAGGTCTCGG